>JARYGW010000134.1:0-13801 GCA_033792295.1 Allobosea sp.
GGGCCGTGGTCGACCAGCCCCGCGCTGGATGCGCCGTTCAGCAGGACGAAGGCGAATTCGCCGCCGGGGCTGACCATCAGGGCCGTTTCGAGCGCCGTTGCCGAGCTCAGCCGGAAGCGGCGGGAGAGAACGAAGATGAGGATGCTCTTGATCGCGACCAGCCCGATCGCGACCGAGAGGATCGCGACGGGATGAGCCGCGATCTCGGCGGGGTTCACGCCCATGCCGACGGTGAGGAAGAAGACGCCGATCAGCAGGGATTTGAACGGGTCGATCGTGACTTCGACCGCCCGCCGGAACTCGGTCTCGGCCAGCAGTAGCCCGGCGATGAAGGCGCCCAGCCCCATGGAAAGGCCGGCGGCGGCGGCGATCAGCCCGGTGCCGAGCGCGGTCAGCAGGGTCGCGGCCATGAAGCTCTCGGCCGAATCGGTCGAGGCGACGAGGCGGAAGAGCGGGCGCAGCGCCAGCCGGCCTATGACGACGATGGTGGCGATGGCCGCCGCCGCCTGGATGAAGGCCTGGGCCAGCCCGGCGAGCAGCGAGCCCGAGCCGTTCTGCGCATCGAGCACGTTGACCAGGAACAGCAGCGGCACGACCGCGAGGTCCTGGCAAAGCAGGATAGCGAAGCTGGCGCGTCCGGCCGAGGTGGTCATCCGTTTCTTGGCGGCGAGCAGCTCGACGATCATCGCGGTCGAGGAGAGGGCGAGGCCGAAGCCGATGATCAGCGCCGCCGTCGCCGGCTGGCCGAGCGCATAGGCGATGAGCCCGATTGCGGCGGCCGAGAGCCCGACCTGGGCGAGTCCGAGCCCGAAGACGAGGCGCCGCATCGTCATCAGGCGCTCGAAGGACAGTTCAAGACCGATGACGAAGAGCAGGAAGGCGACGCCAGGGCATCGGCCGGGCCGGCCAGCGCCTCGGCATTCGAGACGGTGAAGGTCGCGAGCACCGGCAGCTTCCCCGCGAAGCTGCCGAGGCCGAAGGGACCGAGCAGTGCGCCGCAGGCGATGAAGGCGATGATTGAATTGACCTTGAGCGTCTTGGCGAGCGGCACGACCACCCCTGCCGTCGCAAGCACGACGACGGCGTCCTTGTAGACGGCGGGATCGACAGTTCCGGCCACGGATTGCCCTTACGATTCGAACGGCTGGGATGCTCCGTCATTCTTGCGGTTCGCAGGTGCGATGCACAACCTTCGAATCGCTGCGACCGCGAGAAATTCGCCTTGCTGCGTGAGCCTTTAGGCAGAAGCGCTGCGATGGGTTGCGCAAAACGCGGTTTTGTCCGCCTTCGCGAATGCGCTAGCGTTAGCGGCCACGCTCAAAAGGATCGCCCATGCGTTTTGCCGGCACCGAGAACTATGTCGCGACCGAGGATCTCACGGTGGCTGTCAATGCCGCGATCCGGCTGAAGCGGCCGCTGCTGGTGAAGGGCGAGCCCGGCACCGGCAAGACGGTGCTGGCCGAGGAGATCGCCGCGGCGCTCGGCGCGCCGCTCATCACCTGGCACATCAAGTCGACGACCAAGGCGCAGCAGGGCCTCTACGAATACGATGCGGTGAGCCGCCTGCGCGACAGCCAGCTCGGCGATCCGCGCGTGTCGGACATCGCCAACTACATCAAGCGCGGCAAGCTCTGGGAGGCCTTCGCCTCGCCGGTGAGGCCGGTGCTGCTGATCGACGAGATCGACAAGGCCGACATCGAGTTTCCGAACGACCTCCTGCTCGAGCTCGACCGGATGGAGTTCCACGTCTACGAGACGGGCGAGACGATCAAGGCGGCGCAGCGGCCGATGATTATCATCACCTCCAACAACGAGAAGGAGCTGCCGGACGCCTTCCTGCGCCGCTGCTTCTTCCACTACATCCGTTTCCCGGATGCCGAGACGATGCAGGCGATCGTCGAGGTGCATTTCCCCGGCATCAAGAAGCGGCTGATGGAGGAGGCGCTGCGCCTGTTCTTCGAGGTGCGCGACGTGCCCGGCCTGAAGAAGAAACCCTCGACCTCCGAATTGCTCGACTGGCTGAAGCTGCTCGTCGCCGAGGATATCGGACCGGAGATGTTGCGCGAGCGCGATCCGCGCAAGCTGATCCCGCCGCTGCACGGCGCGTTGCTGAAGAACGAGCAGGATGTCTCGCTCTTCGAGAAGCTCGCCTTCATGGCGCGGCGCGAGAGCCGTTGAAGCGGATCAGCCGATGCCGAGCAGAGGGCGGGCGTTGAGGGCGGCGATCAGCGCTGCCGCCGTTACGCCGGCATAGGCGAGAGCAAAGACGTCGAGGGTGCGCAGCGCGATTGTCGGACGGAGCAGCGCGGCAAGCAGCGCGAAGCCCGGCACGATCTGCATGGCGTGAAGCGCCAGGAAGTGGGCGGGGCGCAGATCGCCGACGCTCAGCGACCAGCCGAAGAAGGGGATGATGGCAGCCGCGGGCGGCGGCGTGCCGACCATGTGGCCGCCGCCGCTGCTGAGCACCGCGCCGGAGAGGATGCCGAGCACGGCGGTGAGGCCGAGGCCGAGGATCAGCGAGCGGCGCAAGAGCGGGGACAACGGCACCGCATCCTTGCGAGCGAGGCCATAGGCCAGGACGCCGCTCGCGGCGGTGAAGAGCACGGCCGCGATCCCCATTGCCGCGTAAAGGGCAATCGCGATCGGGCCGTCCTGATTATAGTGGGATGCTTCGCCGCGCGACGCGCGCCAGGCGATGTAGACGAGCTCGAAGAAGAGCAGGGCGATCACCGGCCAGACCGCGAACCGGCCGAGGCGCGAGCGCTGGAAGGCTTCGCTGGTCAGCGGCAGCAGTAGCGCGAAGGAGAGCAGGTAGATCGCGATCGAAATCTCGAACTTCAGTGGCTTGAGCCAGACATTGTCGCCGTTGAGCAGGCGCGGATCGGTGGCATGGGCGAGGATCGTCGGGATGACGAGGAGCAGCATCGCTATGCCGGCCGCGGTCAGTCGCGGCTCCCATTCCAGGGCTCGGAACGGCGCCGGCAGCCGCGCCAGGAAGCGCGGGATTCGATCCTCCGTGACGATGTCGCTGCTTGTCCCGACGAGGCGATAGAGCAGGTAGCCCACCGGACCGAAGAGGAACGTCAGGACGAGAACCGGGATCATCGCCCAATGCGGCAGGCCGTCGCTCTGTGAGCGACGCAGCAGCCACGCGCCGATCAGCAGGTCGAAGGCGAGATAGTGCGCCCAGCCGGCGAGCAGCAGCGGTCGCGAGCGGAATAGGGCGGCGACATCGTCGAGCGAAGAAAAGCCGCCCTGTGCGCCATGCCAATACGCTGCGATCAGGACGAAATAGCCGAGGGACAGCAAGGTCGGGATGAGGAGGCCGGCGAGGGCCTGGCCGATCCGCCAGCGGGGCGCGGCGATCAGCAGGAGCCAGCCGGAGATGGCGAGCAGGTTGGCTCCGGAAAAGGCAGCATCCCATGTCAAAGGCGGCATGATGTCCTCCAAACTTGACAGTGTTCAGTTGCGGGCCGGTTCTGTCTCGTTATCTTAACGGCGTCAAGATAATTTTGACGCTGTAAAGATTTACGGAGGCCGTCATGGCCGATGCCCCGGTCCGGACTGCTCGCGAGCACTATCACCACGGCTCCCTGCGAGAGGCGATGATCGCGGCGGCGGAAGAGGTGCTGGCCGAGCGCGGGCTCGGCGGCTTCACCCTGCGCGAATGTGCCCGGCGGGCCGGGGTTTCACCGGCGGCGCCGGCCCACCATTTCGGCAACCTGACCGGATTGCTGACCGCAATCGCGACGCTGGGCTTCGACGACCTTGCGACGGCGATGGAGGCGGCCGTTGCGGCGGCGCAGGCGGAAAGGCGCAGCCGGCTCGCTGCGATCGCGCGGGCCTATGTCGAGACGGCGCTCGCCAATCCCGGGCGCTTTCGGGTGGTCTTCGGGCAGCGCGAAATGGATCGTCAGGACCCCGCCTTCCGGGCCGCCGCAACGCGGGCTTTCAGCATACTGGTCCGTGAGGTGCGATTGAGCCGTGGCCTGGCGCCACCTTCCTCCCAGCAGGAGAAGCCCGCGCCTGAGGTATTGGCTCCCGATCTACCGGAGGTGCTGCTGGCCTGGTCTGCGGTCCATGGCTTTGCGACGCTGTTGATCGACGGCGCGCTTGATTTCCTCGCCGCGAATGGCAGCCGGGAGACTTTGCTGGAGGCGCATGCAGCACGGCTCTTCGCACTGCTGGCCTCGGCGCTTTCGGCCGGGGAGGGGCTCGCAAAAACGGCCGCCCGCGATTAGGTTCGTCCCATGCGACGCCTCATGCTTCTGCGCCATGCGAAATCGAACTGGCCCGCCGGTGTGGCCGACCGGGACAGGCCGCTCGCCGCGCGGGGGCGCGAAGCCGCCCCGGTGATGGGGCGCTACCTTGCCGACGAATTGCTGCTGCCCGATCTCGTGCTGATCTCGCCGGCCAGACGCACGGTCGAGACTTGGGAGCTGGTCTCGTCGATGCTGCCGGAGAAACCCGCGACCCAGTACGAGCCGCGCATCTACGAGGCCAAGCCCGGGGCGCTGCTCTATGTCGTGCAGGAGACGGAGCCGTCGGTGAAGACGCTCCTGATGATCGGTCACAATCCCGGCTTCGAGGAGCTGGCGCAGCGGCTGACCGGTCATGGCGACCGCTATGCGTCGGCGCGGATGAGCCAGAAATATCCGACGGCGGGTCTCGCCGTGCTCGACTTCGCCATAGAGGATTGGCGCGACGTCGGCGAGCGGGGCGGACGGCTCGATCGCTTCGTCACGCCAGCCTCCCTTGGCGAGGGGCCTGACGAGTGAGCGCTGCGGCGTCGTGAGCGATCCCTCCTATATCGATACCGCCCGTAATGCGGCGCTGGCCCTCGGCGACAGCCTGCTCGGGCTGGCGCGGCCGCGTCTGCGGCTCGGCGTGACCGGGCTCTCGCGCTCGGGCAAGACCGTCTTCACGACCGCCTTGATCCAGAACCTGATGGAGGGGGCGAAGCTGCCGGTGCTGAAGGCGGCTTCGCAAGGGCGCATCGCGCGCGTGCGGCTGGTCCCTCAGCCGGACCCGGACGTGCCGCGCTTTCCCTATGAAGCGCATCGCGTCGCGATGAACGGGCCGGATCGGCGCTGGCCGGAGTCGACGCGGCGCATCTCGGAACTGCGCGTCGAGATCGACTACGAGCGTGCTTCCGGGTGGTTCAAGGGGCCGGCGACGCTGACGCTCGACATCGTCGATTATCCCGGCGAGTGGCTGCTCGACCTTGCCTTGATCGGGCAGGACTACAAGGCTTGGTCGGCGCAGGCCGTGGCTGATGCACGAAAGGCCCACCGGCAGAAGGCCGCGGCCGGCTGGCTCGCCGATCTTGCCGGCCGCGATCCGGACGGGCCGCCCGACGAATTGGCGGCCGAGGCGGCGAGCGATCTGTTCAAGGATTATCTGGCCAAGCTCCGGGCCGATCCGGAAGCTGTGGCGGTGACGCCGCCCGGCCGCTTCCTGATGCCCGGCGATCTCGAAGGCTCGCCGGCGCTGACCTTCGCGCCGCTGGATCTGGGCCATGATCGCGGGCCGCGGCCCGGCACGCTCGCAGGGCTGATGGCGGAGCGTTTCGAGGCCTATAAGCGCGTCGTGGTCACGCCGTTCTTCCGCGACCATTTCGCCCGGCTCGACCGGCAGATCGTGCTGGTCGACGTGCTCGCGGCGCTCGATGCCGGCGCGCCGGCGCTGGCCGATCTCGAAACGGCGCTGGGGCAGGCGCTCGCGGCCTTTTCAGTCGGGCGCAATTCCTGGCTTTCGAGCCTGTTTGCGCCGCGTATCGAGCGCGTGCTCTTCGCCGCGACCAAGGCCGACCATATCCACCACACCAGCCATGACCGGCTGGCGGCGGTGATGTCGCATCTGGTGTCGCGGGCGCTGTCGCGCGCGCAGGGCGCCGGGGCGCAGGTCGAGGCGATGGCGCTGGCCGCCGTCAGGGCGACGCATGAGGTCCGTATCCGGCAGGGCCGCGAGGAGCTGCCGGCGATCGCCGGCGTGCCGGAAGCCGGCGAGGAGATCGACGGGCAGGCCTTCGACGGCGTCGCCGAGGCGGCGATCTTTCCAGGCGAGCTGCCGGAGCGGCCGGAGGCGATCTTCGATCCGAAGGCGCATTGGCAGATCCGGGCGCCGCGCTTCCGTCCGCCGCTGGTCGAGGCCGATGCAGGCGGGCGGATGAAGCCGCCGCCGCAGATCCGCCTCGACCGCGCGCTCGAATTCCTGATCGGCGACAGGCTGGCGTGAGGAGGGCAGGGCGATGACGAAGGCTCCGCGCGCGATCCTCCTCGGCGAAAAGGCCGCGGACGACATGGCCGTCGATGGCGGCATCCGGCAGGGCGATGTCGCGATCCTGCCGGAGAACGAGCCGGTCGATGCCGTCGAGCCGGCGGCCGTCGCGCCGTCGAAGCGCAAATTCTCCTGGGGCTCGCTCTTCGTCGCCGGGCTGTCGGGCTTCCTCGCGCTGGCGGCCGGCGTCTGGGTCGAGAACACCATCTCGGCGCTGATGAATCAGAATCCGGCGTTGGGCTACGCCGCACTGGTCTGTGCCGCCATCGCCGCCTTTGCGCTGCTGGTGATGCTGGCGCAGGTGCTGCGCGACATCCTGCGAGAGCGCAAGGTCGAGTCCTTGCGCGAACGTGGTGCCGGTCTGCTCGTCGGCGGGACGACGGACGCCGCCAAGGCGCTCGCGGGTGAACTCTCCAGCCTCTACAAGGGCCGCGCACAGACGGCGCAGGGGCGGGCGGAGCTCGAGGCGGCGCTGCCGCAGCTCTTCGCGCCGCGCGACGTGCTGACCGTTGCCGAACGGAGCCTGCTGGCGCCGCTCGACAAGCAGGCGCAGGAGCAGATCGCGATCGCGGCGCGGCGGGTCTCGCTGGTCACGGCGGTGAGCCCGCGCGCGCTGGTCGACGTGCTGTTCGTCCTCGTCGCCTGCTCCCGGCTGCTGCGTTCCATTGCCGGTATCTATGCTGGGCGGCCCGGTGCGCTCGGGCTTCTCAGGCTGGCACGGCAGGTGCTGAACCATCTGGTGCTGACCGGCGGCATGGCGGCGGGCGATGCGGTGATCCAGCAGGTGCTGGGGCAGGGGCTTGCGGCGCGGCTCTCCGCCAAGCTCGGCGAAGGTGTGATCAACGGCATGCTCACCGCCCGGATCGGGCTCGCGGCGCTGGCAGTCTGCCGGCCGCTGCCCTTCGTCGAGGCGACGCCGCCGACCTTGTCGGATGTGGCGGGCGACCTTGCCTCCTGGCGCGGAGCCAAGAGCGAGACGGAATGACCCGGCAGAATCTGCCGGGGGCGGGCGTTTCTGCCCGGCGTGGACTGCCGCGGAACCTTTCGTAAACGATCTAACCCTCTGAAATACAAGCGCCATGCCGCTGGCACGGCGCGTGCAGACTTCGCCATGAGTTGTGGGCAGTGCTCCCTGCGGGGCGTGCCGGTCGAGGCGAGGGTGCCATGGGTGTTTTCAGTGCGCTGACAACAGCGGTTTCAGGTATGACGGCGCAGTCCTATGCGCTCGAGAACATCTCCGGCAACATCGCGAATTCACGGACGGCAGGCTATAAGCGGGTCGACACGACCTTTGCCGACCTGGTGCCGGATTCGGCGCTGAATCGGCAGACCGCCGGCTCGGTCGCAGCCTTCAGCCAGGCGACGAACTCGATCCAGGGCGATCTCAACGCGACGCGGATCGACACCAATGTCGCGATCAACGGCGACGGCTTCTTCGTCGTCGACCAGCGCCAGAGCGGCGTCGGCGCCAACACGCAGTTCGCCAACCAGAACCTCTACACCCGCCGCGGCGATTTCGACTTCGATGCCAACGGCTATCTCGTCAACGGCGCGGGCTACTATCTCAAGGGCCAGAAGATCGACCAGGTCACCGGCCAGCTCATCGGCACGCAGCCGGAAGTTCTGCGGATCACCAAGGACCAGTTCCCCGCCAAAGCCACGACCTCCATCGAATATAGCGCCAATATCCCGGCCTATCCCAAGACCAACGCCGCCGACAGCAGCGTGCCCGGCTCAGAGCTGCTGAAGGCGGCGAGCTTCACCGCCAGCAATCCCCTTTCCACCACGCAGGGCGGAACCGGCATCGTCGTCGGCAGCGAGATCACGCCTTTCCTCAGCCAATCGATCCCGGGCGGTTCGGTGACGGTCTACGATTCGCTCGGCAAGGCGACGAATGTCGAGCTGCGCTGGGCCAAGGCGACCAACGCCTCCGCCGGGCCGCCGGCCACGGTCGATACCTGGAACCTGTTCATCGCGGAGAACACCGGCGCGACCGGCGGCGCCACGGCCTACCGCAACGCGAATATCGACGTGACCTTCGATGCGACCGGCAAGATGACGACGCCAGCCGGCGGCAACATCGCCTTGCCGACGATGACGATCGGCGGCACGACGATCAGCGGCATCCAGATCACGACCAATGGCGGCAGCGCCCTGACCCAGAACGGCGACGTCAGCGGCCAGATCGATGCCCGCAGCATCCGCCAGGACGGCTATACGGCCGGCACGCTCGACCGTGTCTCGGTTTCGGCGGAGGGGCAGGTCATCGGCACCTTCTCGAACGGCCAGGTCGTCGCGATGGCACAGATCGCGGTGTCGCGCTTCAACGCCGACAATGCCCTCAAGCGTCTCGACGGCGGTGCCTATGAGGAGACGATCGAATCCGGAGCGCCGATCGTCGGGCTCGGAACCTCCCAGCTCGTGGGCGGTAGCGTCGAGCAGTCCAACACCGACATTGCCGACGAATTCTCGAAGATGATCGTCACCCAGCAGGCCTATTCGGCCAACACCAAGGTCATCAGCACGGCACAGGAGATGTTGACCTCGGTGTTCAACATCATCCGCTGAACGAGACATCTGCCCAGGCTGCGGCCCAGGAGGGCCGCAAATAACGTCAGGAGTCGACGATGGGGCTGAGCACTTCCCTCAACACGGCGATCGGCGGCCTCACCGCTAGCCAGGTCGGCATCGGCGTCGTCTCCCAGAACGTTGCCAATGCCGGAACGACGGGCTATGTCCGTCGCTCTGTCTCGAACAGCGACAGCCTCAGCGGGCTCACCATCGGCGTGCAGAGCACGCAGGTCCAGCGGCTGCTCGATACCATCGTCCAGCATCAGCTCTGGCAGGAGGCCTCGGGCGCGGCCTACACGTCCACGCGTGCCAATGCGCTCTCCAATCTCGACAAGCTCTACGGCGCGCCGGGCAGCGCGACCGCGCTCGACACCATGTTCAACAAGTTTACGAGCTCGCTGCAGTCGCTGCAGAACGATCCCTCGTCCTACAGCCTGCGCTCGCAGGTGATCGATTCCGCGACGCTGCTCGCGCGGCAGCTCAACACCTTGTCGAGCGGCATCCAGGCGCAGCGCGACCAGGCCGAGACCGGCATCGCCACGGCCGTCACCAAGGTCAACGACCTGCTCGGTTCTCTCACCAAGGTGAATGCGCGGATCGTGGCCGCGCCGAACGACAGCGCGACGGCGAGCCTGAAGGATCAGCGCGACCTGATCCTCTCCGAGCTGTCGCAATATGTCGACATCAAGACAACGGAGGATGCGCGCGGCTCGGTCAGCGTCGTGACCGGCTCCGGCACGCAGCTCTTCGATGGGCAGCCTGCGGTCACCTTCAGCTTCGACGCCCATAGCGGGCTCGGCCCGGACGACCAGTGGAGCACCGACCCGGCGAAGCGCGGCGTCGGCACCATCACGATGCGCAGCGCGAATGGCAGCGTGTCGGATGCGATCGCCAACAATGTCTTCCGCTCCGGCGAGATCGCCGCGAACATCGAGCTGCGCGACAAGAGCCTGGTGAAAGCCCAGGCACAGCTCGACGAGATCGCCGCGCAGATGTCGAAGGCGCTGTCGGATCGCGAGATCGCCGGCACGCCGGCGACGGCGGGCGCCGCGACCGGCTTCGACGTCGACATGAGCGGCCTCCAGCCGGGCAACACCATCACGCTCGACTACAAGGTCACGCCCGGCGGGCAAAATCAGCGCTTCACCTTCGTGAGGGTGGATTCGGCCGCCTCGCTGCCGCTGCCGGCTTCGGCGGGCGGCGATGCCAACAACCGCGTCATCGGGATCGACTTCTCCGGCGGCCCGGCCTCGGTGGCGGCGCAGATCCAGGCGGCGGTCGGCTCCGGCTTCACGGTGTCCAACACGGGCTCGACGCTGAGCATCGTCGATGACGGCGCTGCCGGCACGCGCGACGTGGTCGGGCTGACGGCGCGGCCGACGAACACCGCGCTCTCCTCGGCGGGCGGCGCGCCCGAACTGCCCTTCTTCGTCGATGGAACCTCCGCCGCGGCCTTCACCGGCTCCTATGACGGCGGTTCGCAGACGCAAGGCTTCGCTGCGCGCATCACCGTCAATCCCGCCCTCGTGGCGGACCGCTCCCTGCTGGCCGTCTACAGCACCAATCCACAGACCGCGCAGGGCGACACGACACGCCCGGCGCTCATGCTGGACCGGCTGACGCAGAGCCAGCGCGCCATCACCAACGCGACGGGGCTCGACGGCGGCACGGCCACCTCCAGCACCACCGTCAGCAATCTCGTCCAGCGGGTCGTCTCCTCCCAGGGCCAGGCGGTCGAAACCGCGCAGCGGCTGAACGAGGGACAGCAGGTCGCGCTTGCCTCGATCCAGAGCCGCTTCCAGGAAACCGCGCAGGTCAATGTCGATCAGGAGATGTCGATGCTGATCGAGCTCCAGAACGCCTATGCCGCCAATGCCCGCATCATCTCCACGGTCAAGGAGATGATGGACATGCTGATGAGAGTGTGAGGCCGTCATGACCATCACCGCCTATGGCTCCGGCGCCTATCGCTCGGCCCAGCCCAACAGCTTCGTTTCCAGCCGCACGCAGTTCGACGACCTGCAGCGGCAGCTCTCCACCAAGGAACGCAGCACGAGCTATGGCGATCTCGGCATCGACCGTCGCGTCAGCCTCGATCTCAACGCCAAGATCTCCTCGCTCGATTCCTGGTTGAGCGGCATCGACCTCGCCGACGTCAACCTCAAGCTGATGTCCAGCGCGGTCGACAGCTTCGGGAAGATGGCGACGGAGAGCCGCAACGACATGCGCTCCAACACCTATCTCGCCAGTTCGACCGGCCAGACCGGGCCGCAGGTCCTGGCGCAGGAGAAGTTCAAGCAGACGCTCGACCTGCTCAATAGCGACGTCAACGGGCGCTATCTCTTTTCGGGGCGGACCTCCGATACCCAGCCAACGCTGGGTTACGACGAGATCATCAACGGCAGCGCCGGCAAGGATGGGCTGCGGCAGGTGATGGACGAGCGCAAGAAGGCCGATCTCGGCAGCGACGGGATGGGCCGGCTGCAAATGGGGATGACCGGGACGACGACGGTCGATCTGTCGGATGCGGATCATGTCTACGGCTTCAAGCTCGGAGACGTCTCCGCGACCGGAACCGGCATCTCGGTTACGGCGCAGACGCCCGCGCCAGCCGGAACGGACGCCGCCTTCTCGATCTCCGTCACCGGCCAGCCGACGGCGGGCGACAAGGTCAACATCACCCTGAAGCTGCCGGACGGCACGCAGGAGCAGGTGACCCTGACCGCACGCGCGCTGGGGACGACCGGCTCGGATTCCAATTCCTTCGAGATCGGCAGTGATCTCGCCACCACGGCTGCAAATCTGCAGAACTCGATCGGCGCGGCGATCAAGACGGAGGCGAAGACGACGCTTTCCGCAGCCTCCTCGCAAGTCGCGGCCGCGGCCTTCTTCGCCGGCAGCGCCAGCAATCCGCCACAGCGCGTGCCCGGCGCGGATCCTTATACGGCGACCGCTGCCCCCACCAATGTCGGCGTGAAGGACACCGTGATCTGGTATCGCGGCGACGATGCCGCCGATACGGCGCGCAACACGGCGACGGTCCAGGTCGACCAGGGGCAGACGGTGGGCACCGGCGCCCGTGCGAACGAAGAGGCGTTCCGGGTCGGTCTCGCACAATTCGGGATCATGGCGGTGGAATCCTTCCCCGCTGACGACGCCAACTCCCAGGCTCGCTATAACGCGATGGCGGAGCGGGTCGGGGACCGGCTCGGCTTTGGCGGCACGACCCAGAAGCCGACCGAGATCATCACCGAGCTGGGGTCGGCCCAGACGGCGCTCGCCAGTGCCAAGGAGCGTCACCAGAACACCAAGAGCTACCTGACCACGACCTTGTCTGGCGTCGAGAACGTGACGACGGAAGAGGTGGCGACGCAAATCCTGTCGCTGCAGACACAACTGCAAGCAAGTTATCAGGTGACGTCGATGCTCTCGAAGCTCTCCCTGACCAATTATCTCTGAACGACCGCAGAGATCCGGTACGGCGTCTTCATGGCGCCGTCGGCGCGATGCGAGGCCTTCCAGAACCAGGCAGGGCCGTACCCAGGAGGGGCGATGCCCACGCAAAGGCAAAACGCCGCCCATCGGGCGGCGTATTCGCGATGACCGGGTCGTTCGCGACGATGTCAGCGGCCGCGCAGGCCAGCGGCGATTTCGCGGTTGATGTTGACGAGGATGCCAAGTGCCTGGGGTTGCGGGTCGGCCGCGACCTTGAAGGTGTGGTTGAAGATGAAGTTCGCGAGGCCGAGGATATTGGTCTTGATCCCGACCGGCAGCGGATTGTCCTCGGCGATGACGGCCGAGACCAGGAGGGTCCAGAGCCGGCGATTGTAGGTCAGGGCCTCGTCAAGCTCGCCCTCCCGGAGGGTCCAGTCGTCGGCGACGGACTGGAGGCGGGTGGCGGCCTTGATCAGCAGGGAGGCTTCGAGCTCGCGAGGGGAAACGACGGTCTGGGCTGTCTTGGCAGCGGCGGCGTAGGCGCTAAACCCGTTTTGCATGCTCGATCAGTTCCGCTTCGTAGGCGATCAGCTTCTTGGCTGCCTTGAGAGCCTTGTAGAGATCGCCGCTTAAGATGCGGTTATTGATCTCGTGAATATGCGGCAGAGCGCTGGGCGCCGCCTGCACGAAGTCACGCACGAGCTGGAAGAAGATTTCGTGCTCATGCGTCGGATCCTGCGCCAGATACATCAGCTGCGTCGCGAAGTAGATCTTCTTGGCGGGGCTGTCGGCCGTGGCGGCGGTGAGGATATCCTTCTCGCGCAGGATCGGTGCCTCGCCCTCGATGAAGAAGCGCGTGCGCTGCTCGTCGTTGCGGATGACGACCTGTCCGATGATAATGCGCTCGTGCGGCTTGAGCTCGACCTTGAGGGCCATGTCTATCCTGCCTTCTGGCTGGAGGGAGAAGGTGTCGGGCCTTGGATCGCCGCGCGTCCAATCGGGCGCGATGACGGCGATCCATCGACTTGTGATCGCATCGGATTCTTCCGAAAAGTGGAGTCCACTTTTCGGTCCGATGCCAAGTTCGTCAGCCGAAGAGGCGCAGCACGCCCTGGTCGGCCTGGTTGGCGAGCGAGAGTGCCGTCTGCGAGAGCTGCTGGCGGGTGTTGAGGGCCAGCAGGCTCGCGCCTTCCTCGTTCGGGTCGGCCAGGACGAGGTTGCCCGCGCCGGTGGTCAGCACGTTGGCGAGTTCCTTGGTGAAGTCCTGGCGGGTCTGGGCCACCGAAAGGTTGGAGCCCAGGGTCGAGGAGAGCGACTTCAGCGAGGTCAGGGCGCCGGTCAGCGCGGCCGTCGCCTTATCGAGGTCGGCATCGTTCTGGAAATTGACGAAGCCGGCAAGCTGGGTGTTGATGGCCTGGCTGATGCCGAGATTGTCGGCGGTCAGCGTCGAGCCCTGGATATCGAGCTTGGTCTGGTTCTTGCCGGTCTTCTCGTTGAACTGGATCGAGAGACGGTC
>JARYGW010000135.1:0-13785 GCA_033792295.1 Allobosea sp.
TCCCCTTGAGAGAAATTGGCGCAGATTCAACGCAACACATGCCGGCCCGACGTCGTATATTCGTCGTCCGAGCCAAGGATCGCGGGCGCGCTCGATTGTCATCATCCGGACGAATCCTGCGAGCCGCACGTTGTATTCGCCCGCTGCAATGCAGCCAAACCTCATGAGTGCGCGCGCAAATCCGTCCACGGTGCCGCCACGCCATGTGACCAGAGGCTCCGATATCAGCCACGCCTCGCGCCGAGCGATCGCAACAATCAGGCTCTCGACGTCTCCGAACGCGGACATCACGTCCGCTTCGAGAACGCCGATGCGTTCGAGGATCCGCGACATTCCCTCGGCACGAACACTCGACGTCTCGAGAGCGTAGGCGAAGAGGCCCATGATCTGCTCCCTCCGGCGGTCCGAGGCGGTTTCGCCGAGCATCGCATCGCCAATCGATTCATCCGCCATCCGACGCCTCCCGTGAACTCAGGCCGAGACAGCTACCGCGCTCTGATGCGGCGCCGAGGAGTCCGCCGCCGTTGAGGGCCGATCATTGTGCGGCCGTGCCCGACGTTTCGGCACATTCGATCAAACCATTCCTTCGCAGTGACGCGCGGGTCCACCGCCGAGCAGCCATGTGTGAGCGGGCGACTGGATAACCTGCCATCGCTTCATGTTGATTTGACAGGTATGGTAAGTTACCGTACCCGTCAAGGTGCAATGAACGACGAGGAGAGAATGGCCACCGTCTCACCCAGAAAGGCCGCCGGGGCTGACCGCCGGACAGCGATCCTCGAAGCGGCTGGCGCCGTATTCTTCGACCAGGGATACGCTGCCACGAGTATCGACGCGATCATCGAGCGGCTCGGCGGCTCGAAACGCAACATCTACAACGAATTCGGCAGCAAAGAGGGCCTCTTCACGGCTCTCGTCGAGGCGAACGCAAATTCGATCCTCGCAGGGCTCGCCATCGCCGTAACGGATCACCACGACGTCCGGGAAACCCTACTCGACTTTGGGCGCCGGCTGATGCGCATCTATCTGTCGCCAGGTCTGCTTGGCGTCTACCGCACGATCATCTCCGAGGGTTTGCGCTTTCCCAAGCTCGCGCAGGACTTCTACGACAAGGGTCCGGCGAGAGCGTCCGCGCATCTGCGCGAGGTGCTGGAGAAGGCGAAGCGACGAGGCGAGCTCGACATCGAGGATTGCGCGGCCGCGGCCGACCACTTCGCGGGAATGCTGCGCGACAACCTGTACCTGCGCGTCGTTTTGGGAATAAGCCCGCCGCCGACCGCGAAGGAAATCGAATCCTCCGTGACATCGGCGGTCGACATTTTTCTGAACGGCGTGACCGTCCGGCGGCCCTGTCGTGGGGACTAACGCACCCGAGACGAGCGCCTCCATTCCGGAGTAACGCCGCGTGACAAATCGGATTGAAGACTATGCGATGATCGGTGACTGCCGAACGGCCGCTTTGGTCAGCAAGAGCGGATCGATCGATTGGCTGTGCCTTCCGCGCTTCGACTCACCCTCATGCCTCTCGCGCTTGATCGGCACAAGAGAGCATGGATCTTGGCGGATCGCGCCGACTGGTCGAATCGAGAGAGCGCGCCGGCGATACATCGACGGAAGTCTGATCGTGACGACCGAGTTCAAGGCCAAGCAGGGCCGGGTCGAAATCATCGACTTCATGCCAATTGGCCAGCCCACCAGCCATGTCGTTCGGATCGTGCGGGGCCTCGCCGGACGGGTCGAGATGTTTTGCGCTATCTCGCCGCGCTTCGGCTACGGCGAAGTGGTGCCCTGGGCGGAAAAACTCAATCCCAATGCGGTCATGTTCATCTCTGGGCCGGACATGCTGGTTCTCCGATCGAAGGTTCCTCTGGAGGCCGAGGACAAAGGCGCCAAAGGAACATTTTCCGTGAAGAAGGGCGAGGAAGTTTCGTTCGTCCTCAGCTACGGTCTGTCCTATCTCGAGCCGCCTGGCGCCATCCTCGCGAACGACGAACTCCGTCTCACGACCGAATTCTGGCGGGAATGGTCGGACCGCTGTGCGCCCGCGGGCCGGTGGACAGAGCCGGTCCGACGCTCGCTGATAACGCTAAAAGGTCTCAGCTATGCCCCCTCCGGCGGCATTGTCGCGGCCGCCACAACATCGCTCCCAGAAAAGCTCGGGAGCAGCCGCAACTGGGATTACCGATACTGCTGGATCAGGGACGCGGCCTTCACACTGCTCGCGTTTTTGCGCTCAGGTCACTACGACGAGGCGCACGACTTTCGAGATTGGTTGCTTCGCGCGGTCGCCGGCAGTCCGGAAGAACTGCAAATCATGTACGGCGTGGCTGGCGAGCGGAAGCTTCAGGAGGCCGAGATCCCATGGCTGCCCGGCTACGAGAATTCTGCGCCCGTGCGCGTGGGCAATGCGGCGGCGACGCAATACCAGCTCGACATCTACGGCGAGTTGTTCGACGCGCTCACCCTGGCGACTCAGAATGGGCTCGCACCCGTGGACCGCAGCCCGAAACTCCGGCGCATCATCCTCGAACATCTGGAGAAGGTATGGAAGACGCCAGATAGCGGGATCTGGGAGGTCCGTGGTGACCCGCAGCACTTCACGCTTTCAAAGGTGATGGCCTGGGTCGCCTTCGATCGGGTGGCAATGAGCGGCCGCCTGACGCCTGACGACAGAGACCGCGCGCACTTCCGCAGGATTGCTGACGAGATCCATGCAGACGTCTGCGAACACGGCGTCGATCCGGAGCGGGGGTGCTTCACACAGTCTTACGGATCCCCGCACTTGGACGCCGGCTTGCTCCTGTTGGCACCTGTCGGTTTCCTGCCGCCGTCGGATCGCCGCATCATCCGGACGATCGACGAAGTCGAACGGCGGCTTGTCCGTGATGGTCTGGTGATTCGTTACGAGACCGAGACCCATATCGATGGCCTCCCGCCGGGAGAGGGTGCCTTCCTGGCGTGCAGCTTCTGGCTGGTCGAGAACTACGTTCTCCAAGAGCGCCTGCAAGACGCCGATCGCCTTCTCGACCGTTTGGTTGGCTTGGCGAACGACGTGGGTCTTCTTGCGGAAGAATATGACCCCCTTGCGAAGCGGTTCCTGGGTAACTTTCCGCAGGCTCTGAGCCACGTGGCGTTGGTGATTTCCGCGTTTGCCCTCGTCCGCGCCGAGCAGCGCGAGATGTCGGCGCCGCCCGTCGGCCCCTCCGTCGAGGCCGACCAGACCGCGACCCCGGCCGGCGGCGGCAGCCCAGCCTAGCGCTTCTTTTTCTGCACCGTTCCGGCCCGAGCTCGCCGGCTGCCGGAGCGCACACCTTCGGTCACCGCGGCCGTTCGATCAAGCGCACCACGCAAGAACGTCGCGACCGCGTTCTCGACAGAGCCGCGAATCGCCTTGGCGGACGGCGCCTCAGAGCGGAGCATGGCAATCAGATGCAAATCTCCCCGGATGAGGGCCAGGAACTCCGGCGCGGTGACGTCGGGCCTGGCGATCTTGATCTCGGCCGATCGATTGTACTGCTTAAAGAAGTCCGCCAGGGCGTGCGTCACCCTGCCGGGCGCAGCGCTCAGGAACGCCTCGCCGAGCTGCGGAATATGAGAAGCTTCCGCCAGGACCGCGCGAAACACGGACAGGCCGGCATGGGAGAGCAAGGTTTCGAGATAGCGGACGCCGAACTCAACGAGGGCCCCTTCCAGGTCTTCACCGTGGCTCACATCGATGGTCGGAATCGCCCTTTCCGAGACGCTCTGGATGACCGCGACGAAGAGCTCCTCCTTGTTCGCGAAGTACTTGTAGAGCGTGCGCTTCGATCCCCCGACGCGATCGATTACATCGTCGATCGACGTCCGGGAAAAGCCGCGCTCAAAGAAAACTTCAGCGGCGCCGGCGAGGATCTCGTCCCTTCGCAAGGCGGCCCGTCGCTCATGGCCATTCGAAACTGCTCTCTCCACCGGCACTCTTCGCTTTCGTAATCCTGAGACGGTACAATACCTTATCTCACGGAAGATGAAAGCCGCCGGCCCACAATCCCCAACCTCCGCCGGGCCGTACCGACCGTGCCATCGGGCTTGCACCGGATGCTGGGACTGGGCGTGGCGGAAGGAACGCCACGCCCCTCACGCCCTATTCCGCGGTCCATCCCCCGTCGATCGACAGATTAGTGCCGGTGATCTGGGCGGCCGCGTCGGAGCAAAGATAGACGGCCAGCGAGGCCACCTGCTCCACGGTCACGAACTCTTTCGTCGGCTGTGCTTCGAGGAGGACGTCGTGAATAACCTGCTCCTTGGTGAGGTGTCGCGCCTGCATGGTCTCGGGAATCTGATGCTCGACGAGCGGCGTCCAGACATAGCCGGGGCTGATGCAGTTGCAGGTGATCTTGTCTTTCGCCAGCTCAAGCGCGACCGTTTTGGTCAGGCCCGCCAGACCGTGTTTTGCCGATACGTAAGCCGATTTGAATGGGGAGGCCACCAGCGAGTGGGCGGACGCCGTATTGATGATACGGCCCCAGCCGCGCCGCTTCATGCCGGGGACCGCCGCGCGAATCGTATGGAACGCGGAGGACAGGTTGATCGCAAGGATCGCGTCCCATTTCTCCGGCGGAAACTCCTCGATCGGCGAGACGAACTGAATCCCGGCATTGTTGACGAGAATATCGACCGAGCCCAAGCATGTTTCGACAGTCTTGATGAATTCAGCGATCTCGCCCGGCTTCGACATGTCCGCGGCGGAGTAGAGCGCCTTCACGCCAAGGGCCTGGAGTCTGGCGCGTTCCGCTTCAACCTGATCTGCGGGGCCCATGCCGTTGATCGCGACGTTGGCACCTTCGCGGGCGAGAGCCGTTGCGATCGCGAGGCCAATGCCACTGGTCGAGCCGGTGACCACTGCCGTCTTGTTCTTTAGAGACATGCTGTTCTCCTGATATTTTCGAGATCGTCCTCTTGGCGGGATAAATGCCGCGGGGCGTCAGAGGGAATGGCCCCGCGCGCGGAGTTTTGCGCTTTGTCTCAGGCCCCGGAGTCACCGCGTTCGTTCGCCGTCGGCGAGGTAATCAAACGCCACCTTCCCGAGGCCGAGGTCGAGATTGGCGATGAAGTGCGTTGCGCCGACGATCTCTCGAACCGGAAGCCGCGCGACATCAGCGGCGACGTGTGAATGCAGAGCGAGTGCCGCAGGCGCGCTCCACGCGCCTAGAAGCTCGATGTTTTCGAGATAGTATTCCACCAACTCGCAGATACGCGCGCTGCCATCGACATGAGGAATAATCTTCAGCATGAAATTGGGCTGCTGAAGCGATTGGAGCAGTGGCGCGGAATCGATGATCTTGTGCTTGTACCCCATCGAGCCCACGGCGCAGGTCACAGAGCCGCAGTTCAAGGTGCCAACGATAACGTCTGACTCGTGCGCGATCTTCGGGCTCGCGAGCTTCTTGGGAAAACCCCAAATCTCGCGGCCGCCAGCGATCGGCGCTTCGTCATTCAGGTACATGGCATGGACATAGCCGCCCGCGCGGCCCTGGTGGCGCACCGGGATCACCTGCCCGCATTCGGTATAATCTCCGAAACCGGTCGAGTCCGGCATACGGATGAATTCGAAGTTCACCACCGGCTCGCTGATCTCGAGCGGCTCCGGCACCACGGCCTCGAGGGCTTCACGGTCGGTCCGGTACTGAATGATGATGTATTCGCGGTTGTAGAAGCGGTACGGCGGCCGTGGGAAAGCCGGACTCGTCAGCGGCATTGCGAAGGCTGTCTTGCGCACGTCCACGATCTTCACGGACAACTCCTTCAATAGCGGTGTTGAACTGCCGCAAGGGAGGGTCAGGCGGCAGGTACGGGCGACAGCATTGGCCAATAACCGTATGCGACGCCTGGGGGTGACGACCTTGACGGGTACGGTAAGTTACCGTATCTGTCAACCGCCGACCATCCAACAGGAGCCAGCAATGACCGATCCCAAGAGCGCCCAATCTTCGATCGTCGCCCCCGTCCGGGAGGCCGCGAAAGCCGGTCTTGCCGGAGCACAAAAGACGTCAGACAACCTGTTTCTCGTATCGCGCGCGTCAATCGAAACCTGGCAGGAAGTGAACGATCTGGTTCAAACCGCGACGAGCGCGTTGCTCAAACGGGCCCTGACCTTTGCCGAATCCAGTACCAGCCATGCCTTCGAGCACGCGCAAAGCCTCGCAAGCACACAGAATCCGCAGGACCTCGTGCGCTTGCAGTTCGACTTCGCCTTGAGGCAGGTCGCCCTCGCGGAAGAGCAGGTCAAGGCCGTCGGCGAGATCGTGCGTAACGCGAGCCGCATCAGCAGCGTGCGGGTCGGCCGGGGAGAAGGTCACGACCAGAGCACAAGTGCTTCGGATTCCAAGTAGCGCCGCCCTTGTACGTCCGGCCTGCGGCCTCATGACCCAAGGGATTTCAAAATGTCCGGTGACCAGATCGATTTTCTTCTTGTCGGAGGCGGCCTCGCCAGCGCAACTGCGGCGGATACGCTCCGGCGCGAGGGAGCGACAGGTTCAATCCAGATTTTAGCACTGGAAGGCGTGTCGCCCTATCATCGGCCACGCCTGTCCAAGCAATACCTCTTGGGAACGTCCACTGAAGAAGACCTGTTCGTCCATCCCGACGAGTTCTACAAGCAGCAAGACATTGGCCTCGCGCTTGGTGAGCAGGTCGAATCCGTCGACGCAAAGGCTCAAGCCGTCAGGACTTCGTCCGGCAAGACGATCACTTATGGCAAGCTCCTCATCGCGACCGGTGCGATGCCGAAACCGCTCCAGGTTCGTGGCGCCGAACTGGAGGGTGTCTATTACCTCCGCCGCAAGGCGGATTGCGACGCCATCCGGCTCGCAGCCAAGCCTGGCAAGCGCGTCGTGGTCCTCGGCGGGAGCTTTCTCGGGATAGAGATTGCGATGTCGCTGCTCGCGCTCGGGCTCGATGTCACCGTCATCGAGCTCGGGGACACCATCCTGCCGCATCTCGAGGCCCCGGCCCTGAGCGCCGAGCTAAAGCAGCGCGCGAGCGCCAAGGGCCTGACGATCCGGCTGAACGATACGATTAGCGCGATCGAAGGCAACAAGAAGGTCAGGGGCGTTGTCACGACCTCACGGCAGAGGATTCCGTGCGACCTGGTCGTGATCAGCATCGGCGTCGCACCATCGACCCAGTTCCTCGAAGGAAGCGGGATCATCCTCGACGACGGATATGTCGCGGTTGACGAGATGCTGCGCACGAACGTGCCGACCGTCTTCGCTGCCGGCGACGTGACGAAATTCTTCGATCCGGTCTTCGCTCAGCGTCGCCATGTCGAACATTGGGACAATGCCGTCCGCCAGGGCCAGCTCGCGGCCCGCAACATGATGAACCCCCGGCATCGCTACGACGAGGTGTCGTACTTCTACTGTGACATCGGCGACATCGGTTTCGACGTGGTGGGCATGCCAACGCCCGGCTGCGAGTTCGTCAGCCGAGGTTCGCTCGAAGAGGGCTCCTACGCCCTGTTCTACCTCGAGAGCGACGTGCCGCGGGCATTGTTTTCGACGGGCAGGCCCCCGGATGAGACGCGGCTTGCCGAAACTCTGATCCGCTATCGCGTCAACCTTAAGGACCACAAACAGGGATTGGCAGACCCAACCCACGTTCTCGACGCCGTCTCGCGCCAGACCGTGCTGATCCTGCAAGGCGGTGGCGCGCTCGGGGCATTCGAGTGCGGGGTCGTGAAGGCGCTGGAGGAGGAGCAAATCTTTCCCGATATCGTCGCTGGCGTTTCGATCGGCGCCCTGAATGGGGCGATCATTGCCGGAAATCCGAAGCATGCGACGGAAGCGCTCGAATCCTTCTGGAACGATCTGTCCGTGGTCACGCCCAACTGGCTGTTCGAGGACGCACGGCGTCTCGCCGTGGCGACCCAGATATTGACCTTCGGCGTGCCCAACTTCTTCAAGCCACGATGGATGCCTCCATTCGACGACGTCTTCGCGCCGTGGACCAGTTACTATGACACGTCGCCGATGCGGCGCCTGATCTCCGCGTATGTCGACTTCGGCTCGCTGAAGACGAGTCCGGTCCGTCTTCTCGTCAGCGCGGTGAACGTCGCAACAGCCGAGCTGGAGGTGTTCGACAGCTATGTCGATTCAATCACTCCCGACCACGTCCTGGCGAGCGGAAGCCTGCCGCCGGGCTTCTCGTGGACGGTCGTCGATGGCAAAGCCTATTGGGATGGTGGGATCGTCAGCAATTCGCCCTTCGACCTCGTCGTCGACCGCTGTGGCCCGGACGGCAAGCGCGTCTTCATCGTCGATCTTTTCTCCGGGCAGTCCACGCTGCCCACCAACATGGTGGAAGTCATGGCACGCCGCGACGAGATCGTCTTCTCCGAGCGCGTGAGAAGTGATCTGCGCCTGCGTGAGATCAAGGACGCCTATCGCAGCATGGTGAAGATCATTCTCTCGGGCCTCGAGCCGAGGGAGCGTGCAAAAGTCAGACAGCATCCACGCTACATCCAGCTCATGGGCGACGGCTTGGAGACTTCGATGACGCGATTTATTCGTCCGAAAGACGATGGAGAACCGTCGTCGCGTGATTACGACTTTTCCGATATCGCCATTCAGCGGCACATCGCCAATGGTTATACGCATGCCAAGAGCACGCTGGCCGCGACGAGCCAGGCGGGCGTGACCACGGTTGGAATCGAGCCGACGGTCGCGGAAGCGACATCCAAGCGCGCGTTGGAAAAGGGCGAAGCAGCGCCAGCATCCTCATAAGACGTCGCTGTGAGCAAAGCGAGCGAGCGTGCGCCGATCCCGCGATAGCCAAGCCGAGGACGAACCGCCGGGAAGCGGAAGCAGACGCGATCTTGCAACGAGGGTCGTTCGGATCGGGGCCTGGGTCCAGGGCATCCTCGCTTCCGTCTTGCGGACGCAGGAGGGCGAAGGGTTCGCCGTCGCGGCGAGCTTCTGGATCACCTTCCTGGGGCTTGCATTATCCAACTGGTACGGTACGTTACCATTTAGATCGGAGTCGACACGAGACGACGACGCCGGTCAGGGGCCGGCGCGCGAGCTCCGCCCGTTAGGCAGGATGGCAGATGAAGGCCCACTCACCGAATTCGACCAACGCGGATGAAACGATCCTCGCACACGCCGCAAACATTGGCCTCGGTGGCCTGCTTGGTCGGATTCGCTTCGGCTCGCCTCTCCTGCTGGCACCGCTGCTATTGCTCGCCGCTTGTGGCGACTCCTCGACCCCGCCGCGCAAAGCGCCGACCTTGGTGCTTGTGCAGGCCGCCACGCGCACGTCGGTCGCCCCTGAAACGACGCTGACGGGCCAGATTTCGGCGCGTGTGCAAAGCGAGCTGGCGTTTCGCATCGGTGGACGCATCGCCAGCCGGAACGTGGATGTTGGCGATCACGTCGAGGCCGGGCAAGTGCTTGCGGCGCTGGAAAAGACGCAGCAGCTTTCCGACGTGAGCGCGGCAAAGGCCGGGGTGGCCTCCGCGGAGGCCACGCTGCGCGAAGCCGCGGCGACCTATGAGAGGCAGCGTACCCTGCTAGCGCAGGGCTATACGACGCAGCCGAGCTACGACCGGGCCAAGCAGGCCCTGGATGGCGCCCGAGCCGCATTGGAAAGCGCGCAGGCAAGCCTGGGGACTGCCGACGACGCGCTGGCGAACACCGAATTGCGGGCAGACGCCTCAGGCGTCGTCACGGCGCGCAATGCGGAGGTCGGGCAGTACGCCGCCGTAGGACAGCCAATCTACTCGGTCGCGCGCGACGGACCGCGCGATGCGGTGTTCGACGTCTTCGAAACGTTGCTAGGCGCCTCTTCGCAGCAAGATCGCACCGTGGAGATACGGCTGCTCTCCAATCCGTCTGTTCGCACCATTGGAAAGGTGCGCGAGGTATCCCCCACCGTTGATGCCGCCAGCGGCACGGTGCGGGTCAAGGTCGGACTGAGCGATTCTGCAGCAGAGATGGGACTAGGTGCCCCGGTGTCCGGCACAGGTCGGTTCACGCCTCGCGACACCATCGTCCTGCCTTGGACGGCTTTCTTCACGGTGGAAGGGAAGCCGGCCGTGTGGGTGGTGGACCCGCAAGACATGACCGTGTCGCTGCGCAATGTTGATGTTCAAAGCTATGGAACCGGCGAACTGCTGCTGAATAGCGGCGTGACGGTCGGCGAACTCGTGGTGACGCGCGGCGGACAGCTGCTCCGCCCGGGGCAGGTTGTAACCGTCCAGAACGCGGCCGACGACCGCGGGGAGACGCCCAAGCCATGAAGTCTCGTTTCGCGCTCGTCTGCGCAGGCCTGCTCACACTCCTCGGCGCTTGCGACCGTAACGATGGACCGCCGCCGGTACTGCGGCCCGTTCTCTCGATCGTCGTGTCACCGTCCGCCGACGAGCGACCGAGATTCGCCGGTGTCATTCAGCCCCGTTATCGGACGGAGCGCGCCTTCCAGGTTCTCGGCCGCATCATCGCCCGCAAGGTCAATGTCGGCGAGACAGTGCACAGAGGCCAGATCATCGCACAAAACGACCCGCTTCCCTATCAGCTCGCCGTGCGCTCCGCCGAGGCCGATCTGGCGAATGCCAGGTCGCGGTTGCAGACGACGACGGCGCAGTACGAACGAACGCGCGCCCTCTTCAAACAAAGCGTGAGCCCGCAAGCTGACTTGGACACCGCTCAGCAGGCCATGGAGGCCGCCGCCGCGTCCTTGCAGCAGGCGGAGGCCAACCTCGCCAAGGCCAATGAACAACTGAGCTACACGACCCTGACGGCCGATATCGACGGTGTGGTGGTCAGCATTGACGCCGAGGTGGGCCAGATGGCGTCGCCGGGGATGAAGGTCATGACGCTCGCGCGCACCGATATCCGCGAGGCCGTCGTTGACGTGCCCGACGACATCGGGCGAGCGCTGACCGTCGGCGCTCCCTTCGACATCCTGCTGCAGGCTGACCCGTCGATCAGGGGCCGAGGCAACGTCCGCGAGATATCCCCACAGGCTGACAGCGCCACACGACTGCGCCGGATCAGAATCACCCTCGACTCCTCCATCGATGCGTTCCGGCTCGGCGCCACGATTACCGCCGTCCCTGACCAGTCCATTGGACCTGCGACGTTCGACCTGCCGGCCAGCGCCCTGTTCGAACGCGACGGCGAGAGCCGCGTCTGGCTGGTTGAGTCCACCCAAGGCGTCGTCCGCAGCACCGCCGTAGAGATCGTCGAGCGGCGCGGATCCGTGGTGCGGGTCGGCCGTGGCCTCGAGCGCGGCATGCGTGTCGTCACGGCCGGCGCGAACAGCCTGTCGGAAGGTCAGAAGGTCAAGCTCGAAGCGGAGGTCGCCCAGTGAAGGAGCACGATAACAAGCCGGCGGCCGAAGTGAGCGAAAACACCTCAGCGAAAGAAACATCAAAGGGCGCCGAGCCGTTCAACTTGTCGGTTTGGGCGCTCCATCACCGCTCGCTCGTCTGGTACTTCATGCTTGTCTTCGCCGTCGCGGGGCTATGGTCGTATTTTAATCTGGGTCGCGCCGAGGATCCGGACTTCACGATCAAAACCATGATCATCCAGGCTAACTGGCCCGGCGCGACCGTCGAAGATACGATGAGCCAAGTCACCGAGCGGATAGAGAAAAAACTCGAAGAGATCGACTCGTTCGACTACGCCAAGAGCATCAGCACGGCGGGAAAGACGACGATATACGTTTACCTGAAGGATACCACGCCCGGGAAGAACGTTCCTGCCACCTGGGTCCGCATCAGAAATCTCGTATCGGACATAAAGGGCAACTTGCCAGCCGGCGTACAAGGGCCGTTCTTCAACGACAGTTTCGGCGATGTCTTCGGCAACGTGTTCGCCTTCACATCGGACGGGCTGACGCAGCGCCAGTTGCGTGACTACGTCGAGACCACACGCTCCAAATTGCTGACGCTGCGCGACGCGGGTAAGGTCGAGCTCATCGGAGCACAGGACGAAGTCATCTACCTCGAGTTTTCGACGCGGCAGATTGCTGCGCTCGGGATCACGCAGAGAATGGTCGTGGAGGCGCTCAACGGACAAAATGCCATCACGCCGTCAGGCGTGATCGAAGCCAAGGGCGAGCGGGTCAGCGTGCGGGTGACCGGCTCTTTCGCCTCTGAGGAAAACCTCAAGGCCATCAATCTGCGGATCAATGACCGCTTCTTCCGCCTTGGCGACATCGCCACGATCACCCGAACCTACGAGGACCCGCCGCGAACGCTGTTCCGCTACAAGGGCGCACCCGCCATCGGACTTGCCGTCGGCATGAAGCCGGGCGCGAACATCACGGTCTTCGGCGAGCAACTTCACGCCAAGATGCGCCAGATCGAAAGCGAGCTTCCCATCGGGGTCGGAATCCACAATGTCTCCGATCAGCCGGAGGTCGTCGCCGATGCCGTCTGGGGATTTGTCCGAGCGCTGATCGAGGCGGTCTCCATCGTCCTCATCGTCAGCTTCATCAGTCTGGGAATCCGGGCCGGCCTCGTCGTCGCCGTGACAATCCCATTGGTGCTGGCCATCACCTTCCTGGCGATGAACCTCTATGGCGTCTCGCTTCAGCGAATTTCCCTCGGCGCGCTGATCATTGCGCTCGGCCTGCTTGTCGACGATGCGATGATCGCCGTCGAAATGATGATCGCTCGCCTCGAAGTGGGCGACAAACTAGAGAAGGCCGCAACCTCGGTCTACACCCACACGGCCTTCCCGATGCTGACCGGCACCCTGGTGACGATCGTCAGTTTTTTCCCCGTCGCGTTCAACAACGGTGCGCCTGGCGAATTCACCTTTACGCTGTTCGTCGTCATAGCCGTCGCCCTGATTGTCTCCTGGGTTGTCGCGGTCCTGTTCGTGCCGCTGCTTGGCGTCACGATGCTTCCTGCAACCCTCAAAAAGCACGAAGCCAAGAAGGGATGGTTTACACGCCTCTTCGAAAGCCTGCTGAGGGCTTGCGTGCGTTGGAAATGGTCGACGATCGGCGTCACCGTCCTTCTGTTCGCCGCCTCGGTCGTCGGAATGCGCTTCGTCCAGCAACAATTCTTCCCGTCCTCTGAGCGGGTCGAGCTGGTCGTCGATTGGACCGCGGCCCAGAATTCCTCCATTCTCGAAACACGCGTGCAGTTGGACAGGTTCGAGGCGGCGCTCGCGAAGGATCCCGACGTCGAACACTGGTCCTCCTATGTCGGTCAAGGCGCCGTTCGTTTTCTGCTCGCCTTCGACGTCCAGCCGGCGACGCCGAATTTCGGTCAGATCGTTATCGTGACCAAGGATCTCGAGGCGCGGGATCGTCTGCGGGCCAAGCTCAACGCCCTCGTCAAACGCGACTTCGTCGGCACAGACGCCTACGTCCATCTGCTCGATCTCGGCCCTCCGGTCGGAAGGCCGGTGCAGTACCGCATCTCCGGTCCCGACATCGAGGGTGTGAGGAAGGAGGCGCAAAAGATTGCCGCCGTGATGGCCGAGCATCCGGACCTCGGGCAGGTCGTGTTCGACTGGAACGAGCCCGGACGGGTGGTGAAAGTCGACGTCCTCCAAGACAAAGCGGCGCAACTCGGCGTCACGTCGGAGTCGCTCGCCACTGCTCTCAACGATGTCGTGGGCGGCTCGCCGATCACCCAGGTGCGCGACTCGATCTATCTTGTGAACGTCGTCGGCCGCGCCCAAACCGCCGATCGCACGTCCATCGAGACGCTGCGCAACCTCCAGCTCAGCACCGGGGATGGCAAAGCGGTCCCGCTCGCCGCGATCGCAAACCTCACCTATGAGGCCGAAC
>JARYGW010000136.1:0-13771 GCA_033792295.1 Allobosea sp.
TCATGTCAGATCAAAAAGACCGTGCGGACCTGTCCGCCCAGGCGCCGATCGTCGAGATCGAGGCGCTTCAGAAATGGTTCGGCGACTTCCAGGTGCTGAAGGACATCGCACTGACGGTCGCCCGCGGCGAGCGCATCGTCATCTGCGGCCCCTCCGGCTCCGGCAAGTCGACGCTGATCCGCTGCATCAACAGCCTCGAGCGCTATCAGGAAGGCAAGCTCGTCGTCGACGGCTACGACCTCGGCGCCGGCCAGAAGAATATCGACGCCGTGCGGGCCGAAGTCGGCATGGTGTTCCAGCAGTTCAATCTCTTTCCCCATCTGACGGTCATGGAGAACTGCATGCTGGCGCCGATGAAGGTGCGCGGCACCTCCAAAAAGGCGGCGCAGGAGCTGGCCATGCGCTTCCTCGCCCGCGTGAGGATCGGCGACCAGGCGCAGAAATATCCGGCGCAACTTTCCGGCGGCCAGCAGCAGCGCGTCGCGATCGCGCGGGCACTCTGCATGACGCCGAAGATCATGCTGTTCGACGAGCCGACCTCGGCCCTCGACCCGGAGATGGTCAAGGAGGTGCTCGACACCATGGTCGGCCTCGCCGAGGACGGCATGACCATGCTCTGCGTCACCCATGAGATGGGCTTCGCCCGTCAGGTCGCCGACCGCGTGATCTTCATGGACCGCGGCGAGATCATCGAGAGCGGCGAGCCGGAGCCCTTCTTCGCGAACCCGCAGAACCCCCGCACCCAGGCCTTCCTCGGCCAGCTCCTGCACTGACACCGGGCCGCCAGCGTCCGACCGCCGACCGCTTTACAAAGGGACCCATCATGCTTCCGGGCAAATTCTACGACGAGATCCAGATCGGCGACGAGCGCCTGACGCCCCGCGTCACCGTCACCGAGGGGCATGTCCTGGCCTATGCCGGCGTCGCGGGCGATTTCTCGCCGATCCACATGGACGAGGTCTACGCCCAGTCGACGGTGTTCGGCGGGCGTATCGCCCATGGGCTGATGGGGTTGTCCCTCACCGACGGCATGAAGGTGCAGTCCGGCTTCTTTCATGACGGCATCGCCCTCGGCTGGAGCTGGAAGTTCAAGAAGCCGATCCGCATCGGCGATACGCTGCAGGTGAAGTTCCGCATCGCCGACATGCGCATTCCCAAGAGCCGAGACGACATGGGCATCCTGATCATCGCCATCGAGCTCCTCAACCAGCATGGCGAGGTGGTGCAGGAGGGCGAGCACCAGCTGATGGTGCCGCGCAAGCCCGACGCCGCCAGGACGGAGGCCGCCTGATGGCTCGCAACAAATTCATGACGGCCGACCAGGCCGTCGCGCTGATCAAGGACGGCGACACCGTGGCGCTGATCGGCGGCGGCGGCGGCCTGATGGAGGCGACGCACACCTTCCGCGCCGTCTCCCGCCGCTTCCTCTCGACCGGGTATCCGCGCGATCTCACTGTGCTGCACGCGCTCGGCATCGGCGACAAGAAGACCGAGGGCATGAACCACTTCGCCCATGAGAGGCTGGTCAAGCGCGTCATCGGCGGTCACTGGGTCTGGTCGCCGAAGATGCAGGAGATGGCGCGCGACGAGAAGATCGAGGCCTATGTCCTGCCGAGCGGCTGCGTGATGCAGCTCTATCGCGAGATCGGCGGACAGCGGCCGGGCCTGTTCACCCATGTGGGCCTGGGCACCTTCGTGGACCCGCGCCACCAGGGCGGCAAGATGAACGCCTCCGCCAAGGAGGATCTGGTCGAGGTCGTCAATCTCGGCGGCCAGGAACTGCTCTGGTACAAATCCTTCCCGATCAACGTCGCGATCATCCGCGGTTCCTTCGGCGATGCCGACGGCAATATCAGCCTCGATCAGGAGGCCGCGAACGTCGATGTCTACGCCGCGGCACTGGCCGCGCATAACTCCGGCGGCATCGTCATCGCCCAGGTCCGGACGGCAGTGGATGTGAACTCGCTTCCGGCGCGCTCGGTGCGGGTGCCCGGCGCCATCGTCGATGCAGTCGTGGTCGATCCCGATCAGCGCATGAGCTACGATCTGCCCTATGATCCGCTGATCTCCGGCGAGCGTCGCGGGCCGACGCCACTCGATCCACCGGAACCACTCAACATCCGCTCACTGATCGCGCGGCGCGCCTATCAGGAACTGACCGAAGGAGACGTCATCAATTTCGGCGTCGGCATCGGCGAAGGCGTTGCCAAGATGGTGGCCGAGCGCGGCGAGGTCGGGCGCTATTACCAGACCATCGAGCACGGAACCTATGGCGGGTCGTTGCTCGTGGGCCTGCTCTTCGGCTTCGCGCGCAGCGCCTCGGCGATGATCGACGGGCCTTCGCAGTTCGACTTCTATGCCGGCGGCGGGCTCGACACCGCCTTCCTCGGCTTCGGTGAACTGGACGAGGCCGGCGACGTCAACGTCTCGAAGCTCGGCGGGCTCACCGTTGGCCCGGGCGGCTTCATGGACATCGCGCAGAACGCCAAGAAGGTCGTGTTCTGCGGCACCTTTGACACCAAGGGCAGCAAGCTGGAGGTCGGCGGCGGCAAGCTCTCGATCGCGCAGCACGGCAGCGTGCGGAAGCTCGTCCGCAGGGTCGAGCAGATCACCTATTCCGGCAGGCAGGCGCTGAAGCGCGGGCACAAGGCGGTATTCGTCACGGAGCGCGCTGTCTTCCAGCTGACGGAGGAAGGCCTTGTCCTCAGCGAAGTGGCTCCCGGCATCGATATCCGCCGCGATATCCTGGAGCGGATGGACTTCGCGCCGCTGATCCCGCGCGACCCGCAGCTCATGGACAGCGCCATCTTCACCGACTGATCAGGCCGCAGAGCCGTTTCGAGGACGTCATGGATTATCGCAATCTCGGCCGCACCGGCCTCAAAGTGTCGCGCATCGCGCTGGGCTGCATGAGCTACGGCGATCCCACGCGCGGCAATCACAGCTGGGTGATGCGCGAGGAGGAGGGCCGCCCCTTCATCCGCAAGGCGCTGGAAGCCGGCATCAATTTCTTCGACACGGCCAATGTCTATTCGGACGGCGCGAGCGAGGAGGTCCTCGGCCGCGCTATCCGCGATTTCACCACGCGCGAGGCGGTGGTCATCGCGACCAAGGTCCATGGCCGCATGCGCCCCGATGTGAATGGCCTGGGCCTCTCGCGCAAGGCGATCTTCGCGGAGATCGATGCCAGCCTGAAGCGGCTCGGCACCGATTACGTCGATCTCTACCAGATCCATCGCTGGGACTACGAAACGCCGATCGAGGAGACGCTGGAGGCCTTGAGCGATGTCGTGAAGGCCGGCAAGGCGCGCTATATCGGCGCCTCCTCCATGCATGCCTGGCAGTTCATGAAGGCGCTCGGCCTGCAGCGCCAGCACGGCTGGGCCCCGTTCGTCTCGATGCAGAACCACCTGAACCTGCTCTACCGCGAGGAGGAGCGGGAGATGCTGCCGCTGTGCCGCTCGGAGGGCATCGGCGTGGTGCCCTGGTCGCCGCTGGCGCGGGGCCGGCTGACGCGACCCTGGCAGGACGAGCCGGCGACGGCCCGCGCCGCGGCCGACCAGGTCGGCAAGGGCTTCTACGACAAGTCCAAGAGCGCAGATCGCGCCGTGGTAGACCGCCTCGGCGTCATCGCGGAACAGCGTGGCGTTCCGCGCGCCCAGATCGCCTTGGCCTGGCTCCTCCACAAGGATGGCGTTACGGCCCCGTTGGTCGGCGCCACGAAAATGGCGCAGCTCGATGACGCGCTGACAGCGCTGTCCGTAAACCTCTCCGAAGCAGACATCCGCTCCCTCGAGGAGCCCTACGTCGCCCATGAGGTCTCGGGTTTCGCCTAGTTTGGGCTCTCACCATCGGCGCGATGCCTGAGAGGCTGTCAGAAGGCAGCTCATACCAGCGCTGAAAGCCCGCTTCCTGCCCGCCTCCCCGTGTCGGCTTCTGGCACGGGGCGGCGACCTCGGCATCTTCGCGGACAACAGTTGACCTGCACGCGCAGCGCCGGGGAAGCCTCCCTGTCGACGGGCAACGCTTCATCGCGCGACGCGACATGGCAGGCTGGAGTTTCGCGGCGATGTGAAGCCCGCCGGATCGATCGCGGCCCGATCCGGGGGCATCGAAGCCCGCCCCGCTCGCGCGGTGCGCGCTCCTCTCAGTTCTCTTCGAGCAACAGGGCGCGGATATCCTCGCTGCCGGCCGCGCTCCGGATGCGCTCGCAGACCGCCTGCGAGCGCAACAGCCTGGCGAGGCAGGCAAGCGCGTCGATCCGCCCCTTGCCACCATTCTCCGGCGTCAGCACCAGGCAGACCAGATCGACAGGTTCGTCATCGATCGCCTGATAGGCGATTGCGCGATCGAGGCGCGCCAGCAGGCCGAACGGCTGCGTCAGCCCCGGCACCGGCGCATGCGGCATCGCCACGCCCTTCCCGACCCCCGTCGAGCCCAGCGCCTCGCGACGGTTCAGCGCCGTGAGGATGACGCTTTCCGGCAAGGCGAGCTGTTCCGCGGCCTGGCGCGCCAGAGCCTGGAACACTGCGGCCTTCGAGGCCCCCGAGAGGCGGACGATCGAATGCTGGCGGATGATGTCGGAAGGCGTCATGGCTCGGTGATCGTCGTGGTCGTCCGCGTGGCGAGGCGAAAGCGGTTCATTCGGCCTCGCGCAGGCGGTAGCCCACGCCGGTTTCGGTGGTGATGTATTGCGGCTGGTCGGGAGTGCGCTCGATCTTCTGGCGCAGCTGGCGGACATAGACGCGCAGATACTGCACATCGGCCGTGGCACCCCAGACCTGCTTCATCAGGAACTGGTGGGTCAGCACCTTGCCGGCATGCTGCACGAGGATACGCAGGATATCGTATTCCTTGGGCGACAGCTTCACCTCGTCATCGCCCAGCCTGACGATGCGCTTCACCAGATCGACCGAGAGCTCGCCGGTCTGGAAGATCGGCTTCTCGCCCTGCTGCTGCAGCTTGTGGCGCAAGGCGACGCGCAGCCTTGCGGCGAGCTCCTTCATGCCGAAGGGTTTCGTGATGTAGTCGTCGGCACCGTTTTCGAGGGCCTCGACGATGCCGGCCTCATCGGTGCGGCTCGACAGGATGACGATGGGCAGGGCCAGCGCCTCATCACGCCATTTGCGGAGCAATTCCTGGCCGGACATGTCCGGCAGGCCGAGATCGAGGATGACGAGATCCGGCAATTCCTCAGCGATGCGCAGGCTCGCCTCGCGGGCGCTGGCGGCCTCGCGGATGACGTAGCCTTCGGTCGAGAGGCCGACACGCAGCAGGCGGCGGATCGCCGGCTCGTCGTCCACGACCAGCACCTTGACGCCCGATGTCGTCATGTCAGCCGCTCCAATCTGTCCTGCCGCGCCCCGATCGGCATGCGAATGGTGAAGACGGCGCCGGTGCGGTCCCGCCTGTTTCCGGCCTCGATCGTGCCGCCCATCGCTTCCACGAAGCCGCGGCAGATGGCGAGGCCCAGCCCCGTTCCGGCCCGCACCTGGTCGCCCTTCCTCACCCGGTAGAAGCTGTCGAAAACGCGCTCCAGATCGATGGGCGGCAGGCCCGGCCCCTCGTCCATCACCTCGATCACGACCACGCCGTCGTCCTGCCGGGCACGGATGGCGATGGCGCTGCCGGCGGGTGCGTATTTGGCGGCGTTATCGATCAGGTTGAACAGCACCTGCTCGAACAGGACAGGATCGAGCCGGAGCATCGGCAGATCGCCGGGCAGTTCGGTCTCTAGATGGTGGCCGGCGGTGATCTTCGCGGCACGGCGCAACGCGCTGCCGACGACCTCGGCCACGTCGATCGGCGCCGCATTCGGCTCCATCGCCCCGGACTCGATCTTGGTCATATCGAGCAGATTGGCGATGAAACGACTGAGGCGCTCGGATTCGTCGATCACGGTCGCTACCAGCGCCGTGCGGTCATCCTCCGGCAAGGCGCTGCGATAATCGCGCAAAGTCCCGGCCGCGCCCATGATCGAGGCGAGCGGCGTCTTGAGATCATGCGAAATCGAGGTCAACAGCGCCGAACGCAGACGATCGGCCTCGGCCGCGAGCTTGGCCCGGTCGACATCTGCGACGAGCTGGATACGCTCGATGGCGACGGCCGCCTGGTCGGCGAGCGCATCGAGGAGGCGCTGCTGCCCGGGCGTCAGCAGCGGGCCTTCCCTGTCGTCGTCGAGACCGACGACGCCGACCGCGGTGCGGCCGGTGCGCAAGGGAAGGTAGAGCCGCTTCGCGCCCGGGAGCGTATCGGCACCACGCCCGGCCGGGCGATCATGCTCCCAGGCCCAGCGCGCCGCGGCGATGTCGGCATCGACCAGCGTATCGTCCGGCGGATAACCGGCGCGGACCGCGAGCGTGCCGTCCTCCGGCATGAGGATGACGACGCGTACATGCAGCATCGAGGCGATCTGGAAGGCCGTCGCCCAGAGCACGTCGTCGAGCGTGCCGGTGCCGGCGAGCTTCTTGGAGAAGAGATAGAGGTCTTCCGTCGTCCGGGCGCGCTGGCGCGCGGCGTCGGCCTGACGCTGGACGCGCGCCGTCAGGTTGCTGGCGATCAGCGCCACGAGCAGGAAGAAGCCGAGCGCGACGACATTCTCCGGGTCGCTGATCGTCAGGGTGTAGAGCGGCGGGATGAAGAAGAAATTCAGCGCCAATGCGCTCAGCACGGAAGCGACGAGCGCCGGCCAGAACCCTCCCGTCACGGCCGAGATCAGCACGCTCATCAGGAAGACCAGCGCGATGTTGCGCAGGTCCATGACCTGGCTGAGCAGTTCGGCGACACCGAGCGCGACGGCGACCGAAACGAGCATGCCGAGATAGGGCCGCAGGCTGAAGGGCCGCTTGCCGTCGGTTGCGAACGGACGGGCCTCCTTCTCGCCTTCCGCGACGGAGACGACATGCACGCTGATATGGCCGGCCCGCCGGATCAGGTCATGGGAGACCGAACCGCCGAAAAGCTCGCGCCAGTACGACTTGGCCGGCTTGCCGACGACGATCTGGGTGACGTTGTTCGCCGCGGCGTGACGGATGATCTCGCCGGCCACATCCTGTCCCGGCAAGGTGATGGCCTCGCCCCCAAGTTGCTCGGCCAGCCGCAGCACCCCCGCCACGCGTGTCTTCGCAGCTTCCGTCAGCGCGGCAGCCTGCGGCGTCTCGACATAGAGCGCGCTCCAGGGCGCGCGCAGGCGATCGGCCTGACGCTTGGCGAGCCGGATCAGCGCCTGGGCGCCGGCGCCGTCGTCGATGCAGACGAGAATGCGCTCGCCCGCCGCCCAGGGGCCGGAGATCGCGTGGCTCTGCATGTGGCTAAGGAGCTGCTCGTCGACGCTCTGGGCGGTGCGGCGCAGCGCCAGCTCCCGCAGCGCCGTCAGATTGCCGGGCGAGAAGTAGTTCGCGATGGCGCGCCGGGCCGTATTGCCGAGATAGACCTTGCCTTCCTCCAGCCGCTTGATCAGGTCGGCCGGGGTCAGGTCGATGACCTCGATGTCGTCGGCACGGTCGACGATCGAATCCGGAACGGTCTCGCGCACGCGGATACGGGTGATCTGCGCGACGACGTCGTTCAGGCTCTCGACGTGCTGGATGTTGAGCGTGGTGTAGACGTCGATGCCCCGCGAGAGCAGCTCCTCGACGTCGAGATAGCGCTTGGGATGCCGGCTGCCGGGGACGTTGGTGTGGGCGAGCTCGTCGACCAGCACCAGCGCGGGTCGCCGCGCGAGGATAGCGTCGAGATCCATCTCCCCGAGTGCGCGGCCCTTATAGTCGACGCTCCGGCGCGGGACGATCTCGAAGCCGTCGACCAGCGCCTGCGTCTCCTTGCGGCCATGGGTCTCGACGACGCCGATCACGACATCGACGCCCTCGGCCTTGCGCGCCCGCCCGGCGGTCAGCATCTCGTAGGTCTTGCCGACACCCGGTGCGGCGCCGAGGAAGATCTTCAGGCGCCCACGCCCCTCGCGCCGGGCGCTTTCGAGCAGCGCGTCCGGCGAGGGCCTGGCCCTGATCTCGCGATGGTTCTCGGCGGGTGGCATGTCGGTTTCGCGGGCAGCGGCGGAGCAAGGAGCCGCGCTGCCTTTGTGTCAGCGCGACAGCGCGCCGTCGAGGGCGAGGTTGAGCGCCAGAACGTTGACCACCGGCTCGCCGAGGACACCGAGCTTGCGCGGCTCGACATGGACATCGACCAGCGCCTTGACGGTCGCGGGGTCGGCGTGACGCGCCTTGGCGACGCGCGCGACCTGGAAATAGGCGGCTTCCGGCGAGATGTTCGGATCGAGGCCGCTACCGGAGGTGGTCACGAGGTCCATCGGGATGGAAGCGTCCGGATTCTCCGCCTTGAGCTTCTCCACGTCTCCCTTGATCCGCTCGATCAGCTTCTGGCTGGTGGGACCGAGATTGGAGCCGCCGGAGTTCGCGGCATTGTAGGGCGCGTCCACCGTCTTGGAACTATCGTTCGGATCGGTGCCGACCGTCGCTGAAGGACGGCCATGGAAATAGCGCTCGCCGGTGAAGTTCTGGCCGATCAGGGCGGAACCGATGACCTTGCCGTCCTTCTCGATCAGGCCGCCATTGGCCTGGCGCGGGAAGACGGCCTGGGCGATGCCGGTCATCGCCAGCGGGTAGACAAGGCCGGTGATGGCCGAGAAGGCGACGATCATCACCAGAGCGGGGCGGATCTGCTTGAGCATGGTTGCGGCTCCTTAGACGAGGTGCAGCGCGGTCACGGCCATGTCGATGGCCTTGATGCCGATGAAGGGAACGATGATGCCGCCGAGCCCGTAGACGAGCAGGTTGCGGCTGAGCAGCGCGCCTGCCCCGACAGCGCGGTACTTCACGCCCTTCAGCGCCAGCGGGATCAGCGCGACGATGATCAGCGCGTTGAAGATGATGGCCGAGAGGATCGCGCTCTGCGGGGTCGAGAGCCCCATGACGTTGAGCGCGCCGAGCTGCGGATAGAAGGCCAGGAACATCGCCGGGATGATGGCGAAATACTTGGCGACGTCGTTGGCGATCGAGAAGGTCGTCAGGGCACCGCGCGTCATCAGGAGCTGCTTGCCGATCTCGACGATCTCGATGAGCTTGGTCGGATCGCTGTCGAGATCGACCATGTTGCCGGCCTCGCGGGCCGCGACCGTGCCGGTGTTCATGGCGACGCCGACATCCGCCTGCGCCAGTGCGGGGGCGTCGTTGGTGCCGTCGCCGCACATGGCGACGAGCTTGCCCTTGGCCTGCTCCTCACGGATCAGGGAGAGCTTGTTCTCCGGCGTCGCCTGGGCGAGGAAATCGTCGACGCCGGCCTCGGCAGCGATCGCCGCGGCGGTCATCGGGTTGTCGCCGGTGATCATCACCGTGCGGATGCCCATGCGGCGCAGTTCCGCGAAACGCTCGCGGACGCCGCCCTTGACGATGTCCTTGAGATGGATGACGCCGAGCAGGCGCCCGTCCCTGGCGACGGCGAGCGGCGTGCCGCCGGCCTTGGCGATCTCGGCCGCGATGGCCTGGACCTCACGCACAACGCCCGCCGCCGGGCGGGTCCCGACGGTGCCGTCCTCGACATGCTTCAGCACGGCATCGACGGCGCCCTTGCGGATCCGGGAGCCTTCGATGTCGACGCCGCTCATCCGACTCTGCGCCGTGAAGGGCACGAAGCTGGCATGAAGCGCGCCCATGTCGCGGGCACGGATGCCGTGCTTTTCCTTAGCGAGCACGACGATCGAGCGGCCCTCCGGCGTCTCGTCGGCGAGCGAGGCGATCTGGGCCGCATCGGCAAGCTCCTGCTCGCTGACGCCCGCAACCGGCTTGAACTCCGTCGCCTGGCGGTTGCCGAGCGTGATCGTGCCGGTCTTGTCGAGCAGCAGCGTATCGACGTCGCCTGCGGCCTCGACGGCGCGGCCGGACATGGCGAGCACGTTGAAGCGCACGAGGCGATCCATGCCGGCGATGCCGATGGCCGAGAGCAGCGCGCCGATCGTGGTCGGGATCAGCGTCACGAACAGCGCGACGAGCACAACGACCGGGATGTAGCCGCCGGCATAGGCGGCGAAGCTCGGGATCGTCGCGGTGGCGAGGACGAAGATCAGCGTCATGCCGGCGAGCAGGATGTTGAGCGCGATCTCGTTGGGCGTCTTCTGGCGCTCGGCGCCCTCGACCAGCGCGATCATCCGGTCGATGAAGGTCGAGCCCGCCGCGGCGGTGATGCGCACGCGGATCCAGTCGGAGAGCACCTGCGTGCCACCGGTCACAGCCGAGCGGTCGCCGCCGGATTCGCGGATGACAGGAGCGGATTCGCCGGTGATCGCGGCCTCGTTGACCGAGGCGACGCCCTCGATGACCTCGCCATCGGAGGGGATGATGTCGCCGGCCTCGACCAGCACGACGTCGCCAACCTTGAGCGAGGTGCCGGGCACGAGCCGGAACTGGCTGCGATCCTCGCCCGAAAGCAGCTTGGCCTGCGTTTCCGCGCGGGTCTTGCGCAGCGAATCGGCCTGCGCCTTGCCCCGGCCTTCCGCGACCGCTTCCGCGAAATTGGCGAAGAGCACCGTGAACCAGAGCCAGAGGACGATCTGGAAGGTGAAGCCGAGATTGGCGCCGCCGCTGGCGAGATCCTTCAGGAAGAGAACGGTCGTCAGCAGCGAGACCACAGCAACGACAAACATCACCGGGTTGCGGGCGAGGCTGCGCGGATCGAGCTTGCGGACGGCGTCGCCGAGCGCGGGGACGAGGATGCGAGCGTCGATCAGGCTCGCGGATTTGGACTGGCTCATGAGAGACTCCGGCGAAAAGGCAGGCCGACGCCGGTCAGGCGCCGGCGAACAGGGCGATCAGCGCCCATGCGACCAGCGCGAGCGCACCGAGCCCGGCCGTCGCAGCGAGAACGAGGGTGGAGGAGCGGCGCGGCGTCCCGCTCAGTCCGCCACTTTCCGGGTGGCGGGACGGCAGGGCCTCGCGGCGCAGTTGGCGAAGGCAACTCGACATAGGCCACCTCCTCAGAAGCTCTGTCCGGCAAGCATCGCCAGATGCTCGACGATCGGACCGACCGCGAGCGCGGGGAAGAAGGTCAGGCCGCCGACGATCAGGATGACGCCGACGAGGAGCCCCACGAAGAGCGGGCCGTCGGTCGGGAAGGTGCCGGCGGAGGCGGGCACCGACTTCTTCGCGGCGAGCGAACCGGCGATGGCGAGCGCCGGGATGATGACCAGGAAGCGGCCCACCAGCATGGTGATGCCGAGGGTGAGGTTGTACCAGAGCGTGTTGCCGGACAGGCTGGCGAAGGCCGAGCCGTTGTTGGCAGCAGCCGAGGTGTAGGCGTAGAGGATCTCGGAGAAGCCGTGCGGGCCGCCGTTGCCGACGCTGGCGACGGCGCTGGGCAGCACGGCGGCAATGGCGGTGAAGATCAGCATGCCGGCCGGCAGGCAGAGCACGGCGAGCATCGCCATCTTGACCTCCTTGGCTTCGATCTTCTTGCCGAGATATTCCGGCGTGCGGCCGACCATCAGCCCGGCAACGAAGATCGCCAGCACGACGAAGAGCACGATGCCGTAGAAGCCGGCGCCGACGCCGCCGACGATGACCTCGCCGAGTTCCATGTTGATCAGCGGGATCAGCCCGCCGAGCGCGGTGAAGCTGCCATGCATGGCATTGACCGCGCCACAGGAAGCCGCGGTGGTGACGACGGCGAAGAGCGCCGAGAGCGGCAGGCCGAAGCGGACCTCCTTGCCCTCCAGATTCCCACCCTGCAGGCCGAGCGCCTGGACGAGCGGGTTGCCCGCGGCCTCGGCCCAGTAGCAGACGACCACGCCGGCCATGAAGAGCACGCCCATGCTGGCGAGGATCGCCCAGCCCTGGCTCTCGCGCCCGACCATGCGGCCGAAGACATTGGTGAGCGCCGCCCCGATCGCGAAGATCGAGACCATCTGCAGCATGTTGGTGATGGCATCGGGATTTTCGAAGGGGTGGGCGGCGTTGGCGTTGAAGAAGCCACCACCATTGGTACCGAGCATCTTGATCGCGACCTGCGAGGCCACCGGCCCGCGCGCTATCGTCTGCTGCGCGCCTTCCAGCGTGGTGGCCGTCACCGCGGCATCAAGCGTCTGCGGCATGCCGAGCGCGACATAGGCCAGGGTCAGCACGACGCAGAGCGGCAGCAGCACATAGAGCGTGGCGCGGGTGAGATCGACCCAGAAACTGCCGACCGTCCGGGCGGAAGCGCGCGCAAAGCCGCGGATCAACGCAATGGCGATCGCGATGCCGGTCGCGGCCGAGACGAAGTTCTGCACCGTCAGGCCGAGCATCTGCGTCAGATAGGACATGGTGCTCTCGCCGCCGTAATTCTGCCAGTTCGTGTTGGTCACGAAGCTCGTGGCGGTGTTGAAAGCGAGATCGGGCGAGACCGCCGCCATACCATCGGGGTTGAGCGGCAACAGGCCCTGGAAACGCTGGAGCGCATAGAGCAGGGCAAGTCCTGCGAGGTTGAACAGCAGCAGGCCGACCGCATAGGCGGTCCAATGCTGCTCCTCCCGCTCATCCGTGCCGGCGAGCGCGTAAAGTCCGCGCTCGACCGGCGCGAGCAAGGGCGAAAGGAGGGTGCGCTCGCCATTGAAGACGCGCGTCATGTAGCCGCCTAGCGGCCTCGCAAGCGCGACGACGATGGCGCAGAAGACGAGGATCTGGATCCAGCCGTTGAGAGTCATGGCAAAAGCTTCCGGTTGCGCGAGGCGCAGTCAGAACCGCTCGGGGCGGAGCAGCGCATAGGTGAGGTAGACGAGCAGGATCGCCGTCACGGCCCCACCGAGGAGATAATCAACGAGCATCTGCGGGATTCCTGGCTCAAAGCGCGTCGCAAGCGGCGACATAGGCGAAGGTGACCGCGAAGAAGGCCAGGCCCAGCCCGATCATGACGAAATCCATTGTCGTGGCCCTTCCAGCCGAGACGTTGCACGCGCCGATCGGTCGCCGCCGCACTTTCGAGGCGAAAGCGAGGCAGACAGCGAGATCGTCCTTGCCTGGAATTATCGGGTGCGCGGCATATCCGTTCGAGATGAGCGGGAGGGCTTCAAAATAGGAATCCTATAGGAATTCCAGGGTCGCCACGGGAACGGGTCGCCCCGGCCCAGGATTGTCGCCGGGCCGCGGCCTGCGCTGCACCCAGCCGCCGCGTGCCCGCCTAAAGAATAGACAGTGACGCGAATCAAGTCATTTTGCTCAAAAAACAGGCCGCCGTTACGGCAGCGACCACGAACTCGCCAGCCATTCACCCGTACCGCTCCAAGCCGATCGAAGCCGCCATAAAGGGCCGTTTCCACAGGCCTGCACGGGCCGCACAGGGCGTTGGCACATCGCTTGCGAAGCTTGTTTTACGGGCCTTTGAACCCGTCAGTGTCGCGGGGACACTGCCAACCAGCATTCCTTCGGGAGATGTCCGTGAGCAGCAATCGTCGTGAGTTTCTCGGCACGGCCCTGGCCGGCGCCGCTTTCCTCGGATCCTCCTGGCGGCCGGCGGCGGCACAGCAGGAGACCATCAAGGTCGGCATCCTTCATTCGCTGTCGGGAACGATGGCGATCTCCGAGACGACGCTGAAGGACGTCATGCTCATGCTCATCGAGGAGCAGAACAAGAAGGGCGGCCTGCTCGGCAAGAAGCTCGAGGCCGTGGTGGTCGACCCGGCCTCGAACTGGCCGCTCTTCGCCGAGAAGGCGCGCGAGCTGATCACCAAGGACAAGGTCGCCGCCTGCTTCGGCTGCTGGACCTCGGTCTCGCGGAAATCGGTGCT
>JARYGW010000137.1:0-13542 GCA_033792295.1 Allobosea sp.
GGCAAGCTCGACTATCAGGCACTGAAGAACGACCTGCGCAAGCTGATGACCGATTCGCAGGATTGGTGGCCGGCGGATTTCGGCAATTACGGCCCGCAGATGATCCGCATGGCCTGGCATGCGGCCGGCACCTATCGCCTCGCAGACGGGCGCGGCGGCGGCGGCCGGGGCCAGCAGCGCTTCGCCCCGCTCAACAGCTGGCCGGACAACGTCAACATCGACAAGTCGCGTCGCCTGCTCTGGCCGATCAAGCAGAAATACGGGCAGAGGATTTCCTGGGCCGACCTGATGATTCTCACCGGCAACGTGGCGCTGGAAACCATGGGCTTCCGGACCTTCGGCTTCGCGGGCGGTCGCGAGGACAGCTGGGAACCGGACCTCGACATCAGCTGGGGCGAGGAAGGCGAATGGCTCGCCCATCGCGCGCTGGAAAAGTTCGACAATCCACTCGGAGCCACCGAGATGGGGCTGATCTACGTCAACCCCGAAGGTCCAAATGCCAACGGCGATCCGCTCAGCGCGGCGGCCTTCATTCGTGAAACCTTTGCCCGTATGGCGATGGACGACGAGGAAACCGTCGCGCTGATCGCAGGCGGCCATACCTTCGGCAAGACGCATGGCGCCGGCGCGGCCGACCATCTCGGCCCCGCTCCCGAGGCCGCGGATATGGAGGCTCAGGGTCTTGGCTGGGTCAGCACCTATGGCTCGGGCTCGGCCGGTGATGCGATCACCAGCGGCATCGAGGTTACCTGGACGCAGACGCCCGCGCAGTGGAGCAACTTCTTCTTCGAGAACCTGTTCAAATACGAGTGGGTGCAGACCCGCAGCCCGGCCGGGGCCATCCAGTGGGAGGCCAAGGACGCGCCAGACGTCATTCCGCTGGCGCATGACCCTTCGCGAAAGCAGAAGCCGCGCATGCTGACGACGGATATTTCACTGCGTGTCGACCCGATCTACGAGAAGATCTCGCGCCGCTTCCTGGAAAACCCACAGGCCTTCGCCGATGCCTTCGCCCGCGCCTGGTTCAAGCTGACCCATCGCGATGTCGGCCCGCGCTCGCGCTATCTCGGCCCTGAAGCGCCGAAAGAAGAGCTGATCTGGCAGGACGTCGTCCCGGCCGTCGACCATCCGCTGATCGACGAAACCGATGCCGCGGCCCTCAAGGTCAAGATCCTGGCTTCGGGCCTCTCGGTCTCGGAGCTGGTCGGCACCGCCTGGGCCTCGGCCTCGACCTTCCGCGGCGGCGACAAGCGCGGTGGCGCCAATGGCGCGCGTCTCCGCCTGGCTCCGCAGAAGGACTGGGAGGTCAACCGGCCCGCACAGCTCGCCAGAGTGATCGAGGTGCTGGACGGCATCCGGCGCGCCTTCAACAAGGAAGTCGACGGCGACAAGCGTGTCTCGCTGGCCGACCTGATCGTGCTGGCCGGCAATGCCGGCGTCGAGCAGGCGGCGAAAGCCGCTGGCCATGCCGTCATCGTGCCGTTCACGCCGGGGCGCACAGACGCCAAGCAGGAGCAGACGGACATCCATGCCTTCTCGGTCATGGAACCGGCCGCCGACGGCTTCCGCAACTACCAAAAGGCCGGAACCAAGGTCCTCGCCGAAGTGGCGCTGATCGACAGGGCGCAGCTCCTGACGCTGACAGGGCCGGAGCTGACCGTACTGATCGGCGGCCTGCGCGCGCTCGACATCAACGCCGATGGCTCGAAGCACGGCGTCCTCACCGAGCGGCCGGGCGTGCTGACGAACGACTTCTTCGTCAACCTGCTCGACATGGGCACGCAGTGGAAGGCCGTCTCCGAAGCCAAGGATGTGTTCGAGGGCAGCGACCGCAAGACCGGTGCGCCGAAATGGACCGGTACGCGCGCCGATCTCGTCTTCGGCTCGAACTCGATCCTGCGCGCACTGGCCGAGGTCTATGCCAGCACCGATGCCAACGACAAGTTCGTGCGGGACTTCGTCGCGGCCTGGACCAAGGTGATGAACCTCGACCGTTTCGACCTGCTCTGACGCCGTCACGCCCGGCCGCGTCACCGCGGCCGGGCAATCGTTGCGAAGCTGAATTCAGGGCGAGCGTTTCCCGCGGCCGCCCATAAGACCGTCCCGTCGCCGAAGTGGCTACTTCATGTCGTCGTGAATCTTGCGGCCAAAGGGGCGGGTGAGGTCGGCGATGAAATGATGCGCGGCGAGGACCTTGCGCACCGGCTGATCGGCAACGGGTGCGTTGACGTGCGGGACGAGATGCAGGCGCCCCGGGCCGATCCAGGAGCCCTTGACCGTGACGTCGGTCAGGTTGAGCGCGACGAGCTGGCAGATCTCGGACTCGCCGTCGACGCCGGGAATAACCTTCAGATTGACCTGGGTCTTGGTCAGGATCGCCGTTGCCGGCGAGACTCTCATGCTTGTTGCCCATCGTGCCGATGGCGACCTGCTGGCCGGCATATTCGAGCGTCCCGGTCAGCGTGTCCTTGACGATCTCGAGCCTGGGACAAGCGTATTTCTTGGGAAAGCCCCAGATCTCGCGCCCGGCCGCGATCGGCGGCTCGACGTCGAGATACATCTGCGAGACGAAGCTGACCTCCTCCTCCCCGAATTTGCGGGGGATGACGATGCCGCTCTCGGTATAGCTGCCGAAGCCGGAGGAATCCGGCATCTTGATCCATTCGTAATGCCCCACCGGCTCCGCGATCGTCATCAGCGGCTCGGGCAGATGATGACGGATCAGCTCCGGATCGGTCTCGTCGCTGATGATCAGGTATTCGCGGTCGACGAAACGATAGAGACCAGCCGGATAGCTCGGGCTGGCAAGCGGCATTGAAGGCAGGTCGCAGATCTGAACGTGGTCGGACTGGTCTTTTGATCGAGCTTCGGGCCCTTTTGGGGCGCTTGACCAGCCATCCCGGGCTGAGAGGCGATGCCTGACATGGCAACACGCAGGTTATCGCGCCCGAAGGCGCCGGGGCCGCGACTATCGAATTCGCCTGTGACGCGTCAGTGACGCAGGGAAGACCGGAAACGTCGTCAGACCTCGTGGCAGCGGCGCCTCGCCTTCATCGCGCCGTCACTTGAGCCGGCGATATTCCGGGTCGACCGGGTCCGGACTGGCGGAGAACGGCGTTGCGACACCCGGGTTCGATTTCCACAATCGAGCCGCCGAACAGTCCGGCCCGCCACACGAGAGAGCTGATCATGTCGCCCGACCATATGGACCGCATCAAGGACGAGATCGTCGACAGCTTCGACGAAGAGCTGGAATTGCAGATCGAGGATGATCGCCTCGACGAGCTCGTTGCGGAGGGGCTGGAAGGCCCAAACGGCAAGACGCTCGACCGCAGGGTCTATTTCCGCGAGCTCTTCCGGCTGCAGCACGAACTGGTGCGGCTGCAGGACTGGGTTCAGTACAAGAAACTCAAGGTCGTCGTACTGTTCGAGGGCCGCGACTCCGCCGGCAAGGGCGGTGCCATCAAGCGCGTCACGCAGCGGCTCAACCCCCGCGTCTGCCGCGTTGTCGCCCTGCCCGCGCCAACCGAGCGCGAACGCAACCAGTGGTATTTCCAGCGCTATGTCCCGCATCTGCCGACGGCGGGCGAAATGGTGCTGTTCGACCGTTCCTGGTACAACCGCGCCGGCGTCGAGCGCGTCATGGGATTCTGCACTCCCGACGAGTTGGAGGAGTTCTTCCGCTCGGTTCCCGATTTCGAGCATATGCTGGTGCGCTCGGGCATCGTCCTGATCAAATACTGGTTCTCGATCACCGATGAGGAACAGGAGTTCCGCTTCCGCATGCGCATCGAGGATCCGCTGAAGCAGTGGAAGCTCTCGCCGATGGACCTCGAAAGCCGGGTGCACTGGGAAGACTACACCCGCGCCAAGGAAGAGATGCTGGAGCGTACCCATACCGAGCATTCGCCATGGTGGGTGGTGCAGGCAGTCGACAAGAAGCGCGCCCGCCTGAACATGATCTCGCACCTGCTCGGCCAGATCCCGTATGAGGACGTGCCGAAGACGGAGATCGTCCTGCCTGCGCGCGTGCGCAACCCGGATTATCTGCGCCATCCCGTGCCAGACGAGATGTATGTGCCGGAAACCTATTGAGAGGCGGCGCACCGCCTCCCGCGGTCGCTGATCACGCGGAGCACCAGCCACCCGCTTCCGGCCGACGAGATCATCCCGGGCTCGCCTCGGGGCGGTCTCTAGCCCTTCGGGAAGGTCAGCGGCGAGTAGTCGGTGACCGGGCGCTTCGCCCAGTCGTTCTGCGGCGCGGCAGCCTCGGTCCGCTTCTGTCCTTCATGCAGGCGCCGCGCGGCGGCGGGATAGTCCATCGTCAGAACGGTTCCATCCCGCACCACCAGCCGGCCATCGACATAGACGCGGTCGACGGCACGCTCAGCCGCGGCATAGACCAAGCTGCGGACCGGATCACGGTGCGGCTGCATCATCGGATGGTCGAGATCGACAAGGACGAGGTCCGCCTTCGTGCCCGCTTCCAGACGGCCGATGTCGTCACGACCGAGTGCGGCGGCGCCCGCCGTGGTCGCCGCCTCGAACAGATCCGTCGTGGTCAGCGTGCGCGGGCTCTCCGCCATCAGCCGGGCGACGTAGCCGGCATGGCGCATCTCCTCGAGCATATTGTGCGGATAGGTATCGGTGCCGAGCCCGATCCGGACGCCGGCGCGGCTATAGCGTCCGAAATCGTCGAGCGCGATGCCGCGGCGCATGAACACCGTCGGGCAATGCGCGACACGCGTCCCGGTCTCCGCGAGCAAAGCGAGATCACGCCGGCTGTGCCAGGCAACGCGCGGATAGTCGTCGAGGAAAATGGCATGGCCGATGATGCTGCTGTCGCCCAGCACGCCGAGCTTCTCCAGCCACTGGATCGGCGAGACGCCATGGCGGCGCGTGATCTCGTGGAACTCGACCGTCGATTGGGCGGCGTGGATCTGCCAGGGTAGGTCGCGGCGCTTCGCCTCGGCGTAGCTGTCCCTGATCAGCCCCTCGCTGCAGGTGTCGATCTGCGCCGGGCAGACCATGCCGAAGAGCCGGCCGGAGGGATGCCTGCCCGCCTGCTCAACCAGATCGAGCGCCTGGGCCATCGCCGCCTGCCCGGCCTTCTCGTCCCATTCGTATTCGACGACATAGCCGTTCTTCGTGTACCAGCGCGCCGAGCGGAACATCGGCGAGAGACAGACCCGCAGGCCGCTGTTCGCAGCAAGGTCGAGCCAGCCGGGGTGGGCAACCGACAGGTCGGCGACCGTGGTGACGCCCGAGAGCAACAGCTCCGAATAGGCAACCTGAACGCAATCCGGGACGGTCTCGGCGTCCGGCCGCAGGATCGGCATGAACTCGTAGAGCGAGGAATTGTAGAGGGCGGGCGAACCGAGCTCGTCGAGGAAACCCTTGTTCAACGGCTCGCTCGACGGATGCGAGTGGATGTTCACGAGGCCGGGCATCACCATGCGCCCGCGCCCGTCGACGGTCTCATCCGCCTGGCCTTCATAGCGCTTGCCGACGAAGCGGATCGAGCCGTCCTCGAAGGCGACGTCGGCGTCGTGCAGATAGACGTGGCGGGATGCGTTCGCGTCCCAGGCGACAACGACGTCGGCGTTCCTGATGACCGTGACCGTCATGATGTTTGCTCCCTCCCGACAGGCATAGAAGGAGCGCCGCGCGGCTTGGTCTGCGCGGCGCCCGCTCGTTCAACGCTTCAGCTTGATGTCGAGGCCCTTGTAGAGACCGGCGCCGTAAATGCCGTGGGCCCGCACACCTTCGAGGCGATCGCCGGCCACGACCCAGAGCGGCTGCGAGGCCAGCGGCACCCAGACATTGGCGTCGGTGAGCTGCATCTGGACAGTGCCGATCGCTTCCTTGCGCACCTTTTCGTCGGTGGCGGTCGCGGCCGCCTTCAGCAGCTCGTCAGTCTTCGGGTCCTTCCAGTTCATGCGGTTGGGAGTCGGCACCTGACGGCTGGCGAAATAGAGGTTCAGCGCCTCGGTGGCCGTCACATAGGGATAGGACATGTAAAAGGCGTCGAACTCCTGCGTCGCGAGCTTGCCCCAGGCGACGGTGGCATCCCAGAGCTGGATCTTGAGGTCGATGCCGACCTTGCGCAGATCCGCCTGCATCGCCTCGGAGATGCGCGGGTTCACGTCGTTGCGGATGCCATAGACGGTGAAGGTCGCCCTCTGACCATCCTTCTCGCGGATGCCGTCGGCACCCGGCTTCCAGCCGGCCGCCTCCAGCACCTTGATGGCGCCGGCGGGGTCATGCTTCGGCATCTTCGCGGCAGTGTCCTTGTCATAATCGAGCACCGCCGGATTGAGCAGCGAAGGCAGCGCCGTGCCCTTGCCGAAGAAGATCGCCTTGGCGATGGCCTGCTTGTCGACCGCCATGTTGACCGCCTCGCGGATCGCGGGATCCTTCGAAACGGGCTTGTCGACCTTGAAGCCCATAAAGATGTCGTAGATGTAGTTTTCCTGCCGCTGCACCGTCATGCCGGGAATGCGCTGCATCGTATCGAGCGCGATATAGGGCATGTAATAGGTCACGTCGGCCTGCTTGGCCTGGATCGCGGCCATCAGCGTGTTCGATTCAGGAATGACCTTCCAGACGATGTCCTCGATCTGCGGCTTCGGGTCCTTGTAGATCGGCGGGCCCCAGCTGTAATAGGGGTTCTTCTTGAGCACGAGCTCCTGGCGCGGCGTCCATTTCACCCAGCAATAGGGGCCGGTGCCGTTGAAACCCTGGACGCCGAAGTTCTGGCCGAGCTTCTCGACCGTGTTCTTGTCGACCACAGAGGCGAAGGACAAGGCGAGCTGGAACAGCAGGTCGCTGTAGGGCTCCTTCAGCTCGTAGATCAGTGTCGAGTCGCCATCGGCGCGGATGTCCTTGACCGGGCCGCCACGGAAGGAGACGGGCGACTTGTTGGCCGGGTCGGTCCAGCGCTTCAGCGAATAGACGACATCGTCGATCGTCATCGGGCGGCCGTCGCAGAACTTGACGTCCTTGCGCAGCTTGAAGGTGTAGGTCATGCCGTCCGGCGAGACACTCCAGTTCTCGGCCAGGCCGGGCTTGATCGTCTTCATGTCGAAGTCGACCGTCACCAGCGTGTCGGCCATCATGTACATGACCTCGGCCGCAGCCGTCGCCGTCGAACGGATCGGGTCGTAATTGTCGGCATCGATCACGCGCAGGATCGAGAGCGGCGCCTTCTGCTGCGCCATGGCGGGCATAGTAGGAGCCAGAGCCGCGCCCGCAGCGCCGGCGAGAAGCAGAGCATATCGTTTGATCATCGAGCAGGTCCCCTTTTTTCAGCTTCTTGATTGCCAGGTATGGGCGAAAGGTCGGCGCTATCTGCGCAGCTTGGGATCGAGCGCATCGCGCAGCGCGTCGCCGAGCAGGTTGAAGGCGAGCACGACTGCGAAGATCACGAGGCTCGGCAAAACCGAGACATGCGGCGCGAAGAACAGGAAGTTGCGCCCGTCCGCCGCCATCGCGCCGAGCTCGGCGGTCGGTGGCTGCGCGCCAAGCCCGAGGAAGGACAGGGCCGCGCCGAGCAGGATCACCTGGCCGAAGCGCAATGTGATGAACACGAACATCGCCGAGAGGCAGTTCGGCAGCACATAGCGCAGGATGATGTGCAGATCGGTCAGGCCGAGCGAGCGAGCCGCCTCGATATAGCCCTGCTGCAGCACCACCAGCGCCGAGCCGCGCACCACGCGCGCCATCAGCGGCACGGTCGCGATCGCCAGCGCGATGATGACGGCCAGAAGCCCCGGCCCGAAGATCGCCGCGATGGCGAGGCCGAAAAGAATGGCCGGGAAGGAGAGCAAAATGTCCATGAGCCGCATCAGGAGGCCGGACAATCTCGGATAATAGGCCGCAGCGAAGCCGATGATGCCGCCGATCGAGCAACCGACCATCACGGAAGCGAGACCCATGAGCAGCGTCGTCCTGAGGCCGAAGAGCAGGCGGGTGATCATGTCCCGCCCCTGCCCGTCGGTGCCGAGCAGCCCCACCTCACCCGGCGCCTTCAGCGTGTTCGCGAGGTCGTTGCCATAAGGGTCGGTCGGCGCGAGCCAGGGGGCGAAGACCGCGCCCAGGACGGCCAGGACGACGAGAGCGAGCGCGAGGCAGGCGCCGACATCGGAGAGCAGCATCCTCAGTACGGTTTTCCGGCGCACAGGGGTCACCGCGACAGTCGACAACGCGGCTTCCACCGCCTTCGGGGGCCTGGAGAGCGGGTTGGTGGCAGAGCTCATCACGCGCCCCTCACTCTCGGGTCGAGCACGGCATAGAGCACGTCCACGGTGAGATTCACGAGGATGAAGCCAAGCGAAAGCACGATGATCGTGCCCTGTGCCATCGGCAGGTCGCTCGACAAGATGGCGCCGACGGCGAGCCGCCCGATGCCGGGCCAGGAAAACACCGTCTCCGTAACCACCGCGCCGCCGAGCAGGAAGCCGATCTGCAGGCCGATCAAGGTGACGACCGGCACGAGCGCATTGCGCAGTGTGTGCCGCAACACGACCTTGCTTTCGCCGAGGCCCTTGGCACGGGCGGTCCGGACATGGTCGGCGCCCAGCTCGTCGAGAACCGAAGTGCGGGTCATGCGCGCCACGGGCCCCACGAAAACGCCGCCGAGCGTGAGCGCCGGCAGGATGACGCCTTGCAACCCTTCCCAGGTCCAGAGCGGGCCCGTGCGGCCGGTGAAGGGCAGGATCGGATATTTGAAGCCGAAGAGCCAGATCAGCCCGAGGCCGAGGAAGAAGACCGGCAGGGAAACGCCGCCGACAGAGACTGCCATGATGGCGCGGTCGATCAGCGAGCCACGATAATAGGCGCCGATGGTTCCGAGCAGCATGCCAAGCGGAATCGCCCAGATCAGCGAGGCGACCATCAGCTCCAGCGTCGGCCCTATGGTGTTGCCGAGCTCCTGCGTGACCGGAACGTTGTTGATGATCGAGACGCCGAGATCGCCCTGGGCCAGCCGGCCGATATAGATGAAGAACTGCTTCCAGAGCGGCTGGTTGAGCCCGAGTTCCTCACGGATCGCCTGGACGACGTCCTGCGTCGCCGTCGGCCCGGCGCGCACCTGCGCCGGATCCGTCGGTACCACCTGCATCAGCAGGAAACCGATCAGCAGCACGCCGAACAACACCGGCAGGACCAGCAGCAGCCTTTGCAGCGTATGCCGCAGCATGGGCTTCTCCTACTGCGCTGCGGCCGCGAGCTGGCCGTGCCGGTCGAAGACGATCTCGCCGCCGAGCAAGGTCAGGTCGCAGCGCACCTCGTTCTCGACCATCTCGACCGGAACCGAAAAGATGTCATGCGAAAGCACGGCGATGTCGGCCAACTGACCTGCGACGAGCCGCCCGAGCTTGTCCTCCGCAAACTGCGTATAGGCACCGAGCAGGGTGTAGGCATGAACCGCCTCCTCCATGCTCAGGCGCTCTGCACCGCCGATCTCGGTGTGGCGCTTGGTTCGGCGGGTGACCATGGTGAAGAGGTTCTTGAACGGGTCGGTGGCGCAGACCGGCGCATCCGAACTCGCTGCAGCATGCAAGCCGGCAGCGAGCCATTTGCGCATCGGATAGGAAGCGTCGGCGCGCTCCTGGCCGAGATTGGTGACGTAGAGGTCGCCGAACTCGTAGATGAAGGCCGGCTGCGGCACCGGATCGATGCCGGCCGCCGCCATGCGGGCGAGCTGACCGTCGGTGAGGAAGCCGCAATGCTCGATGCGGTGACGGCGTCCCCGGATCGGCTGCTCGGGACTGTCGGCCTTCTCGATGCCGGAGAGCACCTGCTCGATCGCCGCATCGCCGATCGCATGGATGGCGAGCTGGTAACCGAGCTTGTGGTAATGCGCGAGATAGCCGTGCATCTGCGCATCGGGATAGATGAAGATGCCCCGATTATCCGGGTCTCCGACGAGGTAGGGCTCGCTCATCGCCGCGGTCAGGCCGCCTGCGCTGCCGTCACCGAAAACTTTCATCGCGCCATAGCGCAACAGGCCGGTCTCGCGGCCAAAGCGATAGCCGGCCGCATAGGCTTCGTCGCCGATGCCATCGGCATTGCCGTAGATGCAGACCCAGGTCCTGACCGGCAGCGTGCGGGCGCGCGCGACCTCCTCATAAGCTTCAAGTTCGGCCATGCCGGCCGTCATGCCGACCGCAGCGTCCATCACGCTGGTGAAGCCCTGCGAGAGCATGTAGTGCCCGGCCTTCTCGATCGCGGCCTTCAGCTCGGCAGCGCGGGGCTGCGGCATCGCCTCGACGATGAGCCGCATCGCGCTTTCGGCGAGCAAGCCCGTGAGCCGGTTGTCGCGCCGCTCGATCAGACCGCCATCGGGGCTTGGCGTGTTGTGACCGATGCCAGCCGCCGCCATGGCACGGCTGTTGACGACACCGACATGGCCGCAAGTCCGTTTGATGTAGACCGGATTGTCCGGCGCGGCGCGGTCGAGCTCCTCGGCGGTCGGGTGACGACGCTCGGCAAGCTCATTGTGGTCATAGCCGCGGCCGATGACCCATTCGCCGGGCTTGCGCCCCTTGGCGGCGGCAGCGACGCGCCGCAGAATCTCGTCGATGCCATTGACCCCTTCCTCGGGGCGCAGATTGACCTCATTCATAGCGAGGCCGAGCGGCAGCAGGTGCATATGCGCGTCGTTGAGACCGGGAATAGCGACCCGTCCGGCAAGATCGACGATCTTCGTGCCCGGGCCCTGCAGCGCAGCGATCTCGGTCGCCGAGCCTGCGGCCAGAACCTTGCCTCCCGCGATCGCCAGCGCCTCGGTGAAGCCTTCCGTCAGGCCGCAAAAGATACGGCCATTCAACAATACGGTATCGGCTTGTGTCATGACGCGCGCTGGCCCCTGGGTTCAAAGTGAATTCTTACGGGAAACAGAACAGGACAGATCGACAGGGCAAAAGACGATCAATGCACGCGGGGACAACCCTGTCGCGCACAGCCCAGTCGAGAAAATGAGGTATTTTGATCTAACCGGCCGACTTCGATCGCGAAAATTATTCCACCTCGCCTGTTCCCCGCAGCATGATATTCTTGTTGGCTTTGTGTTAGCATTGCTCAGAATATTGAGCGGCGCAAGAGGTGCCGGCAGGCGTCCAACGCATGACAAACAGGGCCACGCAGAAGGCCGGGACGGGGGAGGAAAGGCAGTCATGGGTTTCGACGTCGGCGGCAGATTGCGCGAAATCAGATTGGCGGCCGGGCTTTCCCAGCGCGAGCTCGCCGCGCGTTCAGGCGTGACGCACAGCCTGATCTCGCTGATCGAGCAAAACCGGAACAGCCCATCCGTCGCCTCGCTGCGCAAAATCCTCGACGGCGTCCCGATGAGCATGGTCAATTTTTTCGACGAGGCGCGGACGCCGCGCGGCCGAGTGTTCTTCGAGGCCAACGACCTGATCGACCTGACCTCGCGCCTGCATCAGGTCAATGGCGGCGAAAGCCGGGGCAACATGTCGTTCCGACAGGTCGGGGACGCCCAGGCGCACAATCTTCAGATCCTGCACGAATCCTACGAGCCGGGCGCCGATACCGGCGCCGCCATGCTCAAACATAATTCACATGAAGGCGGTGTCGTGCTTTCCGGCGAGCTCGAGGTCACCGTTGGCGATCAGATCCGGGTCCTGGGGCCTGGCGAGGCCTATCTTTTCGACAGCCGTGTGCCGCACCGCTTCCGCAATATCGGTACGGAACGCTGCATCGTGGTCAGCGCCTGCTCGCCGCCTTATCTGTAGGCGCCTCGCTGTCGCGGCGCCCGCCTTCGGCCATCCGTTTATGCGCCGTTAACCCTGCCCATCTACGTACGGAGACCGGATTAGTCAGTCGTAGTGTTCGCTGTCCTCATGTATAAACGCGACCGTCATCAGCGAGCAAACAGCTTCGCCCCGAGCGAGTATCAGGCTCACTCTCCAGACGAACCTGCCGTCCGCGCAAGCTGCGCGGAAAGGTCCGGTGCAGCCACGAATTCCATCTCCACCGAGGATACGGGCACGCCGGTCTATGTCCGCCGCGCCCGTGCGCCAGGCAAGGCGCGACAGGAGCAAGCTGCGCAGGGAGCCGACCGGCAGAGCCCTCCCCTACTGTTCAGCGGTGGCCATCCGCCGGCCGTGACCCTGGCGGATTCGACCCGCGTCCGCTTCTGGCGCACGCCGAAGCATCTGATGAAGGAAATCTGGGGCACGCCGGACGGCGCCGAGCCTCTGTCGCTCGCCGAGCAGGAAGAGGCGCCTCCCACCTCCGATTTCGCTACGTTCGCGGAAACCGTGCCCGTTGAAGCCATGGCAGAAGAGGCCTGGCTGGAGGACGATGCAACGTTTGCCGAGGAGGAGGAAGTACCGGCACCGGTTCAGGCCCGCAGCGAGCTGCGGCCGACACCCTTCGCCTTTCTCTCGGATCATGCATTCTGGGATCTCGTGCCCGAAATAGGCCGCGACGATGGTGAGACGAACTCCTCCTCCCTCGCTCCTGTGGCGATGCCAACCGCTCTCGCGGATGACGACTTCCCCGATGACGCACCGTGGGAGGCAGAGGAACCGGCCTTGCCGGCCCCGGAAACCGTCGTTTCGGTGCCCGCCACCACTCCGCGCTCAGGCTCCCCTTGGCCGAGCTATTCGGTGAACTTGCGCGTCTCGATGACGCCGCAGCCGATCGCATTGCAGATCGGTGCGCCTCCGATTGTCGCCGAAGCGCCTGCAGAGGTTGCGACGCCGGATCTCGACCTTCCCGAAGATGTGCCGAATGAGGTCATCGCCCCGCCGGTGGTCCAGGCCGCCCCCGTCCGGAAGGCCCCCATCCGCCGGCAAGAGCCCCAGGCAGGCTTCCAGCTGCCGCCGATCGAATTCCTGGCCGAGCCCCCGCAGGCGCAGGATGAGACCATGCCGGTCGAGGTGCTGCAGCAAAACGCTGGTCTGCTCGAAGGCGTCCTCGAGGACTTCAATGTCAGGGGCGAAATCGTCCAGGCCTGCCCCGGCCCTGTTGTGACGCTGTACGAGCTTGAGCCTGCGCCGGGGACGAAGTCGTCGCGGGTGATCTCGCTGGCGGACGACATCGCGCGCTCGATGAGCGCAGTCTCGGCGCGCGTCGCGGTGGTGCAGGGCAAGAACGCCATCGGCATCGAACTGCCCAACAGCAAGCGCGAGACCGTCTTCCTGCGCGAGCTGTTGGCCAGCCAGGATTTCGAGGCGACCAAGCACAAGCTCGCGCTGTGCCTCGGCAAGACCATCGGCGGCGAGCCCGTCATCGCCGATCTCGCCCGCATGCCCCACCTGCTCGTCGCCGGCACCACCGGCTCGGGCAAGTCCGTCGCGATCAACACCATGATCCTGTCGATCCTCTACCGGCTGAAGCCGGAGGAATGCCGGCTGATCATGGTCGATCCCAAGATGCTGGAACTTTCCGTCTATGACGGCATCCCGCATCTGCTCACTCCCGTCGTCACCGATCCCAAGAAGGCGGTCGTCGCCCTCAAATGGGCGGTGCGCGAGATGGAGGAGCGCTACAAGAAGATGTCGAAGCTCTCGG
>JARYGW010000138.1:0-13539 GCA_033792295.1 Allobosea sp.
TCGGTTTGGATGCTTTTATGCTCGCCCCGCTCAAGCACGCCCTTGATCGCGCCGTGCTCGTTGATCAGGGTCCGCCGAAGCCCGAACCCCGCCGGGCCTCCCTGACGATAGCCCTTTTCGATCAGCCGCCTCTGACCCGCAAACACCTTGGTCGAAAGGTCGCGGCTATATTCGCCAGCCATCGCACGCTTGACGCCCTTGACGATTGTCGAGACCGGACTGCCGTCGTTGTCGAACTGCTCCGCACAATATTCAACGGCGATACCCGCGCGGCGGCAGATATACTCATAATAAGCGCTCTCGTCGGCGTCCTGAAATCGACCCCAGCGGCTGACGTCATAGACGAGGATCAACGAGAAATCGGTGTTTCCGGCCTGCACATCCTCGATGAGCTGCTGGAGCGCGTCGCGCCCCTCTATCTTGAGGCCGCTTTTCCCGGAATCCGCATAGGTCCGAACGATTTCTATCCCAAACGTCTCGGCATATTGCTTGATCGCGTCGGACTGGTTTTCTGTCGAATACTTCTGGTGGTCCGTCGACATGCGAACGTATTCGGCAGCCCGAACACGGCGTTCCGGCTGCTCCGATTGCTCATCATCGTAGCGTTTCCGGCTCGTCACATCTCGCCCTTCCCAATTCCGACTGCGGTGGTCCGGGCGACCAACCGCCGCAGCGCATGACAGGCCACGGCCGCCACTCCGCACTGGAACCAGTTTAACTGCGGAGGAAACGGAAGATGTTGCCAAATAAGGGCAGGAGATCACCCCGATGGACGGGCGTCCTTGGTGGGCGAGAGACGTATGCCGAGACCATTGCGGAGTTGCTGCGCAAAGAGCACGGGGACAGCCATCGAGCAATCAAGCAACTCATACGGCAGACCGACGCAAGCGAGAGGACCGTCAAGCATTGGCTCTCGGCGCAACACGGCCCGGACGCGGTTTATTTCCTACGCCTCGTGGTTTCGTCGCCCGTCATCAGGGCCTTCCTTCTGGGCCTGATCGAAAGCCCGGCAGCAAATGCGCTAACCGCTCCGGTGGATCGCTTTTCACTCGCAGCAGCTAGAGAAGCCTATGCCGCCGGCGAGGCGGCCGGCGGAAGACCGGCAACGGCTGCGCGAAAAAATGACCCTGAACGTGTCCTTGAACGCGACCCAATAAATGTCCCTGATCCGATAGAACTAAGCGACCGGCAACGTTGGTTCCTGGCCCGTGTCGCGGAAGGAAGCCGGTGCGGCGCCAAGGAGATCGTAGCGGTATGGCAGGTGAGCCTGAAAACCGCGCGACGTGACATAGGCGCTCTCCAGAAGGCTCAACTGCTTGAATATGTCGGGTCACGCCGGAAAGGGCGATACCGGCGAACCTTCTGATAAGTGAAACGCAGCATGCGTCGCTCAGCAACGATCGCGAGCAAATCGCACTGCCCCATCAAGGCCCGGCGCTCCCAAAATTGTGCAACAGGCTGTTGCACAATTTCATGCGCCCCGGGAGAAGCCGTGTCCGCCCCCTTATTCCTAACCCTTGACGAGGTAGTTGCCCGCTACCGGAACCAAATCAGTGAAGGCACCTTCCGAAACTGGCGATGCAAGAGGATCGGCCCATCATTCATCAAGATCGGCAAGGCAGTCTTGTACCCGCTCGACGAACTCGACCGCTGGGATCGTTCCAATTTGGTTTCGTGCCAGCGAACCAGGTTCCTCCCGTTCGACGATATAAAGGGGGAACGTCAAGCCGACTGAGTGTTGGGAGCGCCCCCTATCACCAGGGCGCGTCTGTCCTACGACCGTCTTAATCCCTTTCCCGTTCGAGAGGAGCACTTGCGGTGAGAAGTTCGTTGCGCCTGGCGCCTGAAAAACGGTACCTTTCAAGCATCAAAATGCCTCAGCGGGATCGGGCAGGCCTTGTCGGGATATTCACGAATCGCACTCCCTTACAGACACCAAACACCGGCACCACCTCACTCACAAACATAACCAACGCTTTGAAATATAACAACTTTCCTTTGCAGCACAGGTTGATGCACAATCACCCTTCCGGCGACCCGACCCCTTCGGGCGCCGACATGCGGATGACGCGTGAGCTCGTCGATATCGCAAAGCCGCTCGGCATCGCCATCCACGATCACATCATCGTCGGCCGCGACGGCCATGCCAGCTTCCGCAGCCTGGGGCTGATCGACGGCTGAGCGGAGGGGATGGCATGGCACGGCTCTCGATCAAGCGCATCTACGAACCCGCCAGCCCTCAGGACGGCACGCGCATTCTCGTCGACCGGCTCTGGCCGCGCGGCATCGGCAAGGACAGAATCGACCTCTGGCTCCGGGATCTCGCCCCGAGCGATGCACTGCGCCGCGAGTTCCACGGCCACCCCGACCGCTGGGATGCCTTTTGCGCCGTCTATGCGGCCGAGCTGGGTGAAGAGGCCGCACAGGCCGCGCTCGCAACCCTCAGGCAAAAGCTTGCCGAAGGACCGGTGACTCTGCTCTACGCCGCCAGCGACGAGACCCGCAACAATGCCGAGGCCTTGCGCCTCTGGCTCCGCGAGCAAGGCGAGCCGGGCGCCTGACCGGCATTCGCAGGATCGATCCCGTTAGACTATTCGCCAAGCCTGCAGGCCGCCCTTTGCCTAAGGAATAGGCATGCTTGCCCGCCAGGCCGACTGGCTCCCCCCTTCCCGAACGCCAGCGAATGCGCATAGGCTGCCGAAAACGGGGAAGACAGCCGCATGGTTGCGTTCGACGAGATGACTGGCTCGGGGCAGGAGTTGAGGCCGGCCTATGACGCGCTCGATCGCTGGCTGAAGGAAGCTCCGCCCGAAATGCTGGCCTTGCGGCGCTCGCAGGCCGAGCTGTTCTTCCGGCGCATCGGCATCACCTTCGCCGTCTATGGCGACGAGGAATCCACCGAACGCCTGATCCCCTTCGACATCATTCCGCGCGTGCTGACCAAGCCGGAATGGACCAAGCTGGAAAAGGGCCTGCGCCAGCGCGTCACCGCGCTCAACATGTTCCTGGCCGATGTCTACGGTCCGAAGGAATGCCTGAAGGCTGGCATCATCCCGCCCGATCTGGTCTATCGCAACGCCTGCTACCAGCTTGAAATGGTCGACTTCAAGGTGCCGCACGGCGTCTATTGCCACATCGCCGGCATCGACGTGGTCAGGGTCGACGCCGACACCTTCTATGTCCTCGAGGACAATGCCCGCACGCCCTCCGGCGTCTCCTACATGATGGAGAACCGCGAGGTGATGCTCAGGCTCTTCCCCGAGCTCTTCGCCACGCACCGCGTCGCGCCGGTCGACAACTATCCCGACCAGCTGCTGGCGACTCTGCGCTCGGTCGCGCCGCGCAGCGCTCCCTCCGACCCGACGATCTGCCTGCTCACGCCCGGCCAGTATAATTCGGCCTTCTACGAGCACTCCTTCCTGGCCGACAAGCTCGGCGTCGAGCTGGTCGAGGGCTCGGACCTGCTCGTGAAGGACGACGTCGTCTACATGCGCACGACGCAGGGACCGAAGCGCGTCGACGTGATCTACCGGCGCATCGACGACGACTTCATCGACCCGCTCGTCTTCCGTAGCGATTCCGTGCTCGGCGTGCCCGGCATCATCGGCGCCTACAAGGCCGGCAACGTCACGCTGGCCAATGCGGTCGGCACCGGCGTCGCCGACGACAAGGCGGTCTACAGCTACATGCCGGAGATCGTGAAGTTCTTCACAGGCGAGGAGCCGATCCTGAAGAACGTCCCGACCTGGCGCTGCCGCGAGCCGGAGGCCAACGCCTATGTGCTCGACAATCTCGAGAAGCTCGTCGTCAAGGAGGTCAACGGCTCAGGCGGCTACGGCATGCTGGTCGGCCCCCACGCCAACAAGGCCCAGATCGAGGCTTTCCGCCGCAAGCTCAAGGCGAGCCCCGAAGGCTTCATCGCCCAGCCGACGCTGGCGCTCTCCACCTGCCCCACCTTCGTCGCCTCGGGCGTGGCGCCGCGCCATGTCGACCTTCGCCCCTATGTGCTCTCTGGCGCCAACGGCATTTCCTGCGTGCCGGGCGGACTGACGCGGGTGGCCCTCAAGGAAGGCTCGCTCGTGGTCAACTCCAGCCAGGGCGGCGGCACCAAGGACACCTGGGTGCTCGACGCATGATGGACCCTGACGCACGCCGGCTTCGCATCTCCCGGACATCGCCTGCCACGCTGCGGAAAGGCCCTCGCTGACCATGCTCTCGCGCACCGCAGACAGCCTCTACTGGGTCTCCCGCTATGTCGAGCGGGCCGAATATCTCGCCCGCATCCTCGACGCGACGACCCGCCTGACCAACCTGCCCTCGACCTATGGCGGCGCCGGCACCGAATGGCAGAGCGCAGTCTCCACCGCCGGCTGCGAGGACGAGTTCGCCGCCGCCTATGGCGAGGCCAACGAGCGCAATGTCTGCGACTTCCTGACCTTCCACCCGGACAACCCGTCCTCGATCCGCAACTGCCTCGCCCAGGCGCGCTCCAACGCCCGCGCCGTGCGCACGGCGCTGACCTCGGAGATGTGGGACGCGCTCAACGGCGCCTGGCTGGAACTCCAGCGCTTTGAGAAGAAGCGCATGGATCGCGAAGAATTCGCTCGCTTTCTCGATTGGGTGAAGAATGTCTCGCTGGTCTTCGACGGCTCGGCTTATCGCACGATGCTGCGTGACGACAGCTACTGGTTCTCGCGTCTCGGCGTCTATATCGAGCGCGCCGACAACACCGCCCGCATCCTCGACGTGAAATACCATGTGCTGCTGCCGGCCAACGAGCAAGTCGGTGGCTCGCTCGACTATTTCCAGTGGACCACGGTGCTGCGCGAGGTCTCGGCGCTGACCGCCTATCACTGGGTCTATCGCGAGGCGGTGAAGCCGATCCTGATCGCCGACCTGCTCATCCTGAACCGCCGCATGCCGCGCTCGCTGGCCGCCTGCTACGAGAACATCTCGCGCTTCCTCGACGCGCTGGGCGATGCCTATGGCCGCCAGGGCCCGGCCCAGCGCCAGGCCCGCAAGACGCTGGCGAACCTCAGCAGCACTCGCATCGAAGGTGTCTTCCAGCACGGGCTGCACGAATTCATCGAAGATTTCATCACCGAGAACAACGGCCTCAGCACCACCATCTTCGAACAGTATCTGCAGTGACCCGCTCGCCTCGCCGGACAGCGGCAGGTCAACAGAATAACAACGACACAGGCACCCGGGACGGCCGAAACTCATGCGGATCAGGATTTCCCACGCGATCGGCTACGACTATGCCGAGCCGGCCCGGCACATCACGCAGATCCTGCGCCTGACGCCGCGCGATCATGACGGCCAGCACGTGATGTCCTGGCGGATCGAGCCCAGCATCGACGGGCGCCTGCGGGCCGGACAGGACGCGCATGGCAACATCGTACACACATTCTATGCCGACGGGCCGATCTCGGCGCTCGCGATCCGGATCGACGGGCTAATCGAGACCCTCGACCTTGCCGGCGTCGTCCGCGGCGGGCTCGAACGCGTGCCCTGCGAGGTCTACCAGCGCGATACGCTGCTCACTGCGCAGGACGATGCGCTGCGCGCCTTTGCCGAGGAAACCGCTGCCGGCGCCGGTACGCCGCTGTCGCAGATGCATGCGCTGATGGCGGCGCTTGGCGAGCGCATGACCTGTATCGACGCCAGCGGGCGCACCGGCGTCGGCGCGCCGGCCGCCTTCGCGGCGGGCGAGGCGATCGCGCAGGACATCGCCCATGTCTTCATGGCCTGCGCCCGCCATCTCGGGCAGCCGGCCCGCTATGTCTCGGGCTATGTCGCGCAATCGGACAGCTTTCCGAGCGGCAGCGGCGCCCATGCCTGGGCCGAGATCCATCTCGACGGCTATGGCTGGATCGGCTTCGACAGCGTCAACGGCCTGTGCCCCATCGACACGCATGTGCGTGTCGCGGTAGGGCTGGACTATGCCGATGCGGCCCCGGTACGGGGTTCCCGCCAGGGTGGCGGAAACGAGAGCCTCAACGTTCTCGTCACGGCCCGGGACGCCGGCAGCCGCCAGGCGAGCCAATAGGCCGAACATCTCGGCACAGCTCCGCCATCGGCCACAGGAAACGATTGAAGGACCGCAACCGTGACCTATTGCGCCGGAATCCTCGTGCAGGACGGGCTGGTGATGATCGCCGACACCCGCACCAATGCCGGGCTCGATGACATCTCGACCTTCCGCAAGCTCCATGTCTTCAACTGGCCGGGCGACCGCAGTTTCGGGCTGACGACGGCCGGCAACCTCTCGATCACGCAATCGATCGTCAGCTTCCTGCACGAGGGGCTGCCGAACCCCGAGACCGGCGAGATCGAGACGCTGCAGAACGCCAGCACCATGTTCCGCGCCGCCCAGTTCGTCGGGCGCTGCGTCCGCCATGTTCGCGACATCGATGGCCCGGCGCTCGAGGAGGCCGGCGTGAAATTCGAGCTCTCCCTGCTGTTCGGCGGGCAGATCAAGGGCCAGCCGATGCGGCTCTTCATGATCTACAGCGCCGGCAACTTCATCGAATGCGGCATGGATGCGCCCTTCCTGCAGATCGGCGAGCACAAATACGGCAAGCCGATCCTCGACCGCGCCGTCACCTTCAAGACCCATCTCTACGATGCGCTGAAGGTCGGGCTGATCTCGATGGATTCGACGATGCGCTCGAATCTCGGTGTCGGCCTGCCGATCGACTTGATCGTCATGCGCCGCGATGCCGACGACTTCGAGCTCAACCACCGGATCGAGGCGGGCGAGCCCTATTTCCATGACTTGCGTGAACGCTGGTCGGCCGCGCTCAGGGCAGCCCATATGGCGATCCCACGCCCGCCTTACGGCCCCGGTTCGACCTGAACTCGCGAGCGAATTTGCGGTTCGAGGCAACGGGATATCAACATTTCGGCAGTTAGGTCGAGGAGAAGGACGGAAGCCGGGCGTCGCATGTCTGTATTTGCCAACGCGAAGATGACGAACGCGGGTTCATCCGCGCGCATGTTCGCGAGCACCGTCGCGACGCTGGGCTGCGCCTTCCTGCTCCTCATGGCCGCGGGCGCCGCCGTGGTGGTCGCGATCACGCGGGAGGCCAACCGACTCGAAGCCCAGCGCCAGCGCGAGCGTATCGAGGCGGCTTTCAACAATCAGATCCGTTCGAGCGAATTGCGGCTGGAAAGACTGGCCATTGCCGGAGAGCTCCAGGAGACGCTACGCGGACCGGCGCCGCACATCAGTTTGCAGACCGCATTCGCCCGCCTGCGCAGCCAGCTCGCCGATTTCGACGGCGCCTATATCGTCTCCAGATCGGGAGCCGCCCTCGCCGGCATCGAAGCCGGCATGGCCGCCGGTCAGGTCGGCTATGACGGCCTGCGGCACTTCAGCGATTTTATTCCTGGTGGGAGCTACCGGCCGACCCTCACAGACCCGGCCACGGGCCAGAGCTCGGCCTGGTCGACCATCGCGAGCAATGGCAGCGACACCATCCTGCTGATGGTGATCGATCTTTCGCGCATTGCGACGCCGGTCATTTCTCCATCCCTGGGGCCACTGTCCTTCGTGGCGTATCGGCGCCTGTCGGGCAGCATGCTCGCCGAGCTGGCCGATGGCTATCGCGTCGCCGGCATGCGCCTGGTCGACCAGGAATCGCCCGATCCATTGTCGAGCCTGCCCGTTCCCGCTCCCGACGCCTCGGTCAGCACCTGGCTGACCTGGACGCCCGCCCGCCCTGGCGACGTCATGCTCGAGCGTTTCCTCTGGGCTCTGATCGCGGTCGGGCTGCTGTTTTCAGGCATCATGGTCTTCGCGGTACAACGCCTGCGCGCGGCAGCCGTCCAGATCGCACTGCGCGAACAGGAGATTCATCGCCTCGCCGGCCAGGATGAGCTGTCCTCCCTGCCCAACCGCCGCAGCTTCGATCTCGCTTTCGACCAGGCTCTCGCCAGGCTCGACCGCGGCCGCAGCAGCCTTGCCGTATTCCTGATCGACCTCGACCGCTTCAAGGCCGTCAACGACACCTATGGCCACAATGCCGGCGACGAGCTTATCCGCCAGGTCGCCAATCGGCTCCTCGGTGTCCTGCGGGCCGGCGACACGGCCGCCCGCCTGGGAGGCGACGAATTCGGCGTCATCCAGGCTCACGCGTCGTTGTCCGACAGTGCGGCGCTCGGCGAGCGCATCCTGAAGGCGCTCACCGCTCCTTTTGCGGTGATGGGCGTCGAGGTCACCATCGGCTGCTCGGTCGGCATCGCTGTGACCCCGCGCGATGGCTGCGACCGCGAGACGCTGCTGAAGCTCGCCGACACCGCGCTCTACGAGGCCAAGAACAGCGGCCGCAACCGCTTCTCCTTCTTCGAGCCGCAGATGAACCGCGCGCTCCAGGTCAAGCGCATGGTCGAGGACGACCTACGCAACGCCATCGAGCGCGACGAGCTCACCCTGCACTACCAGCCGCAGGTCTCGATCGACGGCGCCGCCATCATCGGCGTCGAGGCGCTGGTGCGCTGGCCCCATCCGGAGCACGGCATGATCCCGCCCTCCGAATTCATCCAGATCGCCGAGGAGCGCGGGCTCATCGTGCCGCTGAGCGAATGGGTCCTGCGCCGGGCCTGCCTCGAAGCCAAGCGCTGGAAGGGCATCCGCCTCGCCGTCAACGTCTCGCCGATCCAGTTCCGCCACAAGGATTTCGTGTCGAACGTCATCCGGATCATCGAGGAGACGGATTTCGATCCGACCCAGCTCGAACTCGAACTGACAGAAGGCGTGCTGATCGAGGACGCCGATGCCGCCGAGACGGCGATGATGGACATCCGCGCCCATGGCGTCGGCCTGGCGCTCGACGATTTCGGCACCGGCTATTCAAGCCTGATCTATCTGCGCCGCTTCGCCTTCGACAAGATCAAGATCGACCGCACCTTCCTGGAGTACATGGAGGAGGCCGGCGAATCCGCGATCCTCGTCCATTCCATGGCGCATCTGGGCCGCGCGCTCGGCCTGCGCGTCTGCGCCGAGGGTGTCGAGACGGCGGAGCAGCACCGTTTCCTGCAGGCCATCGGCTGCCATGAATTACAGGGCTTCCTGTTCTCGAAAGCGGTTCCGGCCGAGGAGATCGACCGGCTGCTCACGGTGAACAACCCTTTTGCTGAGGCTCTGGCTGCCTGACCGCGACGACGCGGCTCAGAAGAGCAATTCGTGAATGCCGCTGAAGATGGCATAGGCGAAGCCGGCGCTGAGCAGCAGCCCGATCGCCCCCAGCACCGCCCCCGCGATGATCAGCACCCCGTCGCGCTCGACGAGGCCGAGCCCGACGAGGCAGACGGCGAGCCCGAGCGGAATCTGGCCGATGAACGGCGCCGCAACGATGAGCCCGAGCGCCAGGATCAGGATGACGAGGCCGAGCACCGGCACCGCATAGGCGCCGCCGAGCATCGTCAGCCGCGGACGGGAGAAGCGCTCCAGCCAGATCAGCGGCGGCAGGGCCCGCCCGACGGCGCGGCTGAGCTCCGGCTTGCCGATGCTGCGGGCAAGCAGCGCCTGCGGCAGCCAGGGCGTCTTGCGGCCGAGCAGCATCTGCAACGCGACGAAGGCGAGCACCAACCCGCAGACCAGCGGGATCGGCGGCGGCATCGGCAGGCAATTGGGCAGGCCGAGCAGCACCACGAGCAGCGCATAGGCGCGGTCCTGCAACGCCGCGATGATGGTCTTGACGGCCACGCGCTCGCCGGGCAGGCCGGCCAGCGCCTTCAGAAGTCCGGATGTGCGTAAGGGAGATGACAAGAGAGCCAGGCCGTGCCGGATTGAGCCGCCCGCCTAGAGCATCGAACCGAAAAGGGAAACCCACTTTTCGGAAAATCCGATGCCAAAACAAGGAGCTGGATCGCCGCTATACGTCCGGTAGGACGCAGGGCGATCTAGCACGGCGAGGCGACCCGCAACAAGCACGCGCCACGCAGGCGCTCAATGCAGCGTCAGCACGCCATTGACCGTCCGGATTTCGGCCGGGCGGATCAGCCGGGCATGCGCGACGGTGACGGAATGCACCGGGCCTTCGAGCTCGCGCCCCCAGAACGCCAGGAAATCCTGCAGCACCGGAAAGCGCGGCGCGACATCGTATTGCTGCCAGATGAAGGTCTGCAGAACGCTGAGATGATCCGGCATGCGGTACAGGATCGTCGCCGTCGTCAGCCCGTAGCCTTCGAGCTGTTTGATGAAGTCCTCCGAGACCATCTGTACTTTCCCTCCTCGGCGGGAATGAAAGCTTAGCCGGACAGTAACGAGGCTGCGCCCGCTTGGTTAACAAAAGCTTGCAAGCCTCCTGCCAAGCTGCTGCATTATAGTGCCTGCGGCCTTGTTTGAGGCACTGCGGCGTGACGTTAGATCACCACGCGTCCCGTCGGACGCGATAACGGTGATCTATCTCGCGGATATCGCATCGGATTTTTGCGAAAAGTGGAATCCACTTTTCGGTCCGACGCCATGGGGGGCGTGCGTGGCGTGGAGTTGGCGCAGGGCTGGTCGGACAGGGTTGGCGGTGGCCGTCGCAGCCTCCCCCCTCACCATCGCCTGCGCCGAGGAGAGTGCGGAGGACGAGCGGGCGCCGCTTTCGATGGTCATCTTCGGCTCCATGGAAGCCGGCCCCGCCAAGACCTTCCTCTCCGTCGGGATGAAGCGCGCCCTTGGCGGCGGTCTCGCGCAGAGCGGCTTCCGGCTCTTCATGAAGGCGGGCGGCTCGCAGGAGCAGACGCGCCGCCACACTCCGCACGGCACCACCTACAAGGCCGAAAGCCAGGCGCTCATCGGCTATGAATGGCGCATCGGCGACAGCTTCCTCGCGCTTTATGCCGGCTCGGACTTCCAGAGCGAGCAGCGGATCGAGCCTTTCGGCCCATCATTCGTCGAAACGCGCTACGGCGCGCGGCTGCAGGCCGACCTCTGGTCGACGCCCATGCCCGGTATGATGCTCCAGGCCAACGCCTATGCCTCGACCCTGAACGGACGGCTCTGGGCACGTGTGGCGCCCGGCTGGCAAGTGCCGCTCGGCTTCTACGCCGGCCCGGAGTTCGAGGCCTATCGCGAGCGCGACTACCGGAAGCTGCGCCTCGGCCTGCATCTGACGGGGCTGCGCCTGCTCGGGCTGGAATGGCGCCTCACCGGCGGCTGGCAACATGCGAGCGACCGGCCATCCGCTCTCTACGCCACGCTAGGCCTACATTGGCTGCGGTAGCGGAACGGCGTCGAAATCGATCTCAGCCCTGCAGGGCCTTGAGCGCCTCGGGCGTATCCACATCGATCGCGATCGCCGGATCTTCGAACGGCACCTCGACGACCCGGTTTCCGGCCTCGTCGAGCAGGCGGCGGGCGCCGCGATCCCCGGTCAGCAGCGAGACGGCAGGGAAGATCTGCCGCGTGAGCAGCACCGGATTGCCGCGATGACCGAACAGGGTCGGCACAACGGCGAGCGAATCCGGTTGCTGCAGATGGCTTTCGGTCAGCTTCTCGATCACCTGCGGCGTCACGTTCGGCATGTCGCCGAGGGAGATCACCGCCGCTTCCGCCTCGGGCGGAAGCGCCGCCACGCCGGCCCGCACCGAACCGGCAAGCCCGGAGGCATAATCGGGATTGTGCACGAAGCGCACCGGCAGATCCGCGAGAGCGGCTTCGACCTCACGCTGCTGGTGGCCGGTGACGACCAGCACCGGGTCGAGCCGGGCCTCGAGCTGCGCCTCGACCGCATAGCGAACGATCGGCTTGCCGCGCAGCCCCTGCAGCAGCTTGTTGTCGGCTCCCATCCGGGTCGAGCGGCCGGCGGCGAGCACGATCCCCGCAGGATGCCCCGCCCCCGACTGGGCCGGTGCGCGCGGCTGCGGCCGCGACACGATCTCCATCAGGAGCCCGCCTACGCCCATCCGCTGCGCATCGGCACGGCCGACCGGGATGCCCGCCAGATTGCGCTGCAGCACCCAATCGAAGCTGTTCTCCTTGGGCGAACGCGCACAGCCCGGCGCGCCGATCACCGGCTTGCCGTCGATCTCTCCCAGCATCAGCAGATTGCCCGGATCGACCGGCATGCCGAGATGCTCGACCCGTCCGCCGGCCTCGATCAGCGCCTGCGGAACGACGTCCCGCCGGTCGGTGATGGCCGAGGCGCCGAAGACGACGATGATATCGCTCTCGCCCTTGGCCAGCGCCGCAATGCTTTCCGCCAGTGGCGTCGCCTCATGCGGCACGCGCTCATCGGCGGAGAGGATCGCGGCGGCCGGCGCCAGACGGTCCGTCATGATCCGCATCGTCTTGTCGACCACGCTGGGCTTGAGGCCCGGCAGAATCGTCGAGATCACGCCGACCTTCGAGTGGCGATAAGCCGCGACCTTGACTGCCGGCTCCGCCCCGAGCGCGGCGAGCGCCTGCTCCACCCGCGTTTCCGAGACGGCATAGGGGATGATCTTGACGGTCGCGACGAGCTCGCCGGCAACCACCGCCTTCAGGGCCGGCAGCGTCGCCACCGTGATCGCCTCGTCGACGGCGTTGAAGCCGTCGATCGCCGCGACATCGACTTGCAGCACGCCCGCCGCCGTCGCGAACATGTTGACCCGCCCGGTGAAGGGCGCTTCGGCGACGATGTTCTTGCCGGTGAGCCGCACCGCCAGCCGGGACGCGGCCTCGTTCTCCTCGACGTCACCGCTCTCGAGGCGCACGGCGACGATCTCTTCGAGGCCTCCCTTTGCGAGATTCGCAGCCGCCTCCGCCGTGATCACGGCGCCCTTCTTCACCGTTGTCGTGCCCATCCGGATGGTATGGGCGGCGATGCAGCCGACGGCCTCGGAGATGGCAACGGGACCGAACTTCATGACGGGGCGCCTTTCAGGCAGGCTTCCTGCGTGGGCCGCGCAGGCTGCTCACGACCTCTGCCAGGATAGCGAGCGCGATCTCGGCTGGCGAGACGGCGCCGATATCGAGCCCGATGGGGGCATGGATGCGCCCTGTCGCCTCGGCATCGAAACCGGCTTCGGTCAGCCGTTCCAGCCGCCGGCCATGCGTCTTCCGGCTGCCGAGCGCGCCGATATAGAAGCAGTCCGAGCGCAATGCCGCGACGAGGCCGGGGTCGTCGATCTTCGGATCGTGCGTCAGCGCGACGAAGGCGGTGTAGCCATCGAGCCCGATCCGCGGCAGTGCCTCTTCCGGCCATTCCGGCAGCAGTGCCACGCCCGGAAAGCGCTCCGGCGTCGCGAAGGCGGTTCGCGGATCGATGACGACGAGGTCGAGATCCAGCTCCTTCGCCATCGGCGCCATCGCCTGCGAGATATGGACGGCGCCCGTCACCACGATGCGCGGATGGGGCGCCTGGACGGTGAGGAAATAGGAGGCGCCATCGGCCTCGACCGTGCCGCTGTTGCCGGTGCGCAGTTGCTTCTCGATCAGCGGAGCGAGCGGATCGGCCGCGATCTCGCTTTGCCGCACCAGGCGCTGCGTGCCACTGGCGAGCTCGGTGACGAGCACGGCCGCACGCCGCGCCGCGCGTTCGGCATTCAGTGCCGAGAGAA
>JARYGW010000139.1:0-13496 GCA_033792295.1 Allobosea sp.
CGCCGGGCGCCCGGTTGAGCCGCCTGAGCAGCTCCTGCCGGCGCGGCTCCGAAGCGTCGTTCAACGCAGCCGCGGCCTCGGCGCTGCTGTCGGCGAGATAGGCGGCGACAGCAGCCTCGAGCCGAGCCGGGTCGGGCCCGAAATCGGCGGCGAGGAGCTTGAGGAAGGACAGGCGCTCCGTCGGGCCCGCCCGCGCATAGCCGTCCAGCAGCGCGAGGGCGAGCGCGACGCCGGATGCCTCGCCCCTGACGCCGAGGATGTCGCAGGCCAGCGACGCCAGATCGGCCTCTCCCACCCGCTTGCCGGACCGGTCGAAGCCGACGAGCTCGCGGCCGCGGCTGGTAATCGTCGCCACGAGATCCTGAATGAAGCCCCTGTTCACGGGAAGCATGCCTCCGCTGCCGAACATCGCCTGCCGCTCAGCCCATGATTGCTGCGGGCAGCCAGGTCACCAGCCCCGGGAAGAGGCAGACGAGGATCACCGCCAGCGTGATGAGCACCACGAAAGGCAGCGTACCCCACATGATCTCGCTCAGCGGAATGTCGGGCGCGATGTTCTTGATCACGAAGATGTTGAGGCCGACCGGTGGATGGATGAGGCCCATTTCCATGACGATCGTCATGACGACGCCGAACCAGATCAGGTCGAATCCCGCGGCCTTCAGCGGCGGCAGGATGATCGGCGCCGTCATCAGGATGATCGAGACCGGCGGCAGGAAGAAGCCGAGGACGACCACGAAGACGAGGATCGTGGCGAGCAGCACCCATTTCGACAGGTTGAGCCCGATGATCCAGGCGGCCGCCGACTGGCTGATGTGGAGATAGCTCATCACATAGGCGTAAAGGAGCGACATGCCGACGATCATCAGCAGCATGGTCGATTCCTTGAGCGTGCCCGAGACGATCGGCATCACCCTGGACGGGCGCCAGATGCCGTACATCACGCCGATCACGGCCAGCGCCAGAACGGCACCGACGCCGGCCGTCTCCGAGGGCGTCGCCCAGCCGGCATAGAGCACGATCATGACGCCGGCGAGGATGGTGACGAAGGGCGCGACCCAGCCGATCATCCGGAGCTTTTGACCGAGCGTGTAATGCTCCTCGTCGAGCAGCGCCGAGTGCTTGCCGGTGGCGGTGGCCTCGGCAAGGGCGAGCCGCTTCTCCTTGCTGTAGCGCAGCATCGAATAGCCCGCGAAAAGCAGCATCAGCAGCAGGCCCGGCCCGATACCGGCGAGGAAGAGCTTGCCCAGCGAGACCTCGGCCGCGACTGCATAGAGCAGCATCGTCACCGAAGGCGGCAGCAGGATGCCGAGCGTGCCGCCGGCGGCGATGATGCCGGCGGCGAAGCCGGGCGAATAGCCACGGGCCCGCATCTCCGGGATGCCGGCGGAGCCGATGGCCGAGCAGGTCGCGGGCGAGGAACCGGCCATCGCCGCGAACAGGCCGCAGGCGATGGTGTTGGCGACGCCAAGGCCGCCAGGAATCCTGTGCAGCCACGCATGCAGCGCCGAGTAGAGATCGCGGCCCGCATTGGAACGACCGATCGCCGCCCCTTTCCGGATGAAGAGGGGGATGGCGAGAATGATAACGTTGGCGATCTCTTCGTAGAAGTTCTGCGCGATCGTATCGAGCGACGCCGCCGGCATGAACCGGACCATGAAGCCGATGGCGACCACGCCGAGAGCGAAGGCGATCGGCATGCCGGAGAACATGACCAGAAGCGTCACCACGCAATAGGAGATGCCGACCGCCCATTGCGGCATCCCGCTCACCAGCGGCAGCGGCGAGCGGGGCCAGAAGACGACGGCCGCGGCGACAGCCAGCACGGCGAGGCAGATGAACGGCGAGCGTGTCGCAACCTGCAGGGCGACCTGCAGCGCCAGGAGCACCATGCCGCCACAGAGGAGCGCATAGGGAATCCAGAGCGGCGGGCCCCACGCCGATTGCGAGGTCTGACCGTCGACATAGGCCTCGTGCAGCAGCATCGCCGTCTTCCAGGCGAAGATCAGGGAAAAGCACAGCATCACCGCGTCGACGACGAGCCGGCGGCCGGCTTTCGAGGCAGGAAACCAGTGGTCGAGCAGGTCGATGCCGACATGCCCGCGCCCGGCCTGCACGGTCGCAGCCGAGAGGAAAATCGCGCCCGCGATCAGGAAGATCGTCACCTCGTCCTGCCAGAGCACGGAGGATTTGGTGATGTGGCCCGTCACCACACCGAAGGTCAGGACGAAGGCGGCCGAGACGAGCGCGACGGCCGAAAGCCGAAAGGCGAAACGATTGACGATCCCGAGCAGCGCCGCAGCGCCACGCTCGTCGACGACGTTCTGCGGACCGTCGGCGGCCAGAATGGCGTCGTGCTGCAGCGCTCCGCTCATCTCAGGAGACTTTCTGCGCGAGCTTCATCAGCTCGGCCGCCTCGCTCGATGCGGCGGCATAGTCCTTCCAGGCGCTGTTCTCGGCAATCTTGCGCCAGGCCTCGAGGTTGGCCGCGCTCATGTCGGAGACGGTGACGCCCTTGGCGGCGTAGACCTTGGCGACCTCCTCGTCATCGGCCTTGGCCTGGGCCGTCGCCCAGCTCTCCATCTCGGCGCCGACATCGAGGAGCACCTTGCGCTGGTCTGCCGGCAGCGCGTCGAAGATAGCCTTCGACATCAGCAGCGGCTCCAGCATGAACCAGAACGAACCCTGGCGCGCCGCGGTCAGCGACTTGGCGAGCTCTTCCAGGCGGAAGGAGACCAGGCTCGTCGAAGAGGTGACGGCCGCATCGAGCGCGCTCGTCTGCATGCCGATATAGATCTCGTTCGACGGCATGGTCGAGACCTGGGCGCCGGCGGCGGCGAACATGCGGTCCATCTCGCGGCTGCCGCCGCGGATCTTGATGCCCTTGGCGTCCTCGGGCGCGAGCACCGGCGCACTGCGCGAGGCGATGCCGCCAGCCTGCCAGACCCAGGAAACGAAGACGATACCCTTGCTCTCCAGGATCTTGGCGAGGGCCTTGCCGACCTCGGCATCCTTCCACTTCGCGCCCTGCTCATAGCTGGTCACGAGGCAGGGCATCAGGCCGAGATTGCAGGCGTGCAGCTCTCCGCCGGCATAGGGCACCGGGAAGAGCGACATGTCGAGCGCGCCGCGGCGCATCGCCGAGAACTGCGCATTCGTCTTCATCAGCGAGGAGTTCGCATAGATGTCGAACCTCAGCGCGCCATTGGTGCGCTTCTCGACCTCGGCGGCGAAGCGGCGGCACATCCGGTCGCGGAAATCACCCTGCTCGATGCTGCCGCCGGGGAACTGGTGGGAAATCTTCAACGACGTCGCAGCCTGCGCCGTCCCAGCCTTCACGAGGGCGGGAGTGGCAAGCGCGCCGATGAGGGTCTGCCTGCGGGTCAGTTTCATGGCGTTCCTCCTGAGTGTCGGGTCATGCGCCCGTTCGTTATTGAACCGATCAAGGCATCGTCCCTCGCCTGTGTCAATAGATCGCATACAATCCGCCGCACTCTGAATGCAGGACCTTGCGGGTTCTCGTACGATCGCTCACAGTGATGTCAGCCGCCGCAGCCATTTGGCCAACCAGAAGCGCGCCAATGAACGAAAGACAGTCGAACCTCCTGCGGGACCGGATCGAGGACGAGATCGTCACCGGCGCCTATCACCCCGGCGACCGGCTGGACGAGGCGTCGCTCGCAACCCGCTTCGGCGTTTCCCGCACCCCGATCCGCGAAGCTCTGCAGCAGCTCGCAGTAGCAGGGCTGGTCGAGGTCAGGCGCCATCGCGGCGCCATCGTCAGCGCGCCCGATCCGAAGCGGCTGATCGATATGTTCGAGATGATGGCGGAGATCGAGGCGATCTGCGGCAAGCTGGCCGCTCGCCGCCTCCTGCCCGAGGACGAGCGCGCCCTGACCGAAGCGCTCGAAGCCTGCCGGAGAGCCTCGGAACAGGCGGACCCCGACGTCTACTATTACGAGAACGAGCGCTTCCACCGCGCGATCTATGCCGCGAGCGGGAACCCCTTCCTGGCCGAGCAGGCGCATGCACTGCACCGCCGGCTGGCGCCGTTCCGCCGCCTGCAGCTGCGCGTCCGCAACCGTGTCGCGGCCTCGCAGGCCGAGCACGAGGCCATCGTCGCGGCCTTGCTGGGCGGCAAGGGCCAGCTCGCGGCCCAGCGCCTCCACGCCCATATCGCCGTGCAGGGCGAACGCTTCGCCGATCTGATCGCATCACTCAATCGCAGCAGCGCGGCCTGAACCGCCTCCGCAGGACGATCAAGCGTAATCGCTGCGTCGCGTTGCGGCCTGCTGGGCCCGAAGCTGCCAGGCGGCCGTATGGAGTGCGATCATCAATTCCTCGTCGGTGCGGATGATGAAGGCGCGGACGCGGGAGCGGTGTCGATATAGGACGGGGCGGCCTGGTTCATGATTGGTCCGTTTCTGTCCCTCGTCCGAGTCGAATCCCGAGCTTGCAATCCTTCTTCTGGAATTTCAGGCTGCACTCGACAACCCGCATGATGAACAGCGATGGTTTCATCGTGAGCATACCCCGCTCCTCCGGATGAACGGGATTGAGCCGGTCCTGCAGCCGATATGGGAGGTCATCCTCGGCACGCCTCGTTCCGGCCAAGCCGACGGCAGCTCGCGATGCAGAGCGGCGCTCCGAACTAATACCTGTTGCGCTGGGTCACGTCACGGATCGCCGTCAATCCGGACATCGCGTCGGGTGACTTGTTCGCCTTGTAGAGCGCCTCGAACACCTGGCTGGCATCGTCATATCGCCCGAGGTTGAAGTAGGACCAGCCGCGCATCAGCATCAGATCCGTGGTCTCGGGCGCATAGCGTGCGCGCCGACAGGGTGATGAGAGCGCCGTTGTAATCCTTGGCATCGTACTGGGCGTAAAAGCGCTCGGACAGGAGCAGCGCCGAAAGTCCGTTGCGCCGCGCCGGCGGCAGATTCGCGCTGCCGGCCGCGACTCCGGCCTCCGTGGTCAGACCCTGCTGGATCTTCGCATAGGCCAGGCCGGCTGCAGCATCGGCAGCGATCTGGACGTTGCCACCGCGACGGGCGGCCTCGAACGCCTCCGCCGCAGCGACCGGGCGCTTGAGGTTGAGCAGGCACCAGCCGCGCTGCAGGGCGGCTGCACCGGAACCACCGCCCCCACAACCGCCGACCATCCGTGACGTGACCGGGCGCGCTGGAACCGCAGCGGCGACCGCTTCGTCACGCTCCACCGCCGGGGGACGGGAGGCACGCATGACAGGCATGGCCCTATGCTCGGCGGGCTGCGCAGGCGTGGCCGGGCGCGTCTCCACTGGCCGCCCCGCCTGACTGTCCCGCCGCTCGCGCCGGGGATTGAGAAGCTCCGCGATCCGTTGCGAGCGGCTGCCCCATTCGGCGACGAGCGTACGCAGCCCTGCCGGATCGCGCTGGCGCTCACGCACCAGCGCCAGCCCATAAGCCGCAGGTTCATAGCTGCGATCCCAGGACAGGGCCGTCTCGAACCAGGTTCCAGCGGGCGCGGTCTGCCCGGCATTGTAAGCGTACCAGCCGAGGGCTCCCGCCCCCGGCGCGTATTTGTCGGCGCCCACCGCCTTGACGATCCGCTCGATCACGCTGCGGTCGAGACGCCGCGGCGGCTCCTGCGTCAGCAAGGCCGTAACGACGTCGAGATAGGCCTTGCGGTTGGCCCTATCCGCCTCCAGCCACTGGGCACCGAGCGTCTCAGCCTCCTGGTACTTCCTGGTCGCCCCCAATGCGAGAACGGCGCCTTCCGCCGCCTTGGCACCGCCCTTTCGGGCGAGCGCAGTCTGGAACCAGCTCGCGGCCTTGGCCGGGTCATTGTGGTGGAGAGCATAGAAGCCGAGCAGGATGGCATCGTCCGGCGTCGCCGCAGCATTGGCCAGCGCCTCGACCCGCTGAATCTCCTCGGCCTTCGCAGTCTGGGCCGGGTCATCGGCCGCCTTGCCGATATGACGCCGCGCGATCTCGTCTCGGATGCTGGTGAACTCGCCCTGCCGCTCCTGAGACAGGAGGACGTCCACGAGGTTCTCCGGCAAGGTGGCAAGCGCTTTCTGCATCGTACCGACGCGCTCGGCGGCATCTGTGCAGTTGGTCAGGACATAGCCGTAGGCATCGCGAGCTCGATCGGGCTTGCCCGTCTGGACGAAGGCTTCGGCGACGCGCCAGAGCGCATCGACATTGGCGCAGGTCAGCAGCGCCGGAGTCTCGGTGCCGAGGCGGATGACCTGTTCCCATTGCCGGGCTGCGGAGGCGTTGACCAGGCGCTGACGTGCCTCGACCATGTCGAGCTGTGCGGTGAGATCGGCGGGAGCGCACCAGTTCGGATCGGAACTGCCGCGTTGCGCGATCGCGGCCCGGACCTCGCCATATTTACCCTCGGCAAAGAGCTTCCACATCCGCTCAAGCTCGGGATCGCCCGTCTGGCCCTGCGAAGTCAGGTCGGCAGGCGGCTTCCATTCGGGGTAGAGCGCCCGGAGCCTCGCGAGCTCGGCCTCGAAACGGCGGGTATCGCCCTGCGCCGCGAAATAGCGCAATGCGGTTTCATCGACCTTTTGCGGCTCCGGCAGGGGGGTGGCCGGTCGATTTTGCAGGCCAGGAGCCTGTGCCGTCTGATATGACGATGGCGCAGCGCGGGACGAAGCTGGCGTTTCCTGCAGCTCCGGCTGCGGCTGGCTTTGCGCTAGAGCCGGCTGGACGACCTGCTGCGACGGCACGCCCGAGGTCAGCTCCCGGCCGTAGCGGCCCAGCGCATAGAAGGCGGTGCTCGAAGCCGCGACGACGAGCAGGATCGATTTCACATGCATTTCGGATACCTCTCGCTCAGCATCGAGAGGGACAGAAGCTGCAGCGTCGACGGGTAGTAGGCGGTAGGCTGGAACGTCTTCAGCTCCGCCGGGATCGGAGTGCCGTCGAGGGCACAGGCCATGGCGGCCGACAGGATCCGATAACCGGCATCCGGCAGAGGCTCGACCGGCTTGCCGCTGTGGACATCGACGACGGCTACACCATCCGCCCAGACCTGCCGGAACGGCTCGAGGCGGGCCTTCTCGCCCAGCCCCGCGCGCAGTAGGTAGAGCGGAATGCGGATCGCGTTGTAGCTGAGCTGGGGCGGAAAGCCTTCGGCCGGCTTTGGCTCCGCCTTGATCGATAGCCAGTCCGGCGCCGGCATCTTCCGCTTCGCCAGCTCGTCGAGCAGCTTCTGTCCGCTTGCCTGCACCTGCATCCAGCTCTGGTCTCCGGTGAGCTTCGCCAGAACCGGGAAGGCCTCGAACACCCAGTAGGACGGGTTGATGACCGGCCCGTCGGAGCGCTCCTTCTCCGAGAAGCCGATCGCGGCCGGCATCAGCCAGGTCTCGCCGCCGCGCTGCAGGAGCGCCGCCTTTGCGAGCGCATTGGCGATCTGCCGACCGGCGGCCGTGTAGCTCGGCATGGTCCAGCGCGTGCCGGCACAGGCGAGAGCCGCGGCGATCAGCAGATCGCCATCACTGGCATTGTTGATGTCGGTGACGTGCGGGTTCGCTTTCGGATCCCAGCGCCAGGCGGCAAGTCCGTCGTCGCGGATCAGAAGCTCGGTGCGTGTGAAGGCGAAGATGCTGGCAAAAGCCGCGCGGTCCCCGGCCAGGCAGGGCAACATCAGGCCGTAACCCTGACTCTCGCTGTGGCTGATGCCGCCATTGACATCGTCGACGACCCGCCCCTCCGCCGTGACGAACTTCTGACGGTAGAGATTCCAAGCATCGGCCGGCACGTCCGCGTGGGCGCCCGACACGAAGCCGAAGAAAGTGGCGGCAAGCATGGCGACCATCCACTTCATGATCGCCGTCCCAACCGACCGAGCATCAGGAAGGTTCCAGTGCCCAGGGCAATGCACGCCGTCAGCAGCGCGAGCGCATAAATGCCGATATTGCTCGACATCCAGTTGGCAGCGACGAGCCGCATGTTCGCCAGGCTGAAAGGCCGTGTCATGACGAAAGAGGTGCTGGCGGCCGAGATGACATGCGCCTCCTGCGCGCCGCGGAAGGCGGTGATCTGGCCCGCCATGCCGGCCCAGTTGCCCGGCGAGACGATACGGCTGACCGAGCTTTGCAGCGTCTCGTCGCGACGGGCCACAAAGGCGGTCCAGACCTGCCGGGTCTCGGGGTCGACGGCCTGGGCCGCAATGAGCTCCGTGCCCTCGGCCGGCTCGTAGAGGGTCGGTGCGCGCGACGGTGTCCGCAATTGTGCGAAGGAGAGATCGAAAGTGCGCTGGAGCCACTGGTCAACGGCGATGAAATAGCGGGCCAACGAACCGCCGAGCGAACCGCGCCAACGCTCCCGGATCGCCTCCGTCGTGGGGGCGTCTCCGCCGGAATTCTCCGGCGTGGTCTGTCGGCCCTGCAGGCGATCGATCACCGCGTCGAAGACCGCGGCACCCTCTGCGTCCGGCGTCACCACCACGGCATCGCCACGCTGGGGCCAGGTGGCGCGGACATTCTCCGCGATCCCGGCGCGCGGCAGCAGCCCGGCCGGCATCTGCCCCGCCGCACCAACGATCAAAGCAGGCCTGTCCCCGACCCCCGCAGCACCGGCCAGCACATCGACACTGAGCGGCCGGCTCGCACTCTGGGCGATCCGCGCCAGCAGCGTCGCAGCCGCGCTCAGATTGGTAATGTCCTGCCGCCCCATGACCAGCGCGACATGGGGCGCCACCGAATAGGGGAAGCCCGTACCGGCAACGGCCGCGAGATTGGGGCTGATGCCGATCTTGGCAAAGTCCGGAATCGCGAGGACGCTGGTATCGAACAAGGCGAAGCGATTCTTGCCCGGCAGCGTCGCACCCGGACCGCAACTCAGATCGGTCTTAGCCAACGTCACGGCCTCCAACCAGATCTCGTTGACCCCCGGCCGGAAATGCCGCAGCGGAATCGAGATCGGAAACTGCCGGAAGAGCCCGCCCGTGGTGGTGTTCAACGGCACGGTCGCCGCGACATTGCCATTGACGAAGATCTCGATGTGGCTGTCACCGGGGAGGACGTCTTCCGAATAGGCGCCGTCGAGATAGAGCGTCGCCTCACCATAGGCATTGGCATAGAAATCGCCGGGCATGGCGACGAGGGCGCGCACGCGCATGCGGCGGCCGGAAGATTCCTGCGTCGGAATGCCGAGTTCGGAGAACCGCAATGCCTGTCTGTCGGCGATGAAGGGAGCGTCCGGCACGTGCCAGCTCGCGGTATCCATGGTCTTGCGGTTGATGTTGGTCGCCCGCGAGACCGGCGCGGTCAGGAGCTTGCCAATGAGGGCTTCGAGTTCCGGCCAGCTCTCGCCGGTGACGAGCAGCAGATCCGCGCCCTTGCGCGGACTCTCGACGAAGCCGACGAAGCTGCGACCACCGGCTTCGGCCGGTAGCGTGCCGAACAACCCACGCATCTCCTCGCGCGTGCCCAGGCCCACGGTCAGGGTACCGGGACGAACGCGATCCGGCAGTTGCTCGGTCACCTGCACCGCGACCTGCCCGTAACGGCCGCGCAGCGCGAGCGCCTGGGCAACGGCGAAGATGCTGCTCGCCGCAACGGCGTGGGAGGCGCTCGGCGCGACGATAACGAGCGTCGTCACGCCTGTCTCGTCCGCGCCGACTGCCGGCAAGTCGTCGATGCTATGCAGTTTGAGCGGCCGCGTGCCCGGGTTCCTGAACGACAAACGGGTCCCGGCACCGTCGATGCGGGTCCAGAGCTCATAGGTCGATGCGACCGTGCAATCCGTCCGGTGCCGCTGCACGACGTCGAAACCGATGGTGTTGCGCCCCGGCCTGAGCAGCCCCTTGCGAAGCGCGACGCTGGTCCGCTTCAGCCGATCGGACGAGGCGACCGGCACTTCGACGGCCCGCTCACCGTTGATGCGGACTGTCAGCCGCGAGACCTCCGGCATCACCACCAGCGCATTCTGGTAGGCTATGTCGAGATTGAGATCGGCCCCCGCCTCGTCCTGCGTCAGGTTGAACGCCCAGTTGCGCGTATCGCTCTCGCCCTCCAGCGTGACGCTGGCCGCCGGCAGCAGCGCCTTGAAGACGAAGACGGGAGAGGTTGGTGCGGGCACGGCTTGCTGAGCCGGAGCGGGCGGCGTTTCTGGAGCTGGGGCCGGCGAGGGCGGCGCGATCATGAAAGGCGCCGGGCCAGGCGCAGGCGAAGACGGTTTCTCCTGCGCCGGAGCCGGCACGGCGATGGCCAGCGCCCCCATCAGGGCGGCAAGCGCGAGCCAGGAGGAGCCAGGTCGCTTCATTCCGCTGCTCCGGGACGCGAGGCCGGGCGCGACAGGCGGTAGAGGCCGAAAAGATAGGAGATGCCGCGACTCGTCTGGAAGATGGCGAGGCGCAGGAAGCGCAACGTGCCGTAGATCACCCCCGGATTATGGCGCCGCGCTTTCTGGAACTCGCTCCAGTTTTTGGCGTCGGAGAAAGCCAGATCGGCAATGATCCTGCTGTGCAGCGGCGCGCTGGGCTCATAGCGGCCCCCCATCAGCAGCCCCTTCTCGTCGGGATTGAGACGCGTGACACGAAGCGGCAACGTGCCTTTTGGCATGTCGATCGTGGTCTCGAAGGAGGCCTGCGCCAAACTGCCGACCGGAACCTTGTCGAAATCCCGGGACATCACGCGGATCGCGATTCCATCGACCGAGACATTCTCCGTGACGATCGGCGCCCTCAAACCATCGATGGTGATCTCGCCGCGTCGCTTCACAGCGAAACGCCGCGCCGCGCGCCCTTCGGGCCGCTCGGACACGACGCCGAGCGCGCAGCCGGCCATCAGCAGGTTGAGGATGTTCCAGAGCCCGACGACCAGGGTGGTATCGGCGTTGTACGGCTCGGTGATGATCCGCCAGTAGGTGGCGGCGACGCCGAGCGACAGAACCGCGAAGATGATGAAGAAAGGCTGACCGAGCTCGGAGACGCGCCGGGTCTCGAGCGATTCGTTCTTCGCGGTGACCTTGAAGGTCGGCTTGCTCGGATTGAGCAGAACCGAGATCACCGCCGGCAGCAGATAGACCGACTGGATGAATTCGTAGAGCTCCGAAATCCACGGCCAGCGAAAGCGGCCATAGAGGTAGTTCTGCATCATCAGGTTCACCACCATGTAGCTCAGCACATAGGCGATGAACTCGGGACCGGAGGCTGTGAAGATCTCGAGACCGAAGAACAGATAGAATAGCGGCGCGACCAGGAAGATCATGCGCGCGAAGGGGAATAGCCAGAACAAGGCGGAAGAGGAATAGCAGAGCCTCTGGGGCAGCGAGAGACCGCGCTTGAACATCGGGCGGTGGTACAGGAGGATCTGCATCATCCCCTGAGCCCAACGTGAACGCTGGCCGATGAAGCTCGTAAAGGTCGCCGGCTGGAGCCCCGCGATCAGCGGCTTGTCGACATAGACGCTGTGCCAGCCGCTCGCATGCAGGGTGATCGCCGTCTCGGCATCCTCGGTGATGCTGCGCCCGGAGAAGCCTTTCGTCGTCTGCAACGCCGTGCGCCGCAAAATGGCGGCGGAACCGCAGAAGAACGAGGAGTCCCATTTGTCGAGACCACGCTGGATGATGCCGTAGAACATCTCGTTCTCGGAGGGCATCGTCTTGAAAGTCTGGAGATTGCGCTCCAGCGGATCGGGATTGATGAAGAAATGCGGTGTCTGGACCAGGAAGAGCTTCGGGTCCTTGCCAAAATAGCCGATCGTCTCGGTCAGGAAGCTGCGCGCCGGCGCATGATCGGCATCGAAGACGACGATCAGCTCGCCGTCGGAATGGGCGATGCCGTTGTTGAGGTTACCAGCCTTCGCGCTGATGTTGCGCTCACGCGTCAGGTAGGTGACGCCGAGCCCATCACACAATGTCTGCAGCGTCGCGCGGCGCTCGCTGCGACGAAATTGTCAGCATTGCATTTCTCGTCCGTGCCGCCGTCGTCGAGCAGGTACACCTTCAGCCGGCCTGCCGGGTAATCCATCGCCAGCGCCGCCGCGAGCGTCGTCGCGAGCAGCTCGGGCTCCTCGTTGTAGGACGGCACGAAGACATCGACGTTCGGCGCGTTCGACAGATCGACCGGCGGCGCCTCTCGGGTGCGCAACGGCATCGCGACGACGAAGAGGCTCAAGCCCAGCATGCCGATATTGTAGAGCTCGGCCAGGTAGACGAGCAGGCCGGGGATGAAATCCTCGATCTGGTTGACCGGAGGCAAGGTGCTCGTCGTGCGCCAATAAATGTAGCGCAGCACAATTGCCGTCCCGAGCCCGAGCGCGATCAGCCGCCAGACGCCGTGAGGACGCAGAAACTTCAGGACGACCATCGCGCCGACGACGATCGTCCCGGCGATCAGATGGGCCTGCAGGCTGATCGGCAAGGTGATCAGCGCGATGACCACGACCGCGATGAGAGCCCAGAGGATGACGTAGCTTGCTGTTCGCATCGGGTTCGAAAGCAGTCGGGTTGCGCTCAGGGGGCGGGCGGCGGCGGAACGGTCGGATATCCTTCCAGTGGCTTGTCCGAGATCGATGCAGGCGTCGGAATCTGACTGCGCTCGACACGGGGAACTCTTGCCGGGCGTGGGCGGGCGACACGGGGCATCTCCCGTTCGGTCACGGCCGAAGGCTGCGGGCCGGGGTAGATCGGCGTTCCCGCCTTGCCGATTTCGGACGCAGGCGGCGGTGCGTCGCCGATCGGATTCCAGCCTGGACGCCGCAGCGAGGCATTGAAGACATAGTCATAGGCCAAGCGCAGCAGCGACGCCTCGGTTCCGGCCGGATCACAGACCCGCAGGCGCACCGAGACAAGGCCCGACCTCGGACGGAAGACGCTGTCGCTGTTGGCGATACGCTGCCAGGCATAGAGACAGGCCTCACCTCCGATGCCGCGACCGAAGGCATAGCCGAAGGGGCCATATTTGTTCTGGACGAAGACGGCAGAGGGCGACATGGCGACGCCCGGCAGGCGCTCATCCATTTCCCGACCGAGAGCGAAGTCATCGATGCCCGGCTCTTTCAGAAGATTGCCCTCGACACCGGCGCTGTCTGGAAGATCGGCCGCCGTGAAGAAGGCGACGTAGATCGCATTCTCGCCGGGGGTCCGGCCGCGCGTCGTCAGGGAGATGACTTGCGCGACGGCGTTCTCATAGCTGCGCTGCGTCACGCCGGTCACCGCAAAGCTGCCCGGCGGCGGCAACGCCAATGCGCGGCCGACATCGACCGAAATCGCGCGCGATGCCGTGACGAGATCCGCGCTCGCGAGCTTCTGCTCTCCGCAGCCGGCGGCGACCAGCCCGACCCAGACCATGGCGAGCACTCTCGCCATGCGCCCGCATCTGCGAGCAGGTCGCACGAAACGCCCTGGATGAATGTGCCTGGAGGCTGACCTGAGACCCTTTTCTCCTCCGTTCTGAGGGAGAGTCCTGGGTTTCATTTCTGGCCTCAGGCGGCCTGTTTTTCCAGCGTGGATTTGAGGGCGAACTCGGCGGGCGTGATGTTGCCGAGGGCCGA
>JARYGW010000013.1:0-31064 GCA_033792295.1 Allobosea sp.
CTGAACTGGAACGAAGGTTGCATTCGGCCACGAACGGCGCTGTCCAGGCGTCTTCCAGATATCGGCCGCCGGTAAAAAGCAGGGGAAGGGTTTCGAACATGGCAGCAATCCAGTGCATCGGTGCGGCGGCTTTCGGCCTCGCGGCATGTCTCGCGGCAGGTGCCGCCCAGGCACAGACAAAGGTCGCGATCGGCATCTCCGGCTGGACCGGCTTTGCGCCGCTCGTGCTCGCCAAGGAGGCCGGCATCTTCGCCAAGAACGGCCTCGACGTGACGATCAAGAAGATCCCGCAGAAGGATCGCCACCTCGCCATCGCCTCGGGCGACGTCCAATGCGCCGCCACCACGGTCGAGACCTGGCTGGTCTGGGATGCCGCAGGGATCAAGACAAAGCAGATCTTCCAGCTCGACAAGAGCTACGGCGCCGACGGCATGGTCGTGCGCAAGGACATCGCCGCGATCAAGGACCTGAAGGGCAAGACCGTTGCAGCTTCGGCGCCGGGCACCTCGCCCTATTTCGCCCTGGCCTGGATGCTCAAGGAGAACGGCCTCTCCGTGAAGGACGTGAAGGTCGTCAACATGGAGCCCGGCCCGGCGGCGCAGGCCTTCATCGCTGGCCAGAACGACGCCGCGCTGACCTACGAGCCCTATCTCTCGGCCGTGCGCGAGAAGCCCGAAGCCGGCAAGATCATCGCCACCACGCTCGATTATCCGATGGTGATGGATACGGTCGGCTGCACGCCCGCCTTCCTCGCGGACGAGAAGGCGGCCGCCGCCCTGACCAAGAGCTATTTCGATGCGCTTGCGATGATCAAGGCGGACCAGGCCAAGGCCTATGAGATCATGGGCGCCGACGTGAAGCAGACCGGTGAGCAGTTCGGCAAGTCGGCGGCCTATCTGCGCTGGTCGGATGCCGAAGGGAACAAGAAGTTCTTCGCCGGCGAATGGCAGGCCTTCAATGCCAAGGCAGCCGATGTGCTGCTGGAGATTGGCCTGATCAAGGCGAAGCCCGATCTCGCTTCGCTGGTCGATACGAAATTCGTCGAAGGCAAGTGAACGAAGCGACGCCAGCCGCGTGACGCAATCGGTCCTGCCGGATGTTCTGGAGCCCGGCCTGCATGTCGTCTTCTGCGGCACGCAGGCCGGAGCCGTCTCGGCGGCGCGCGGCGCCTATTATGCCGGCCCGGGCAACAAGTTCTGGACGATCATCCATGAGATCGGGTTGGTGCCGGAACGGTTCGCTCCGGAGCGTTTCCTAGAGCTGCCGCGCTACGGCATCGGCCTCACCGATGTCGCCAAGCGCAGCTCCGGTCCCGATTCCGCGCTGCGCGACGATCACTTCGATGTCGCCGGGTTGCGGGAACGGATCGCCGCGCACCGCCCGCGCTGGCTCGCCTTCAACGGCAAGCGCGCGGCGCAGGTTGCGCTGGGCATGGCTGCCGGTTCGCTGGCCTATGGTCCGCAGCCTGCTCGCTTCGCGGGGGTGGAACTCTTCATCCTGCCCTCGACCTCCGGCGCGGCAGCCGGCTACTGGTCGCCCGACCCTTGGAAAGAACTCGCGCTCGCCATGACCGGACACGACAAGGCATGAAACCGCTCAGACCCGTCTCCGCGCCGGAACGCATCGGCTACGGCATCGCCTTCTTCGCGCTGTTCGTCGCGCTCTGGTCGGTCGCGACCTTCGGCGGCTATGTGCAGCGCCTGTTCCTGGCCGATCCGCTGACCATGGTTGGCGAGGGCTGGAGCCTGATGACGCGGTACGGCTTCAGCTTCGACATCCTGATGACGGTCTGGCGCGTCGTCGGCGGCTTTATCATCGCCGCGATCGTGGCCTTGCCTCTCGGCATCCTGATGGGCGCCTACAAGCCGATCGAGGCGTTCCTGGAGCCCTTCGTCTCCTTCGCGCGGTATCTGCCGGCCTCGGCCTTCATTCCCCTGCTGATTCTTTGGGCGGGCATAGGCGAGGCGCAGAAGCTGCTCGTTATCTTTCTCGGCTCGGTCTTCCAGCTCATCCTGATGATCGCGGTCGCGGTTGGCTCCATCCGGCGCGATCTCGTCGACGCGGCCTACACGCTCGGCGCCAGCGATCGGTCGGTCGTGCGCCGCGTGCTGCTGCCGAATGCGGCGCCGCAGATCGCCGAGATCTTCCGCCTCGTGCTCGGCTGGGCCTGGACCTATGTCATCGTAGCCGAATTGATCGGCTCCTCATCGGGCATCGGCCACATGATCACCGACAGCCAGGCGCTGCTGAACACCGGGCAGATCATCTTCGGCATCATCGTCATCGGGCTCATCGGCCTGATCTCGGATTTCCTCTTCAAGGCGGTCAACCAGCGCCTGTTTCCATGGGCCAAGCTGTGAGCAAGCTCGTCATCGACAAGGTCGGCAAGGTCTTTCCAGCTCAGCGCGGTGCCGAGCCGACACGGGCCCTGATGCCGACCTCGCTCACTGTCGCCGACAACGACTTCATCGCCATCCTCGGCCCTTCCGGCTGCGGCAAGTCCACCTTGCTGCGCATCGTCGGTGGGCTGGAGACGGCGAGCGAGGGCCGCGTCCTGCTCGATGGCGCACCGGTCTCGGGCCCGGGCGCTGATCGCGGCTTCGTCTTTCAGAGCTACACGCTCTTCCCCTGGCTGACGGTCCAGCAGAATATTGCTTTCGGCCTGCGCGAGAAGGGCTTAGCCGAAGCCGAGCGGCTGAGGATCGCGCGCGACTGGGCCGGGCGCGTGGGACTCTCCGGCTTCGTCGACCATTTCCCGAAGCAGCTTTCCGGCGGCATGCAGCAGCGCACGGCGATCGCCCGCGCGCTCGCCAACGACCCCAAGATCCTGCTGCTCGACGAGCCTTTCGGCGCGCTTGATAACCAGACCCGCTCCCTGATGCAGGAGATGCTGCTTGGCATCTGGGAGCGTGAGCAGAAGACTGTGCTCTTCGTCACCCATGACATCGAGGAGGCGATCTTCGTCGGCTCGCGCGTCGTGGTGATGAGCGCCCGGCCAGGCCGCATCAAGGCGGATATTCCGGTCGATCTTCCGCATCCGCGGCCCTACACGATCAAGACGAGTCCGGAGTTCGTGGCGCTGAAGGAGCGCCTCGTCGAGGAGATCCGGGCTGAGGTCGTAGCCGCCGATCATTGACGAAGGCGCCATCGCTGCCCAGAGTTGCAGTGGTCATGCTTCCGCAGCGGAACCAAATGGCTCTGCCTGCGTTGTCATGCCGCAGGCGAAGAGCAGCCTTGCGTGCAACCGGAGTTACGACGACGATTTCTCTTGCCATCTTTTGAACAACAAGGGGGCGCTGCCGAAGGTGGGGCCAATGCGTTCACTGGTTGCAAGGATGTTGTCGCGGCTCGCGATCGAGCCGCGGATCGATGTTGTTTTTCCCGACGGGACACTTCAGACGGTCGGGCACGGCAAGGTGCCGCGCCTGCGCATGCGCATCGTCGATACACCGACCGAACTGAAGCTCGCGCTCAATCCCGAGCTCGCGCTCGGCGAAGCGGTCATGGATGGCCGGGTCGTCGTCGAGCAGGGCTCGCTCTACGATTTGTTGGACGCGCTCGTCGCAGCCGTCCACAAGGCCCGGCCGCAGGGCTGGGGCCAGACGCTCGCCGGCCTGCGCACGGCGGTGCGACGTTTCCATCAGCACAACACGCCGACGCTGGCGAGGCGCAATGTCGCGCATCACTACGATCTCAAGAGCGATTTCTTCAAGCTCTTCCTGGATCCGGACATGCAGTATTCCTGCGCTTATTTCGTGCAGCCTGAGATGACTCTGGCGGAGGCGCAGCTTGCCAAGAAGCGACACATCATGGGCAAGCTCGATCTCAAGCCGGGCCAGCGCGTGCTCGACATCGGCTGCGGCTGGGGCGGCATGGCGCTCTCCATCGCGGGCGAGGCCGGCGCGTCCGTGACCGGCATCACCCTTTCGGAGGAGCAGCTCGCCATCGCCCAGGAGCGGGGCAGGGCGTCCGGCCTGCCGGTCGAGTTCCGGCTGCAGGACTACCGCCACCTGAGCGAGCCTTTCGACCGCATCGTCTCTGTCGGCATGTTCGAGCATGTCGGCGTCGGTTACTACCGCGATTACTTCCGCAAGGTTCGCGAATTGCTGACGGATGACGGCGTTGCGCTGATCCACACCATCGGCCGCAGTTCGCCGCCCGGCGCCACCAACCCCTTCATCGCCAAATACATCTTCCCCGGAGGCTACATTCCGGCGATGTCGGAGGTGGCGGCGGCGGTCGAGCAGGAAGGACTCGTCATCACCGATGTCGAGGTCCTGCGTATCCACTACGCTGAGACGTTGAAGGCTTGGCGCGAGAACTTCCTTGCCCGGCGCGATGAGGCGATCGCCATGTACGACGAGCGCTTCGCGCGGATGTGGGAGTTCTACCTGGCGGCTTCGGAGGCCAGCTTCCGGCACGACGATCTGGTCGTCTTCCAGTTCCAGCTTGCCAAGAAGCTGGATGGCCTGCCGGTCACGCGCAGCTATATCGAGCAACGCGAAGGCCAGTTCGGTCGGAAGCCGGGGGCCAAGGCCGTCGAGAGCGAGCCGGCTTAGGCCGGCTCCGGCCCGACATAGCGAGCCCGCGGCCGGATCAGCCGGCCCGTTTCGTTCTGCTCAAGCGCATGGGCGATCCAGCCTGCGCAGCGCGCCGCCGCGAAGACCTGGAACGTCGCATCGGCCGCAAGCCCGAGTTCGGCAGCGATGGCGGTCAGGACGAAGTCGATATTGGGTGCCTCGCCCGTCAGCGCGGTGACGGTCCGGCGCGCTTCCTCATAGGCTGGCGGCAGGCTGAATACAGCGAGCAGGCTGCGAGCTCGTGCATCGCCGTCCGGATAGAGCGGATGGCCGAAGCCGGGCAGGGGCATTCCCGTCGCCAGACGGGCGGATACAGCCGCCTGGGGACCGTCCTCGGCGATCTCCCGCATCAGCCCGAGCACGCGAGGCGTCATCCCGCCATGCAACGGCCCCGAGAGGGTCGCGAGGCCTGCCAGAACACAGGCGGCGAGCGACGCACGCGTCGAGGCCGCGACACGTACGGCAAAAGTCGAGGCGTTGAGTTCATGGTCGGCGAGCAGTACGAGCGCGCGGCGGATCAGGTCGGCGCCGCGCTCGTCGCAACCCCAGGCCAGCGCCAGCCGGTGATGGATCGGCCCCTGGCCCGGTCGCCCGGCAATGGCGTCGACCAATGCGTCGATGACGGAGGCGGCCTCGAGATAGAGCGCCTTCTTCGTGCGGCCGGCCATGGCGGGATCGCTGGCGGCTTTCTCCGCGATCACCGCGAACATGCGCTGCCGGGTCGGCGCCTCCGGTACGATCGTGAACAGCGGTGGAAAGCGCTGCGTGCCGCAATCCCAGAGCAGCCGCGCAACGTCCTCCAGCTTTGCCGTCTCGGCCAGCTTTTCCGCGTCGTGCCCACGATACCACAGCTTGCCGCGCTGGATCGTGGCGATGCCGGACGCCAGGATCGGCTCGCCGAAGGCGATCGCATCCTCGGCGATGGCGGCCGGTTTTCGCCCGCGTGCCTTGCGATGCTCCAGCCGCGCCACGTCCTCGGCCCGGTAGAGCCGGCGGCGCGAGTCGCCGGCGTCGCCGCGTGCCTCGATCAGCCCGCGGCTGACATAGGCGTAGAGCGTCTGCGGCTTCAGTCCGAGCCGTTCCATCACCTGCCGCGCGTTTAGCCAGTCGCTCATCGCAAATTACATTGATTATATTGTTCAAGATTGATTTTAGTGGCGGAGCTGCCGATCTTCAAGGCCTCAGATGTTGAGGAGAACCGCCATGTCCGATGGCCTTGAAGATGTCGTTGCCGCCCATACCGTGCTCTCGGAAGTCGATGGAGCAGCGGGCCGATTGGTGATGCGCGGCCACAGCCTCGATGAGCTTGCAGGCCATACCTCCTTCGAGGAGATGGCCGCATTGATGCTCGACGGCTTCGTGCCGGACCTGCCGGCGATGAAGGACCTGGCCGCGGCGCTCGGCGCGGCCCGGCAGGAGCTGTTCGAGACGGTCGTGAAAAAGGCCGTCGTCCCGGTGATGCTGGGGCCGGTCGAGATGATCCGCGCGATGACGGCGCTGGTTCCCGATGGCGAGGATGTCGGCACGGTGCTGCGGCTGCTGGCGGCGCCGGCCGTCTTCACAGCCGCGTCGCTGCGCCTGCGTGAGGGCCTCGCGCCGGTCGCGCCCGATCCGTCTCTGTCGCAGGCGGCCGATACGCTGCGCATGCTGACCGGCAAGGTGCCGACAAAGCAGCAGGCAGCGGCGCTCGATACCTATCTCGTGACGGTCGCCGATCACGGCCTCAACGCCTCGACCTTCGCCTCCCGCGTCGTGGCTTCGACCCGCGCCGGGCTGGTCTCGGCGGTGCTCGCCGGCCTCGGCGCTCTGAAGGGGCCGCTGCATGGCGGCGCGCCCGGTCCGGTGATCGAGATGCTCGATGCGATCGGCGCGCCCGGCAATGCCCGCGCCTGGCTGGAAACGGCGCTCGATCGCGGCGACCGCCTGATGGGCTTCGGTCATCGCATCTATCGAGTCCGCGATCCGCGTGCCGACGCATTGAAGGGAGCGATCCGCCGGCTCGGCGCCGATAGCGGACGTCTCGCCCTGGCCGAGGCGGTCGAGCAGGCGGCGCTCGCCATCCTCCGCGAGCGCAAGCCCAACCGCACGCTGGAAACCAATGTCGAATTCTACACGGCGCTCCTGCTGGAAGCGCTCGGCTTCACGCCGGACTCGTTCACCTGCGTCTTCGCGCTGGGGCGGACGACCGGTTGGCTCGCCCATGCCAAGGAGCAGATCGCCGGCGGCCGGCTGATCCGCCCGCAATCGGTCTATGTCGGCTCGCAGCCGCGTCAGGCGGCGTAGGTTCAGGTAGGGCGCGGGGAACCCTTCTCCCGTGGGGAGAAGGGGAGGGATGAGGGACTGCCCTTGCCGGATGAAGCCGCAGCGGTGCCGTTGCCTTAATATTTGGCGGCGGTCCGTCGCCCCTACCCCTCTCCCATCCTGGAGAGGGGATCCCGCGCTTATCTATGACGCCGTCAGCCACACGGCGTAGAGTTCCGCCTCACTGCCGCTCACCCCAAGTTCGACATGCCCCGGCGCGTTGAGCATCGCGCTGTCGCCGGTTGCTAAGCTCACGCCGTTCACCAGCCAGTCGCCCTTGCGGGCGACCAGCACCAGCAGGCCTTCGCTCGCGGCGAGTGAGCCTTCGCCCGACAAGCGCTCGACCCGGTGCCGCCAGCGGCCGCGCCGGCTCATCACGTTGAGATCGTCGATCGCGCCGTCGACCAGCACACCATCGACCGCCCGGTCGGCCGCGAAGAAGAACGGTGCGGTCGTGCGGTCGAGCGCTACCGTCTCACCACCGCCGAAGGCCAGTCGGATGCCGTTGCCGGTCAGCACCGACAAGGTCCGGTCGATGCCGGGAAAGGACGAGAACGGCCCGTCCGCGCCCACATGGGCCATCGAGATGCGCCAGTCGAAATCGCCGAACGTGGCGCCTTCCGGCGCCACAGCGATCTCGGTCGTGGTGCCGCCGCCGTTCTTCCACGGCATGACCTTGCAATCGGCGGCGCGGATGATGCGCATGTGCTCTGTCCTTCAACTAGAAGACGCGGGTCATCCCGGACAAGCAGCGAAGCTGCGCCGATCCGGGATCCATGCCTGAACCGTTCCGGCATAGATCTCGGGTCTTCGCTTCGCCCGGGATGACAGCGTAGAGGTGAAGACAGCGTCAGCCCAAAATCCCCGGCAGATCGAGCCCCTTCTCGCGGGCGCAGTCCAGCGCGATCTCGTAGCCGGCGTCTGCATGGCGCATCACGCCGGTGGCCGGGTCGTTCCAGAGCACGCGCGAGAGACGGGCGGCGGCGTCATCGGTGCCGTCTGCGCAGATCACCACGCCCGCATGCTGCGAGAAGCCCATGCCGACGCCGCCGCCATGGTGCAGCGAGACCCAGGTCGCGCCCGACGCCGTGTTGAGCAGGGCGTTCAGCAGCGGCCAGTCGGAGACCGCGTCCGAGCCGTCCTTCATCGCTTCCGTTTCGCGGTTCGGCGAGGCGACCGAGCCGGAATCGAGATGGTCGCGGCCGATCACGACCGGCGCCTTGAGCTCGCCGCTCCTGACCATCTCGTTGAAGGCGAGGCCGAGGCGATGGCGATCGCCGAGGCCGACCCAGCAGATGCGCGCCGGCACGCCCTGGAACGCGATGCGCTCGCGCGCCATGTCGAGCCAGTTATGCAGGTGCTTGTTGTCGGGCAGCAGCTCCTTCACCTTGGCGTCGGTCTTGTAGATATCCTCCGGATCGCCCGAAAGCGCGGCCCAGCGGAACGGGCCGATGCCGCGGCAGAACAGCGGGCGGATATAGGCCGGCACGAAGCCCGGGAAGGCGAAGGCGTTCTCCAGCCCCTCTTCCTTGGCGACCTGGCGGATGTTGTTGCCGTAGTCGAAGACGGGCAAGCCCATGTCCTGGAAGGCGATCATCGCCTCGACATGCTCGCGCATCGAGGCGCGCGCTGCGGTCTCGACGGATTTCGGATTGGCTTCGCGCGCCTGCTTCCACTGGCCCATGGTCCAGCCCTTCGGCAGGTAGCCGTTGATCGGGTCATGCGCCGAGGTCTGGTCGGTGACCATGTCGGGTCGGATGCCGCGGCGGACCATCTCGGGCAGGATCTCGGCGCAGTTGCCGAGCAGCCCGACCGACTTCGCTTCGCCGTTCTGGGTCCAGCGGGCGATCATCTCCAGCGCCTCGTCGAGGCTCGAAGCCTTCTCGTCGAGATAGCGGGTGCGCAGGCGGAAATCGATCGAGTCGGGATTGCACTCGACAGCGAGGCAGGAGGCGCCGGCCATCACCGCCGCCAGAGGCTGGGCGCCGCCCATACCGCCGAGGCCGCCGGTCAGCACCCATTTGCCCTTGAGATTGCCGCCGTAATGCTGGCGCCCGGCCTCGACGAAGGTCTCGTAGGTGCCCTGCACGATGCCCTGGGTGCCGATATAGATCCAGGAGCCGGCCGTCATCTGGCCGTACATCGCGAGCCCCTTCTTATCGAGCTCGTTGAAATGGTCCCAATTCGCCCAATGCGGCACGAGGTTCGAATTCGCGATCAGGACGCGCGGCGCGTCCTTGTGGGTGCGGAACACGCCGACCGGCTTTCCGGACTGGACCAGCAGTGTCTCGTCGGCTTCGAGCTGGCGCAGCGTCGCGACGATGCGATCGAAATCCTCCCAGGAGCGGGCGGCGCGGCCGATGCCGCCGTAGACCACGAGCTCCTGCGGGTTCTCGGCGACGTCCGGATGCAGGTTGTTCATCAGCATGCGCAGCGGCGCTTCGGTCAGCCAGCTCTTGGCGCTGAGCTCGGTACCGGTGGCGGGGCGGATGACGCGGGTATTGTCCAGGCGGGTCATGAACGGCTCCGTTCGAGTTCCTTGGCCGCGTCGAGGGCGGCGGCGATGATGGCGGACAAGGCGGTTTGCAAGGCGGTGGCCTTCGTCGCGTCGAAGGCCCAGGGCGCGGTCTCCTCGGTCAGATAGGCCGAGAGCGCGATCTCCATCTGCAGCGCATGGACGCCCGCAAAGGGGCGTCCGTAATGGCGGGTGATCCAGCCGCCCTTGAAGCGGCCGTTGAGGATCTGCGTGAAGGGCTGGCCGGCCATGGCGGCGACGGCCGCCCGCTCGACCCCAAGTGCGCAGCTTTCGCCGGAATTCGTGCCGAGATTCAGCGTCGGCAGCGTGCCTTCGAACAGCCGCGGGATATTCGATTTGATCGAGTGGCAGTCCCAGAGCAGGCAATAGCCGTGCTCGGCCTTTACCCGTGCGATCTCGGTTGCCAGCGCCGTGTGATAGGGCTGGAAATAGGCCGCCTTGCGCCGCTCGATCTCGTTCGCATCCGGAGCATTCTGCCAGATCGGCGTGCCGTCGAAGGTCGTGCTCGGCACGAGTTCGGTCGTCGCCTGGCCCGGATAGAGCGAGACGCCGGCCGGGTCGCGGTTGAGGTCGATGACGAAGCGCGAGAGCTGCGCCTCGACGATGGTGGGCTGGAAGGGCGCGGCGAAGCCGTAGAGCCGGCGCATATGCCAGTCGGTATCCTCGACCAGCCGGCCGCGTTCGTTGAGCGTCGCCGCGACTTCCGGGGGCAGGGCCGTACCGGGATGCGGAATCGAGAGGATGAGCGGGGAGGAACCCCGCGTGACGGTGACGATGTCGGTGGTCACGCCTCGAACTCCGCAAAGCTGTCGAGGCCGGCGGCCTTGCCGATGGCGCCGGAGAGCACGAATTCGGTCGCGGCGGCGAGGTCGGGAGCGAGATAGCGGTCCTCGGTCAGCGGTGCGATCTTGCTGCGCAGCAGGGCGAGCACCGGCTCAAGGCGCGCGCTGGTCTTGAGCGGGCGGTGATGCTCGATCGCTTCGGCCGCCGCCATCAGCTCGACGCCGATGACGCTGGCGGCGTTCTTCGCCATGTCGATCAGGCGGAAGGCGCCATGCGTCGCCATCGAGACATGGTCTTCCTGGTTGGCCGAGGTCGGGATGGTGTCGACCGAAGCCGGATAGGCTTTCTGCTTGTTCTCGGAGGCGAGCGCGGCGGCCGTGACCTGCGCGATCATGAAGCCGGAGTTCAGGCCGGCATCGCGGGCGAGGAAGGGCGGCAGGCCGCTCATCACGGGGTCGACCAGCAGCGCCATGCGGCGCTCGGAGAGGTTGCCGATCTCGCAGACGGCCATCGCCAGGATATCGGCGGCGAAGGCGACCGGTTCGGCGTGGAAATTGCCGCCCGAGACGATCTCGCCGGGGCCGAGCACGAGCGGGTTGTCGGTGACGGCATTGGCCTCGATCGAAAGCGTCGCGGCGGCGTTGCCGATGAGGTCGCGCACCGCGCCCATCACTTGCGGCTGGCAGCGGAGCGAATAGGGGTCCTGCACCTTGCTGTCGCCATGGCGATGGCTCTCGCGGATGGCGCTGCCGGCGATCAGGTCGAGCAGGATCCTGGCGACCTTGATCTGGCCGGGCTGACCGCGGAGCTTCTGGATGCGCGGATCGAACGGCGTGTCGGAGCCCTTGAGCGCATCGACCGAGAGCGCGCCGGCGACGAGCGCGGCGTCGAAGACGCGGGCGATGGCGGCAAGGCCGGTCAGCGCCAGCGTGGTCGAGACCTGCGTGCCGTTGATCAGCGCAAGGCCTTCCTTGGCGCCGAGCGCCAGCGTGGTGAGGCCGGCACGCTTGAGGGCATCTGCTGCCGGCAGGGTCTCGCCCTTCAGGCGGATCTCACCGAAGCCCATTAGGGCCGCGGTCATATGGGCGAGCGGGGCGAGATCGCCGGAGGCGCCGACAGAGCCCTTGGCGGGAATGACCGGCAGGGCATCGGCCTTGAGTGCGTTAGTCAACGCTTCGATCACGACGGGGCGCACGCCGGAGGCGCCGCGCGCCAGGCTCGCCGCCTTCATCGCCAGCAGCAGGCGCACCACGCCATCGGGGAGAGCAGGGCCGGTGCCGACAGCATGCGAGACGATCAGGTTGCTCTGGAGCTTGGCGAGGTCGGCATCGGCGATGCGCACGCTGGCGAGCTTGCCGAAGCCGGTATTGACCCCATAGGTCACCGTGCCGGCGGCGACGATCTCCTCGACGATCTTCTGGCCCGAGGCGATGGAGGTGGCGCTGTCGCCGCGGAGCGTGGCGACGGCGCCGTCGAGGATCGCGCGCCAGTCGGTGAGCTGGGCTGCGCCCGGGTTCAGCGAAACAGTGGTCATTGTCCGTTCCAGATGCGGGCGTGAAGTGGGTTGAAGCCGATGCGATAGGCGAGCTCCGCCGGGCGCTCGATGTCCCAGATCGCGAGATCGCAGCGTTTCCCGGCTTCGAGCGTGCCGACGTCGTCCTGCAGGCCGAGGGCGATCGCGGCATGGCGGGTCAAGCCCGCCAGTGCCTCCTCCGGTGTCAGGCGGAAGAGCGTGCAGGCCATGTTCAGCACCAGCAGCGGCGAGGTCAGTGGCGAGGAGCCGGGATTGGCGTCGGTCGCGAGCGCAATAGTGACGCCGTGCTTGCGCATCAGCTCGATCGGCGGCTTCTGGGTCTCGCGCAGGAAGTAGAAGGCGCCGGGCAGCACGACCGCGACCGTCCCGGCCTTGGCCATGGCGATGACGCCGTCCTCGTCGAGATATTCGAGATGGTCGGCGGAAAGAGCCCCCATCTCGGCTGCGAGCTTGGCGCCGTAGAGATTGGAAAGCTGCTCGGCGTGGATCTTGATCGCGAGGCCCTTGGCCTTGGCGGCCTCGAAGACGGTTTTCGTCTCATCCGGCGAGAAGGCGATGCCCTCGCAGAAGACGTCGACCGCATCGGCGAGCCCTTCGGCCGCGACGGCATCGAGAATGGGCCCGGCGACGAGCCTAGTATAATCGTTCGAGCGGCCCTTGTATTCCGGCGGCACGGCGTGGGCGCCGAGGAAGGTGGTGCGGACGGTCACCGGCCGCTCGCGGCCGATCCGGCGCGCGACGCGGAGTTGCTTGAGTTCCGCCTGCTGCTCCAGCCCGTAGCCGGATTTGATCTCGACGGTGGTGACGCCTTCGGCCATCAGCGCGGCGAGGCGCTTATCGGCGGAGGCGAAAAGCGTGTCCTCGCTCGCCTCGCGCGTCGCCTTGACCGTGGAGAGGATGCCCCCGCCGGTCCGCGCGATTTCCTCATAGGTCGCGCCCTGCAGGCGGAGCTCGAACTCATGCGCCCGGTCGCCGCCATAGACGAGATGGGTGTGGCAATCGATCAGGCCGGGGGTGATCCAGCGGCCTTCGCAATCGATCGAAACGGCGGCATCGAAATCCGGCGCCTCGCTCCGCGACCCGGCATAGACGATGCGGCCATCGCGAGCGGCGATCACGCCGTCCTCGATCGCGCCGTAGGGGGTGTCGATCGCGGGTGACATCGTCGCCAGCCGCGCATGCGTCCAGAGCTTGTCGCAAGCCGGCGTTTCACCAGGCGCTTTCGCCACTGCGCATCCTCCCGCTACTCTTTGATCGAGGGCCATGCTATCTAATTGCATATGCAAATGGCAAGCGCGCATTTGCATATGCAAATTAAAGACGGAGCGAAGCGGTGACCGAGACCCTGCATCTGGCCGAGGCTCTTCTGCCGCAAGGCTTTGCCAGCAATGTGAAACTGACTGTCGATGATGGCTTCGTCACGGCTGTCGAGCCGGGTGCGGCACCAGCAGGCGAGGGGCGTCGTTTTGCGGGGATCGCCTTGCCCGGCATGCCGAACTTGCACAGCCATGCCTTCCAGCGCGGCATGGCCGGTCTCTCCGAGCAGCGCGGGGCGCCGGAGGATTCCTTCTGGACCTGGCGCGAGGTGATGTATCGCTTCCTCGACCGGCTCGACCCTGACGATGTGCAGGCCATCGCCGCGCAGGCTTTCGTCGAGATGCTGGAGGGCGGTTTCACCGCGCTCGCCGAGTTCCACTACCTGCATCACGACAAGGACGGCCGTCCCTATGCGAACATCGCGGCGATGGGGCAGGCGATCGCTGCCGCCGCGCAGGAAACCGGTCTCGGTCTCACCTTGCTGCCGGTGCTCTATCGCTTCGGCAATTTCGGGCAAGCACCTGCGGTTCACGGTCAGCGTCGCTTCGTCAACGAGCGTGATGCCTATTTGCGTCTGCTGGAGGGAAGTGCCGCGGCGATCCACGATTTGCCGGATGCGAGGCTCGGCGTCGCGCCGCATTCCCTGCGCGCGGTCGCGCTCGACGATCTCGGCTGGGTTTCGTCCCTGCGGCCGCACGATCCGGTCCATATCCATGTTGCCGAACAGGTGCCGGAAGTCGAGGCCAGCCTGAAGATCACCGGCAGGCGTCCGGTCGAATTGCTGATGGATACGGTCCCGCTCGATGGCCGCTGGTGCCTGATCCATGCCACCCATCTGAGCGACGCCGAGCGGGACGGCATCGCGCTGAGCGGCGCGGTCGCGGGCCTGTGCCCGATCACCGAATCGAGCCTCGGCGACGGCATCTTCGACGGCATCCGCTACGTACAAGCCGGTGGCACCTTCGGCGTCGGCAGCGATTCCAACATCCAGATCGATGCCGGCTCCGAACTGCGCCAGCTCGAATACTCGCAACGCCTGCGCGATCGCCGCCGCGCGCTCTTCGCGGAAGAGCGGGCCTCGACGGGCCTGGCTCTCTGGCTGGCGGCCTGTGCCGGCGGCGCGCGTGCCTGCGGCCGCGCCATCGGCGCCATCGCGCCGGGCCACCGTGCCGATTTCGTCACCCTCGACACCGATCATCCGGCCATCGTCGGCAAGTCCGGCGCCGAGGCGGTCGACAGCGCGATCTTCGCCGCCAATGCCTTGCCTTTGCGCGATGTCGTCGTCGGTGGCAGGAGTGTCGCCGTGGAAGGGCGGCATGTCGCCCGCGATTCGGTGCGGGCACGCTTCGCTGCGGTCATGCGGCGCCTGCTCGCCGCGGCATAGGCGAGGCAATTCGGGACAGACGATGGCGGAAACCCAGCTCGACGCAGTAAAGCTGGACGGTGCCGGGCCGATCTATGACCAGATCCGGCGCGCGATCCGCGATCTGGTCGTGAGTGGAGCCTGGCCGCCGGGCACGAGCGTGCCGCCCGAACATGCGCTGATGGAGCAGCTCGGCGCATCCCGGATGACCGTGCACCGTGCTCTGGTGCAACTGGCGGGCGAAGGCCTGATCATTCGCCGCCGCCGCTCGGGCACCATTGTTGCGAGCCCTCCCGCCAGCCACGCCATGCTCGACATCCCTTCGATCCCGGAGGAGGTGGAGCAGCTCGGCCAAGCCTATGCCTATGATGTTCTCTCGCGTAGCAACGGCAGGCCGACCCCGGAAATTGCCGAACGTTTCGGCCTGAAGCGCTCCGATAAGGTCACCCATCTCATGGTGCTGCATCGCGCCGATGGGAAGTCGCATGTGCTGGAAGAGCGTGTCATCCACGCCGCTGCCGTGCCCGGCGTCGCGCAGGAGGATTTCGCACGGACGCCTCCCGGCGATTGGCTGCTGCAGCACAGCCTCTGGTCGCAGGCGGAACATGCGATCAGCGCTGTCGGCGCGCAGGCGGACGAGGCGGAACTGCTCCATATTGCGGTCGGCGAGCCTTGTCTCTTGGTCGAAAGGCGGACCTGGAACCAGGATCGTCCGGTGACGGCGGTGCGCCTGCTCTATCCCGGTCCCCGCCATCGCTTCGTCGGGCGCTTCGGCCCTTATGGCCAAGTCTGATCGCTGCCTGGAAATCCGGCCATGAAAAAGGACCCGCCATCTCCGGCGAGCCCGCTTCATGAGATCTGGCTTGTGACCGGCCGGCCCTCAGCAGTCGTAGACCACGCGCCGGCCCCATTCGTCCCGCCCGTAGCATCGTTGCGGCGTCGCTGCTCCGCCGATGAGGGCCCCACTGGCACCACCGATCGCGGCACCGGCCAGGGCTCCGCCCGCCCGGCCGGTTGCTGCGCCGCCGATGATGGCGCCCGCGCCCGCGCCGATCAGCGCGCCCGTGCCCGCATTCTGTTCGCGCGGCGTGCAGGCGCCGGCGCCGATGGCGGCGCCCATTGCAACGATCAACAGCACCTTCTTCATGTGAATCCCTCCTCTCGACTGCACATGTCGCTCGCAGGCCCAACGGGCCCAGGCCGGAAAGGTTCCTGATCACGCGCGGCGAGAACGGGGCGAGAGAGGGGCGGGATTGGGAAATAGCTCCGGTCGCGCCTCGGGCGGCTCATGAGAAAACTGCGCTGCAGATTCCGGAACCTTCGCTTCGGCAGCGAGTTGACCCGTCGAGTTTGTGGGCTGCGGCTGGCCGGATAGCGGGCCGCGCAGATGAAACGGATGGAGCGAACGATGACGATGTCCAATGTTTCTGCCAGCTCGAATCCGTTGATCGCCGGTGCACGGGTCGCCGGCACGGACGTCTACAACACGTCAGGCGATCACCTGGGCGAGATCTACGACATCATGCTGGACAAGCAGACCGGAAAGGTCGCCTACGCGATCATGTCCTTCGGTGGCTTTCTGGGGCTCGGCGAGAAGTACCATCCCATTCCCTGGAGCGTGCTCGACTACGATCCCCAGCGCGGCGGCTATGTGGTGCCGCTGACGAAGGAAAAGCTCGAGGCCGCGCCGATGTACGACAGCGAGGGCGAGCCCGACTGGGAGGACAAGGCTTACGGCAAGCGTGTCCACGACTATTACGGCACGATGCCCTACTGGATGATGTAGCGGCAGAGCGTTTTCGAGCGAAGTGGACGCCGGTTCGCGTGAAGAAGATACGATAAACCAAAGATTTGGATCACCTTCGCGATTCACCGGAACGCGAAAGTGATCAAGGCGCAGGTCGCGGCGGTTGCTATCCCCCCAGCCGAACCGCCGTGGCGGCGGGATGCGGGCCGAAAGGCCCGCATCTTCTTTTTGGCGCGGGCCCGAAAGGGAACGTGGTTTTTGTGAAAAGCCGATGCTGCAGGGCTGTGCTGCGGGCCGGATTTTTCTCCATTCGCCCGGAACTTTGCCGCCTGTTCGAGCGTCTGGTCCTCGGGGGAAAACAACGAAGCCGCTGCGGTGCATCGCCCGCGAATGGCTGCCCTTTGTCCGGGAGAATCCATGCGTATCCGTTACGGCTATCGGATCGAGCTCGTCTGCGAGCACGACATGCCGCTCGTGACCCTGCTCGACGTCCATCCTTCCCGCCGCCACGATCTCGTCCGGCCGGACGAGATGCGGGTGACGGCCTTGGACGATCCTTCGACCTTCATCCCGATGAGCCAGCACCATGACGCTTTCGGCAATATCTGCCGGCGGCTGGCGGCGCCCTCCGGTGGCATCAGGCTCGAATCGGAAGGGATCATCCAGGATTCCGGCGAGCCCGACCGGCAGAGCCATTCGGCGGAGGAGGTGCCGCCGTCGCAATTGCCCGAGGAGGCGCTGCCCTATCTGCTCGGCAGCCGATACTGCGAGACGGACAAGCTCTCCGATCGGGCATGGGGTCTGTTTGGCCAGGTTCCGCCGGGCTGGGCCCGCGTCCAGGCGATCACCGACTTCGTCCATAACCATCTGAGCTTCGGCTATCACTTCGCCCGCAGCACCCGTACCGCTGCCGAGGCGTTTGAGGAGAAGGTCGGGGTCTGCCGCGACTTTGCCCATCTCGCCGTCGCCTTCTGCCGCTGCATGAACATCCCGGCGCGCTACTGCAATGGCTATCTCGGCGATATCGGCGTGCCGCCGAACCCGGCACCGATGGATTTCAACGCCTGGTTCGAAGTCTTCCTGGGCGGGCGTTGGCACACCTTCGATGCACGGCACAACGAGCCGCGCATCGGCCGCATCGTCATCGCCCGCGGTCGGGATGCGACGGATGTGGCGATGATCAATTCCTTCGGCAGCCACACCCTACAGCGTTTTGAGGTCATTACCGAAGAAATCGAAGACCTTTCCATTCCGCTCGCGCCGATGCTGCCGCCGCAATTCGACGCCCAGCCGGCCGCGGCCTGAGGGCTGGTCTTGCTCTTGCGGATGGCTTCCGGCGCCCTATGTCGACGAGGCTATGCGTCACACAGTTGTCGTCAATGCCCGCGCAGGCACGGTTCTCGAGGCCGGGGCCGACGTCTTTTCCGCGCGGCTTGCGGCCGCTTTCGCGGCGCGTGGCTCGGCCGCCGAGGTGAAGCTCGTTTCGCCACGCGAGCTCGACGATGCCTTGGCACTGGCAATCGAGACCAGCGATGCCGTACCCGTCATCGCTGGCGGTGACGGCACGATCAACCGCGTCCTGCCTGTGCTGATCCAGGCCGCCCGGCCCGTTGGCATCCTGCCGATGGGCACCGTCAACGTCCTTGGACGCGATCTGGGCTTACACGGTTCGCTGGAGCAGCAGGTCGCGGCGCTGTGCGCGGGCGAGCCGGTGGCGATGGATGTCGGACGCGTCAACGACCGGCTGTTCCATTCCTTGTCCGGCCTGGGTTTCTTCAGCCTGATGGCCCGCGAGCGTGAACAGGCTCGCCGGCGCATCCCGTTCAGTCGTGTCGCGGCCTTCGGCCTCGCGGCCGCCCGCTCCATCCTGTTCACGCGGCCGATCTCGGTGGATATTCGCATCGGCGAGGAGCATCTCGTCGTCGATGCGGATGCCGTGCTCATCACTGTCAATCGCTTCGACGGGGCGGAGTGGCGCCGTGGAGAGCTCGACGGGGGTGTCTTCGAGGCCCACATCCTGAACGCCGGCGGCCTCTATTCCCGCAGCAAGGCGGCGCTGTCGGTCGTCTCCGGCCGCTGGCGCTCCTCGGGTAACCTAACCTCCGTCGTCGGCGACGAGGTCGTGCTGCAGCGTCGCGACAAGCGCCGCGGCCACGTCACCTTCGACGGCGAAGTCGAGCGCAAGGCCGGTCCCCTAACCTACAGCCTGCTGCCGCGGGCCATTCGCGTTATAGCGGCGCGTTCGACGAGTTCATGATGATGGAAGCCCGCATGCCCCGTTCCGCGTCCGACAGGATTCCGAGCCTGCTGCGTCCCCAAATGGTCGTCCCGGTGGTGGCCGGGCTCGTTTTCGCGGTGCTGGTCGCCGCCATTGCTTCCGGCCACAGCTTCGCCTTCGACAGGAACCTGATCATGCTGTTCCGCGAGCCGGGCAACCCGGCCGTTCCGATCGGGCCGGCCTGGTTCCAGGAGGCGGTACGGGACATGACGGCGCTCGGCAGCTTCGTCGGCCTTTTCTTCATGACCACGGCCGCGACGCTGACGCTCTGGCTTTGCGGCTATCGCCGCCTCGCCACCGGGCTGGTGGGCAGCGTGCTGATGGCGCTTCTCGTCAGCAACGGTCTGAAGATCGTGATCGCTCGCGATCGGCCGGACATCGTTGCCCACACCGCACTGACCTTCACGGCGAGTTTCCCCAGCGGCCACGCTTTCCTCTCGGCCGCCACGATGCTCAGCATCGCCGGCTTCGTCGGGCTCGCCTCCCGGCGCGACGATATCGCCTTGCTCTGCCTTGCCCTCGCCTGGGTGATGGTCCTGCTGATTGGGCTGAGCCGCATCTATCTCGGCGTCCATTGGCCGACGGACGTGCTCGGTGGCTGGTGTCTGGGCATTGTCTGGTCAAGCATCGCCACGGCCTGGTTCGGCCGCTGGGTGAGGGCGTCCGATCCGGCCTGACGAGGCCCTAGCGCATGTCGATGGTGGCGTTGACGCCGAGATCGGGCGTGCGGCCGAGGATCTTGGCTGTCGCCAGCTTGAAGGCGACGAGCACGCTGCTGGACGGTCCGTTCCAGATCTCGGCCGAGACCGGCGTCAGCGCCAGCAAGGTCGCGTCCGGATCGTCCGGGCCGTTCGGGAACCAGGCACCGGCCATCGGCGTCCAGATCTGCCGCAGCAGTTCACGGCTGGGCACCTCCGAGGCGGTGCAGGCGATGGCCGCGTAGAAGTTACGGTCCTCCTGGCTGATCGCGATCGAGATCGCGGGCGAGCGCAGGGCTGCGCCGATGATCCCGGTGTGGCGGTGCGTGATGAAGAGCAACCGATGATGCTCGCGGTCGAGATGCCCCGACATCGGGCGCGTCTTCAGCCCGTCCTCGGCGATCAGCGACACCATGTAGACCGGGTGCGCGTCGAGCGCCGTCCAAATCCGGTCCTGCAATTCCGTGTCCGGCATCGCCCCCTCCTGCGGCGCAATGATCTCATGCCGCGTGGCTGATGAAAACGCGCCGTATGCGGCAACGTTCCACGGTGAAAGGAACTTTTCCGTGATGGCGCGGAAAGGGGCGGGCCGGGATTTGCGGCCAGCAGATGGCGGGCAGTCGCGGAGGCATTGGCGTTCCGGGGCCAAAGACGCTAACACCGCCCGCGAGGATCCACCTTCCCGGGAGTGAAGCAGATGAATGCGCCCTTCAAGAACCTGATCGCCGGTGAATGGACCGCCGCGGCGCATGCGTCGCGCAACATCAACCCCTCCAATACCGGCGACGTGGTCGGGGAGTACTCCCAGGGCTCGGTCGAGGACCTGAACAATGCCGTCGCGGCGGCCAAGGCGGCCTTCCCGGGCTGGAGCCGCACCACCCCGCAGGAGCGCTACGACATCCTGAAAAAAGCGTCCGACGAGATCCTCGCCCGCAAGGACGAACTCGGCCGGCTGCTCTCGCGCGAGGAAGGCAAGACGCTGGCCGAGGGCATCGGCGAGGCCGCCCGCGCCGGCCAGATCTTCGCCTTCTTCGCCGGCGAATGCCTGCGCTCCGGTGGCGAGATGGTCCCCTCGGTGCGCCCCGGCGTCGGCGTCGAGATCACCCGCGAGCCGCTCGGTATCGTCGGCATGATCACGCCCTGGAACTTCCCGATCGCGATCCCCGCCTGGAAGATCGCCCCGGCGCTCGCCTGGGGTAATTGCGTCGTCATCAAGCCGGCCGATCTGGTGCCAGGCTCGGCCTGGGCGCTGGTCGACATCATCCAGCGCGCCGGCCTGCCCAAGGGCGTGCTCAACCTCGTCATGGGCCGCGGCTCGGTCGTCGGCCAGGCGTTGCTCGAGCACAAGGATGTCGCCGCCATCTCCTTCACCGGCTCGGTCGCGACCGGCCGCAAGGTCGCGGCAGCCTGCATCGCGTCGAGCCCGATGAAGAAGGTCCAGCTCGAGATGGGCGGCAAGAACCCGCTCGTCGTGCTCGACGACGCCGATCTCAAGACGGCGGTCGAGGTCGCGGTCAACGGCGCCTTCTTCTCCACCGGCCAGCGCTGCACCGCCTCCTCGCGCCTGATCGTCCAGGCCGGCATCCACGACAAATTCGTCGAGGCCTGCATCGAGCGGCTGAAGGGGCTCACGATCGATGATGCGCTCAAGGCCGGTACCCATATCGGTCCGGTCGTCGACCAGAGCCAGCTCGACCAGGACCTGAAATACATCCAGATCGCCAAGGACGAGGGCGGCAGGCTCGCTTTCGGCGGGGAGCTCCTGAAGCGCGAGACCCCCGGCTTCTATCTCCAGCCGGCGCTCTTCACCGAGACCACCAACGCCATGCGCATCTCGCGCGAGGAGGTCTTCGGCCCGGTCGCCAACATCGTCCGCGTCAAGGATTACGACGAGGCGCTGAGCGTCGCCAACGACACCGAGTTCGGCCTCTCCTCCGGCATCTGCACGACCTCGCTGAAGTATGCGACGCACTTCAAACGCAACAGCGAGGCCGGCATGGTGATGGTCAACCTGCCGACCGCCGGCGTCGACTACCATGTCCCCTTCGGCGGCCGGAAGGGCTCCAGCTACGGCCCGCGCGAGCAGGGCGCCTACGCCAAGGAGTTCTACACTACCGTCAAAACCGCATACACCATGGCTTGACCGTCGCCGTCGCCGTTGGAAATGGAAGGGCCGCGCCGCAAGGGCGCGGCCTTTTCCGTCAGAAGCCTTCGAGCACGATCTTACCCTTCGCGCGATTGCTCTCGATCAGGGCGTGTGCACGCTTGAGATTGGCGGCGCTGATTGTCCCGAAATGCGCGGCGAGCGTCGTGCGGATCGCGCCGGCGTCGACCAGCCGCGAGACCTCCGCCAGCAGCTTGCCCTGCTCGGCCATGTCGGCGGTCTGGAAAAGGGAGCGGGTGAACATCAGCTCCCAGTGCAGCGACAGACTCTTGCGCTTCAGCGGATTGATGTCGAGCGTCTTCGGATCGTCGATCAGGCCGAACCGCCCCTGTGGGGCCAGGATTTCGACGATGCCGTCCAGATGACTGTCGCTATGCGTGGTCGAGAACACGAAGGCGGGCGCCCCGATGCCCAGCGCCGCAACCTGTGGAGGCAGAGGCTTCGTGTGGTCGATCACATGATGCGCGCCGAGTTCCAGCGCCCAGCTCCGCGTTTCGGGCCGTGAGGCCGTCGCGATCACCGTGATGTCGGTCAGCTTGCGCGCGAGCTGGATCGCGATGGAACCGACACCGCCCGCGCCCCCGATGATCAGCAGCGCGGGCGCTGCGCCCGGCACGGGCTTGCGGATGTCGAGCCTGTCGAACAGCATTTCCCAGGCGGTGATGGCGGTCAGTGGCAGCGCGGCCGCCTCCGCGAAGCCGAGGCTCTTCGGCTTGGGGCCGACGATGCGTTCGTCGACGAGCTGGAATTCGGCATTCGAGCCCGGCCGGTCGATCGCTCCTGCGTAGAACACGGCGTCGCCGGGCCTGAAGCCCTCCACCTGCGGCCCCACCGCCTTGACGATGCCGGCCGCATCCCAGCCCAGCACGTTCGCCTGGCCTTCGGCGGGCTGGCTGCGGACCCGCAACTTGGTATCGACCGGGTTGACCGAGACCGCCTTGACCTCGACCAGCAGGTCGCGCCCGGCCGCGACGGGCTCGGGCAGGTCGAGGCCGATCAGGCTCGTCTCGGCGGCGATGGGTTGCGACTGGCGGTATCCGACGGCGCGCATGGCGTCTCTCCTGCATTGCGATGGGCGCGAGATGCGCATAACTGTGGCAAGGCGCAAGAACGCACAGTTTCAGCCTATAGTGTGAAAAAGGATACCGTCATGCCGCCGCGTTTTCGGGAGCCTTATTGCTCTGCCGGCTGCCCCGTCGAAGCGGCGCTCGGCCTAATCGGCGGCAAATGGAAGGGTATCGCGCTCTATCATCTGATGGGCGGGACACTGCGCTTCAACGAGATCCGCCGCCGGATTCCCGGCGTCACGCAGCGCATGCTGACGACGCAGCTGCGAGAACTGGAGGCGGACGGCCTGATCCAGCGGGTGGTTTATCCCGAAGTGCCGCCGCGGGTGGAATATAGCCTTTCCACCAAGGGGCGGACATTGGAGCCGGTGATCACGGCGTTGAAGGCCTGGGGCGAAGCGCATGCCCGCTCACCGCAGCCTCGGGCCGAAGATGTAGCGGCCTGAAGGCGCTTCAGCCGGCGGGGATGACGTCCACCGCCACGCCGATTTTCTGCGAGCCCGGTCCGATCAGCACGCCGTCGAGCGGCGCGACATCGGCATAGTCCCGGCCGATCGCGGTGACGATATGGTCGTCGGCCACGATCAGGTCGTTGGTCGGGTCGAGTCCGATCCAGCCCGTTTCAGGTCCGCACCAGAGCAGCGCCCAGGCATGGCTGGCGTCGGCGCCCTCCAGCCGCTTCTGGCCGGGCGGCGGGATGGTGCGGATATAGCCGCTGACATAGGCGGCCGGCAGGCCGAGGCCGCGCAGCCCCGCGATCATGATATGCGCGAAATCCTGACAGACGCCGTGGCGCTGGGCGAAAGCCTCCGCCAGTGGCGTCGAGACCTCGGTCGCTGCCGGATCATAAGTGAAATCGCGCCGGATTCGGGCCATCAATTCGCACGCCGCTTCCAGCACCGGCCGGCCCTTGTCGAAGCTCTCCCGCGCATAGGCGACCACGGGATCGACCTCGGGCACGAGGCGGCTCGGATAAAGGTGATGCGCGGGCGAGTTGGGCGCCAGACTGTCGGAGGCCAGCGTCAGCGCCGCGACCTCTTCCCAGCTGCGCGTCAACCCGGGATGCGGTGGCTGCGGACGCTCGACGGTGAGGCGCGCCCGCATCTCCACCTTCAACTCGCGATGCGGCTTGGTGATCGTCACCATCGTCATCCGGTTGCCGAAGAAGCAGGGTGCATCGCTGCGTTCGGCAGGGCGCGGCGTGATCAGAAGCTCACTTTTCTGCACGCTCTGGCCCGAGCCGTCGCGCGGCAGGAGCCGCATGACGCAGCGCGCGAAGGGCACCTGCCGGCTGTAGCCATAAGTGGTAACGTGGCGGACGTCGTAGATCACGCGATGCCCGTCAGTCGCGATCCTTCCGGACCGCTGTTCTGGAGAAAATAGCGATCGGCGATGGCAGCGGAGAGCCCCATCAGCAGCTGCTCGAACAGCAGGATGCTGGCGCGGTCGAGCCGGCTCGCCTCGGCGGTGCGGCAATCGGCGGCGAGGCGCAGCACCAGCCGGCGCGGCGCCTCGAGCATGCCGTCCTCGGTCAGTGACGGCAGGTCCTTGATCTCGGCATCGAGCCGCTCGACCTGGAAGGCGACGGAGCGGGGATTGTACGGGTCGAGCATGACGAGATCGAGCACCGGCTGCAGGCTCGCGCCGAGCAGGTAGCGCGAGCGGTAGGTGATCTGTGAATCCGTCAGGTCGAGCAGCGCGTCGAGCGCTTCGCTGGACGCATCGTTCTCGGCGAATTGCCGGGCGAAGCGGCAGGTCGCGATGCCGCGTTCCAGCCGCCGCCCGATATCGAGGAAGCGCCAGCCAGCCCCGCGCACCATGTTTTCCTGGCTGAGGCCGGAGAAGGCCGCGAGCGTCTTCAGGGCCCGGTCGGCGATCTCGTAGGCCTCGCCTTCAGAAGGCTTGCGGCCTTCCAGCGGCGTGAGCTGCTTCTGCAGGTCGCCGAACAGCCGCCAGGCATCGACCGAGAGCCGCTCGCGAATGACCGAGGCCGTGCGGCGCGCCTCGCGCACCGAGGCGGCGGCGGCGCCGTAGTCGTCGAGGCTGTAGAGGGCCGAATAGGCCTGCGTGGCCGGGCTCTGGCCGCGTCCGCGCTGGGCCGCGCCCCAGGCGACGAGCAGATCGGCCAGCCGGCGGACCGTGTCGCTGCGCCCTGGCGCCGGGTCGGAATCGATCAGCCGGCCGAGCAGGGCGCGCACGAGGCGCAATGTCGCCTCGCCGCGCTCCAGATAGCGACCGAGCCAGAACAGGTTGTCGGCGGCGCGACTCGGCAGCGTGCCGGTGACGCGGTGGATGCGGATGCGGTCCGGAGTCGGCAAGAGCGTGATCGGCTCGACCGGAGCATCGGCCGTGACCCAGACATCGCTGGAGCGCACGCCGTTGCGCAGGCTGACGGCGCGCGCATCCGGTTCGTCCGAGATCCGGCAGAAGCCGCCCGGCATCACCTTCCAGCCATCGGGTGTCGCGGCGGCGAAGACGCGCAGCGTCATCGGGTGCGGCTCGAGCCGGCCATTCTGGAACACCGGCATGGTCGAGAGCCTGACTACCTCCTGCCCGACATAATCCATGCCGCGCGCGGCGATGCGGGCGCGCAGGGCCTCGCGCTCGGCCTCCGGCAATTCGCCGGCCAGCACAGGGCCCCTGTCAAGCCCGCCGCCGGCGCTGCGGAAAGCGGGCGCGATGCTCATCTCGTCGAGGCGCGCAAGCACGGTCTCGCGCTCGCGCGGCTGGCCACACCACCAGGTCGCGATATTGGGCAGGATCAGTTCCTCGCCCAGCATCTGGCGTGCCGCGGCCGGCAGGAAGCCCATCAGCGCGCGCGCCTCCACGACGCCGGAACCGAGGCCGTTGGCGACATGGACATTGCCCTCGCGTACCGCCTGGACCAGCCCGGCGACGCCGAGCGCCGACTGCGCATTGAGTTCGAGCGGATCGGCGAAATCGCCGTCGATGCGCCGCCAGATCACGTCGGCACGCTTCAGACCGGCGATGGTGCGCACATGGACCCGGCCTTCCCGCATCAGCAGGTCGCCGCCTTCCACCAGCAGGAAGCCGAGATAGCGCGCGAGATAGGCCTGTTCGAAATAGCTTTCGTTGAGCGGGCCGGGCGTCAGCAGGCAGATGCGCGGCTCGACTCGCTTGGAGCGTGAGACCAGCCCGGCGCGGAACCCCTGGAAGAAGGAGGCCAGCCGCTCGATGTTCATGCTGCGGAACATGTCTGGGAAGGCGCGCGTCAGCGCCAGCCGGTTTTCGAGCGCATAGCCGGCGCCCGAAGGTGCCTGTGCACGGTCCTGCAGCACCCACCAGCGCCCGTCCGGTCCCCGGCCGAGATCGGCGGCGTAGAGCTGGAGCGCGCCGCCGCCAGGAGCGCCGTGCAGCGGGCGCAGATAGTCCGGGCTGCCGGTGACGACCGCAGCCGGCAGCAGGTCCTTCGCGACGATCTCGCCCGGCCCATAGACGTCGTCGAGCAAGGTCGAGAGCAGTTGCGCCCGTTGCGCGACGCCGGCGGCGATGGTCTGCCATTCGGCGCCCGGGATCAGGAGAGGCACATGGCTCAAGGGCCAGGAGCGTTCGCCCGCACTTGGATCGTGCTCGTCGATGTCGCCATGGACACGATAGGAGACGCCGGTGTCGTGGACATGCCGGTCGGCAAGACCGAAGCGCTGCAGCAATTCATCCTGCGACAGCGCGCACCATTCCTGCAGGAACGGCTCCCAATGCGGCCGCACGCTGCCTTGGGCGTCGATGAACTCGTCATAGGTACCGGGCAGGGGGCGATAACCGGCGAGCAGCGCAGCGCGCCGCTCCGCCTTGGTGCGTCCAGACCGGATGCGGCCCTGCACTGCCAAAAGCTCTAGACCCCTGCCGGCGCGCTCTCCGTTCGGCTGGCATCGGCCAGGCGAACGGAATTCGCGCAAATCAAAACGGCTGCCGCAGATCCAGCGTGAGCGGGAACTCGGCGCTGCGTTCCTCCGGCGGAATCGCCAGAGCGCCGGGACTATGACCGATCGCCTCGAAACGCGCGAGCCGTCTCGCCTCGGCCTCGTAGGAATTTACAGGCGGTGTCTCGTAATTGCGACCGCCGGGATGGGCGACATGGTAGATGCAACCGCCGAGCGAGCGCCCGACCCAGCTATCGACGATATCGAAGGTCAACGGCGCATGCACCGGGATCACCGGGTGCAGGCCCGAGGCCGGCTGCCAGGCCTTGAACCGCACCGCCGCGATCGCCTCGCCGGAGATGCCGGTCTCCGTCATCGGCAGGCGTCGGCCATTGCAGGTGATCAGGTGCCGGCCGGGTACGAAGCCCTTCGCCTTGACCTGCAGCCGCTCGACCGAAGAGTCCACATAGCGCACCGTGCCGCCGATCGCGCCTTCCTCGCCCAGCACATGCCAGGGTTCCAGCGCCTGCCGGATTTCGATCTCGACGCCGCCATGCGCGACCTTGCCGAAGAAGGGGAAGCGGAACTCGGCCTGCGCCTCGAACCAGACCGGATCGAAGGGGTAGCCGGCACGCTGGAGATCCGCGATCACCTCGCGGAAATCCTGCCAGACCAGCTCCGGCAGCATGAAGCGGTCATGCAGCGCGGTGCCCCAGCGCACCAGCTTGCCCTCCAGCGGCTCGCGCCAGAACCAGGCGATCAGCGCCCGCAGCAGCAATTGCTGCGCCAGCGACATCCGCGAATCGGGCGGCATCTCGAAGCCGCGGAATTCCAGCAGCCCGAGCCGTCCGGTCGGCCCGTCCGGCGAATAGAGCTTGTCGATGCAGATCTCGGTACGATGCGTGTTGCCCGAGACATCGACCAGCAGGTTGCGGAACAGCCGGTCGACCAGCCAGAGCGGGATCGGTGCCTCGTCCGGCTTCGGCACCTGCGCCAGAGCGATCTCCAGCTCGTAGAGCTGATCCTGCCGTGCCTCGTCGATGCGCGGCGCCTGGCTGGTCGGGCCGATGAACAGGCCGGAGAAGAGGTAGGACAGCGACGGGTGCCGGTTCCAGTAGAGCACGATGCTCTTCAGAAGGTCCGGCCGGCGCAGGAAGGGCGAATCTGCCGGCGTCACGCCGCCGAGCACGACATGGTTGCCGCCGCCGGTGCCGGTATGGCGGCCGTCGACCATGAACTTCTCGGCGCAGAGCCGCGATTGCCGCGCTTCCTCATAGACGCCCTGCGTGATCGCCACCGCCTCGCGCCAGTCTGTCGCCGGATGGATGTTGACCTCGATCACCCCGGGATCGGGCGTGACCTTGATGACGTCGAGCCGCGGATCGGCGGGTGGGGTGTAGCCCTCGATATGCACCGGCAGGCCGGTCTTTTCGGCCGCGGCCTCGATCGCCCCGACGAGGTCGAGATAATCCTCCAGCCGCTCGACCGGGGGCAGGAAGACGCAGAGCACCTTGTCGCGGATCTCGAGGCTGAGCGCGGTGCGCACCGCCTCGCTGCCGATCTCCTGCTCCACGCGCTCCTGCGCCGCGCTCGCCCCGTCGCCGGAGGGGATCGCCATCTGCGGCGGCGCGCCGAAGCTGGTCGGTGCCGCCGGTGGCGGCGGGCTCCCCGCTCCCGGTGCCGGGGCGCTCTGCGAGCCGCCGGCCGGCGGCAGCGGCCCGCGCGGTTCCATCGGGTCCTGCGGATGGATGTGCGGATACTGCGCTTCCGGAACATGGGGCAGGGACCCCAGCGGCAGCCGGTAGCCGACCGGCGAATCGCCGGGGACGAGGAAGAGCCGACCGCGCCGGAGCCGCCATTTCTCCGAGCGCCAGCGCCGGTCGCTCGCCGCCGACTGCCAGCGCTGCACCGGAATGACGAAGCCGCGCGGATTGCCGAGGCCGAGCTCGAAGACCTGGGCCAGCCGGGCGCGTTCCTCCGGATCGGTCAGGCGCGAATTGAGCGGGTCGACATTGTCGGGAAGCTGCGCCTCCTTCAGCAGCCAGTGGCCGGTGTCCTCATAGGCCGGGATGACGTAGTCGGCGCCGAGGCCGAGCCTGTCGGAAAGCTCCCTGGCCAGCGCATCCGCGTCCTGGATGGTCGCGCCGGCCTCCAGCTCCCGGTCGCCGCCCGTCATGGTGCCGGGCTCGCGGGCGATCAGCGCGGCGTTGCGCCAGATCGGCTGCCCGTCGCGGCGCCAGTAGAGCGCGAAGGCCCAGCGCGGCAGGCTCTCGCCGGGATACCATTTGCCCTGGCCGTAATGCAGCATGCCGCCCGGCGCGAAGCGCTCGCGCAGGCGGCGGATCAGCACGTCGGCGCGCTCGCGCTTGGTCGGTCCGACGGCGGCGATGTTCCATTCCGCCCCGGTCTGGTCGTCGATCGAGACGAAGGTCGGCTCGCCGCCCATGGTGAGGCGCACGTCCTGTGCCTTGAGATCGGCCTCGACCGCCTCGCCGAGCGCATCGAGCGCCTGCCAGGATTCGTGGGAGAAGGGCAGGGTGATGCGCGGCACCTCGTGCACGCGTTCGACGCTCATATGGAAGTCGAAGGTGGTCTCGGCATAGCTCGCCACGCCCGAGACCGGGGCTGCCGAGCGGTAATGCGCCGTCGCAGCCAGCGGCAGATGGCCCTCACCGGTCAGGAGGCCCGAGGTCGGGTCGAGCCCGATCCAGCCGGCTCCGGGGATGTAGACCTCGGCCCAGGCGTGCAGGTCGGTGAAATCCTTGTCGGTGCCGCGCGGCCCTTCCAGCGGGTCGATATCGGCCTTCATCTGGATCAGGTAGCCGGAGACGAAGCGTGCCGCGAGGCCGAGATGCCGTAGCGCCTGCACCAGGAGCCAGCTCGTGTCGCGGCAGGAGCCCGAGCGGATCTGCAGCGTGTGCTCGGGCTCCTGCACGCCGGGCTCCATGCGGATGCCGTAGGCGATCAGGCTCTGCAGCCGCGCATTGAGATCGACGATGAAATTGACGGTGCTGGGGGCTTCTTTCGGCAGGCTCGCGAGGAAGTCGGACAGGAGTGGCCCCGCCGGCTCCGTCACGAGATAGGGCGCGAGCTCCGCGCGCAGCTCCCGCGCATAGGCGAACGGGAAGGTCTCGGCCTCGGTCTCGACGAAGAAATCGAAGGGATTGATCACCGAGAGTTCGGTGACGACGTCGACCTCGATGCGGAACTCCTGCACCGGCTCGGGAAAGACGAAGCGCGCCAGCCAGTTGCCGGCCGGGTCCTGCTGCCAGTTCACGAAATGCTGTGCGGGTGTCACCTTGAGCGAATAGCTCTCGATCGCCGCCCGGCAATGCGGCGCCGGCCTGAGCCGGATGATCTGTGGCCCGAGCGTGACCGGGCGATCATACGAGTAATGGGTGACGTGGTTCAGGGCGGCGATGATGGCCAAGGCTTAGCACCTGCTGTTCATGCGCGGACAGACCGCCGCATCCTGACGTTAGCGGCGCTCTTCCTGCACGAAAAGCGCCATCCTGCCCGTTGGGGCGGCATGCCGGCGGAATCCTGCCCACCGGTTGAGCCATCGCCGCTGGGCAGCGCGGCATGGCGGCTTCCCGCTCTTTCCCCTTTGCAAGCCGGCCGAACCGTCTCACTCTGGTCGCAGCGATCGGCTAACTGAACCTGGTAGGCCGCACGGAGTTTCGAGTGTCATGGACGCCATCGTCGATCAGGGGCTGCGCCCCGAGACCATTCCCGAGCGCACGCCGGTTCCGCCTTTCGATCTGGTGATCTTCGGCGCCGGTGGCGACCTCGCTTTGCGCAAGCTCTTTCCGGCGCTCGCCCAGCGTAATCGCGAAGGCGTGCTGCCCGAGGAGAGTCGTATCCTCGCCATCGTGCGCAAGGAAGAGGACGTCGAGGGCCTGCCCAAGCAGATCGCCCAGCGACTTCACGAGGAGGGTATTCCGAAGGACGATATCGATTCGTTCCTGCGGCGGCTCACCATGGTGCTGCTCGATGCGGTGAAGCCCGAAACCTACAAGGAGCTGAAGAAGGCGCTCGGCGAATCGGAGCGCGTGCGCTCCTTCTATCTCTCGACGCCGCCGGACCTCTTCATCCCGATCTGCGAGAATCTCGCCAAGGCGCATATCCTGACGCCGACCTCGCGCGTCATCCTGGAGAAGCCTCTGGGCCGCGATCTCGCCTCGGCCCGCCAGATCAACGATGCCGTCGCGCGCATCCTGCCGGAAAGCCGGACCTACCGGATCGATCATTATCTCGGCAAGGAGACGGTGCAGAACCTGCTCGTCCTGCGCTTCGCCAACACCCTGTTCGAGCGCTCCTGGTCGAGCCGCGACATCGACCATGTCCAGATCACGGTGGCCGAGACGGTCGGCCTCGAGAGCCGGGCCGGCTATTACGACAAGGCCGGGCATATGCGCGACATGGTGCAGAACCATCTCATGCAGCTCCTCACCCTCTTCGCCATCGAGCCGCCGAACATGCTCGAGGCCGGCGCCGTCCGCGACGAGAAGATCAAGGTGCTCAAGGCGCTGCGCCCCATCGTCGGGCCGGATGTCCAGCGCTTCACCGTGCGCGGCCAGTACGGACCCGGCCAGATCGACGGCCAGCGCGTCCGCGGCTATGCCGATGAACTCGGCCACGCCTCCAACACTGAGACCTTCGTTTCCATCCGCTGCGAGCTGGATAGCTGGCGCTGGGCCGGCGTCCCGATCTATCTGCGCACGGGCAAGCGCATGGCGCAGCGCTATTCGGAGATCGTCGTCACCTTCAAGCCGGTGCCGCATTCGATCTTCGGCAACGGCACCTGCGATCGCC
>JARYGW010000013.1:31074-32978 GCA_033792295.1 Allobosea sp.
AACCGTCTCTTCATCCGCCTGCAGCCGAATGACGGCGTCCAGCTTCAGCTGATGATGAAGGTGCCGGGCTCGGGCCGGCTCAAGATCGTGCCGCGCCAGCTCGATCTGCGCTATTCGACCGCCTTCGACGAGCGGACGCCGGATGCTTATGAGCGCCTGCTGACCGACGTCATCCGTGGCGACCAGACGCTGTTCATGCATCGCGACGAGGTCGAGCAGGCCTGGACCTGGGTCGATCCGATCATCGCCGGCTGGCAGGACTATACGCCGCATCCGCATCGTTATGCCGCCGGCTCCTGGGGGCCGTCGCAGGCGATCGGCCTGATCGAGCGCGATGGCCGTTCCTGGGCCGATCCGGACTTCGTCTGATGACGGCAGGCCCTGTCGCCTGGCATCGCTTCGCAACCCTCGCCGACGCCTCCGAGGCGCTGGCGGAGGCGGTCGCGATCCGGCTGAAGGAGCGTCTGGCGGAGAAGGGCGAGGTCTCGCTCGTCGTTCCCGGAGGCACGACGCCGGCGCGTTTCCTCGCTGCGCTCGGCCGGCAGGAGCTGCCTTGGGAGAAGGTCACGTTGCTGCCGACCGACGAGCGCTTCGTCGCGGCAGACGACGGGGCATCCAACGAACGAATGCTGCGCGAGCAGTTCGCTCCGCTGGCGCAGGGCCGCGTCCGCTTCCTGTCCTTTCACGGCCATGGCAGCGACATCGAGGCTGCGGCCTCCCAGCTTTGCGCGGAGCTGGCCGAATTGCCACCGCTCGACCTCGTCGTCAGCGGCATGGGGACGGACGGCCACATCGCTTCGCTCTTTCCGGGCGGAGAGGCGATCTTCAACGCCATGCCCGATAGCGGCATCGTCGTCGCGCGCCCTCCGGGCCTCCCGCCGCGCTTGTCGCTCTCGCGCAAGCGCCTCGTCGGCGCCGGCTGGGCGAGCCTGCTCGTTTCCGGTGCCGCCAAGGAGGCTGTTCTGAAGGGCGCCGCCGCCCGCGCGACACCGCTGCCGGTCGACATGCTGCTCGGCCGCGAACAGGGGCTCGACGTCTATTGGGCGAAGGAGTAGAGCCCATCCGCCGCCCGCAAATCGATTGAAAGACGAGATCATGGACGAAGCTGCCGCGATTGCCCGGTTGAAGAGCTGCGGAGTCATCCCCGTCGTCGTGATAGAGGATGCGGCGCGCGCGGTCGATCTCGCCCATGCGCTGGTCGCCGGCGGTATCGATGTCGTCGAGGTCACGCTGCGCCGCCCCGCCGCGGTCGAGGCGCTTGCCGCCATCGCGAAATCGGTGCCGAAGGCGTTGCCGGTCGCCGGCACGGTCGTCACGCCCGCGCAGGTCACGCAGGTGAAGGATGCGGGCGCTCAGGCCGTCGTCAGCCCCGGCTTCAGCGAGAGCGTCGACGAGGCCTTGCGCAAGGCCGGCTTGCCCTGGTTGCCGGGCGTCGCCACGGCGTCCGACTGCATGCGCGCCGTCGCGGCCGGCCGTGTCACGGCGAAGTTCTTCCCGGCCGAGCAGGCCGGCGGCCCGCCGGCCCTGAAGGCGCTCTCCGGCCCCTTCCCGCAGATGAGCTTCTGCCCCACCGGCGGCGTCGGCTTGAAGAACCTCGGCGATTACCTCGCCTTGCCGCAGGTGATCTGCGTTGGCGGTTCCTGGCTCGTTCCGGCCGATGCCATCGCCGCCGGCGACTGGAACCGCATCACGACGCTCGCACGCGAGGCCAAGGAAGCGTTCCTGAAGGCGCGGGGCTGACGGCGTTCAGGCCGTCAGCTTTTCCCGAACCATTTCCGCGATGGCCAATGAGCTGGTCAGCCCCGGGCTCTCGATGCCGAGGAGGTTGACCAACTCCGGCACCCCGTGAATCTCGGGCCCGTCGATGCGGAAATCCGGCATCGGTTCGCTGGGACCATGCAGCT
>JARYGW010000140.1:0-13482 GCA_033792295.1 Allobosea sp.
ACAGCCGACGTGCTGGTGCCGACCATCACCGACAAGATCGACGCGGCCTTGATCGCCCAGGCCGGGGACCAGCTGCGCCTCATCGCCAATTTCGGCAACGGCGTCGACAATATCGACGTGGCCAGCGCCGTGCAGCGCGGCATCACCGTCACCAACACGCCGGGCGTACTGACCGACGACACCGCCGACATGACGATCGCGCTGATCCTGGCCGTGGCCCGGCGCATCGCGGAGGGCGCCCGCATCATCCCCGACGACGACTGGGCCGGCTGGTCACCGACCTGGATGCTCGGGCGCCGGATCACCGGCAAGCGGCTCGGCATCGTCGGCATGGGCCGGATCGGCCAGGCCCTGGCGAAGCGCGCCGCCGCCTTCGGCCTCTCGATCCACTACCACAACCGACGCCGGGTCGACGCCCGCATCGAGGAGAAGCTCGAGGCGACCTATTGGGATTCGCTCGACCAGATGCTGGCGCGGATGGACATCGTCTCGGTCAACTGCCCGCATACGCCCGCCACCTATCACCTGCTCTCGGCGCGGCGCCTCAAGCTGATGAAGCCCGAGGCGATCCTGGTGAACACCGCACGCGGCGAGATCGTCGACGAGACGGCGCTGGCGCGGATGTTGGAGGCGGGCGAGCTCGCAGGCGCCGGCCTCGACGTCTACGAGCAGCAGCCGGCGATCAACCCCCGCCTGCTCAAGCTCGCCCGCCAGCACAAGGTCGTGGTGCTGCCGCATATGGGCTCGGCCACGCATGAAGGCCGCGCCGACATGGGCGAGAAGGTCATCGTCAACATCAAGACCTTCATGGACGGCCACAAGCCGCCTGATCGCGTGCTGCCGAGCATGCTCTGACGATCGGGCAGGTCGCATTTTCTTCATGCGAACCGGAGCCTGCAGCATCGGACAGGATACCGTGTTCGCTCGAAGATGCTCCGGGAAGCAGACTCAGGCGGCGCCGAGCCGCGCCGCCTCGCCCGGCCAGTCCCGATAATCGTCGACCACGGCTGCGGCGCCGGCGGCGAGCAGGCGCTCCCGCATGGCCGCCTTGTCATGGGCCGCGCCGGTGAAGCCCGCTACCCGCATGCCGGCCGCCCTGGCGGCCTGAACGCCAGGCACCGAATCCTCCAGCACCAGGCAGCGCTCCGGCCGCGCCTGCATCTGCGCCGCCGCAAACAGGAAGACATCCGGCGCGGGCTTGCCGCGGGCCACCTGCGAAGCCGAGAAGACATGCGGATCGAACAGGTCGAGCAGGCCGGCCAGCCCGAGATTGTGACGCAACGGCGCGAGGCTGGTCGAGGATGCGATGCAGCGCCTCCCCGCGAGTTCCGCGAGCGCCTCCCTCACGCCGGGCAGCGCCCGCAATTCATGCGCGAGCCGGGCAGCGACGCCGGCCTCGATCCGGTCCTCGAAATCGACCGGAAGCGGACGGCCGAGCGCCGCCTCGATGACCTTGAACCCGTCGGCAAGCGGAATTCCGACCAGGTTGTGGAGATAGTCGTCCAGGCTCCAACCCGTCAGGCCGATCTCGTGACACAAGGCGAGGCTGACCTCGCCATACAGCGTCTCAGTGTCGAGCAGCGTGCCGTCGCAATCGTAGATGACGAGGTCGAACACCAAGCCGTCAGGCCGTGGTGCGGGCGGTATCGAACTGCCCGGTCTTGCGGAAGCGCCAGAGATAGGACGGCACCTCGACCTCGACGGAGACCGGCGCTATACTGAGCCCGGCGAAATCGCGCCCCTCCTTCACCGCCTCCGGCGAGACGACATTGTCCTGGCCGAGCAACAGGACCTGGTCGCGCGTCAGCTTGAGCTCGTCGGGCAGCAGGCCGAGCGTCAGGGTGTCGACGAGTTCCAGCACGCGCGCCATGACGCGCGCCAGCGGCAACGGCAGCGGCGCGATCAGGCGCTTACGGCCGGTGACCTTGCAGACATCCTCGACGATCCGGCGCAGGCTCAGCACCTCGGGACCGCCGAGTTCATAGGTGCGGCCGGCCGCGACGCTGCCTTCGACGGCACGCGCCACGACCTCGGCCACGTCGCCGGCGAAGGCCGGCTGCAGCTTGGCTTCGCCATCCCCGACCAGCGGCAGGACGGGCAGCATCCGCGCCATCGAGGCGAAGCGGTTGAAGAACGTGTCCTCCGGCCCGAACATCACCGAAGGCCGCAGGATGACGGCCTGCGGAACGATCTGGCGAATGGCGGCCTCGCCCTCAGCCTTGGTGCGGGCATAGACCGAGCGCGATTCGGCATCGGCCCCCAGCGCCGAAATCTGGACGAGCCGGCTGATTCCGACGGTGGCGCAGGCCTGGGCCACCGCGCGGGCGCCATTCGCCTGCACTGCGGTGAAGCTCTGGCGCCCCCGCTCCTTCATGATGCCGACGAGATTGACCACGGCATCGGCGCCCATCACCGCTGCGGTGACGGAGGCCGGGTAGCGCAGATTGGCCTGCACCGCATGGATTTGACCGACCATGCCGAGCGGCTGCAGGAAGCCGGCGAGGTCCGGCCGGCGCACCGCGACGCGCACCCGATAACCGCGCTTGACGAGCGCACGCACGACATGGCGTCCGAGGAAGCCGGAGCCGCCGAAGACGGTGACGAGTTGCTGAGCCGGGGCTTGAACGACCATCGGGAAAGCTCCGTTTAGAATGCTTCCGCCCTCCTAGATCATGTTCAGCAAAAGTGGAAATCCCTTTTGCTGCGACGCGACACAAGACGGGCATGCGAGCAGGCAAGACAGGGAGCCGGTGCGGGCGATGGAGCCCGCAATCGGCCAGCTTTTCAACAGCCGGGAAAAAAGCCGACATAATTCTTTCGAGATGCCGTTGACAGCGCGGCGCGCCCCCCGTAAACGAGCCGCCGTTGCCCAGGTGGCGGAATTGGTAGACGCGCTGGTTTCAGGTACCAGTGGTGAAAGCCGTGGAGGTTCGAGTCCTCTCCTGGGCACCACTCTTTTTCCTCAGCAGGATAAAGAGATACGGTTTTGTAAGGGCTTATCGGGTATCCGCTTTCACACAGCGGTTTCACACATGGCCCTTGCGATGCCACGTCCCTTCGCTACCAAGTCGGGATCTTACTACCTCAACGTTCGGGTTCCGAACGAGCTCCGGGATGTCGCGCGCGGCCGTCCCGTGACCCTGCCGATCAACGGCGAATCGGTCACCGTGACCGTCACAGACAAGGTCTATGTGTCGCTGCGCACGAAGAGTGCGCGCGAAGCCAAGGACCGCTTCCAGATCGCCCTGAACCGGCTGGCCGCCTATTGGGATTCGCTGCGGACCGTCCCCGTGGCGCTGACGCCGATCCAGGTCAAAGCCCTTGCCGGCGAAACCTACCGCAACGCCGTCGATCGGCTCGATGCCGACTTTGACTTCAATGACCGCATCGAGGCCTTTGCCGAGGAATACAACGCCACGACGCAGGTCTTCATCGACAAGGGCTACGCCCCCAAAGTTGCAGAGCGATTGGCCTCGATCGAGATGGATGACCCTCGGGCACTCCACACCTATGCGCTGAGGCATGGCGACGGCGTCATGAAAAGCGGTGAGATCGCCAACGCCGCCTTCGGCGCCGAAGCACGCCAGCTCGCGGCAGACAACCAGATGCAGTTGGACGAGAGGTCGATCGAGCGGGTCGCCAGGGAACTCGTCAACGTCGGCAAGGCCTTCGGCGAGCTTGCGGCACGCCGCCTCTCCAGCGCAGACCACTCCGATGAGATCGGCAAGAACCTCCCGACTTGGACCCCTCCCACCCCGCCCGGCAAGACTCGCGCGAAAGGAGACCGTGAGCCCGAATCCGTAGCGGACCTCTACAAGCGCTGGTGCGCCTACCAGACCAACAAGAAGGCTGCGAGCACGCTTCGCCGCTATGGCCCGTCACTGGAATCGTTGGATCGGTTCTGGAAGGGCAAGGACTGGCGGCTTATTGGGGGCGACGAGATTTTCGACTGGGCCAATCACCGCCGGGTCGTTGACGGTATTGCGCCACGCACTATCAACCGAAACGACCTTGTCGCCGTCTCGTCCGTGTTCGCCTGGGCGACGACGCGCCAGGCCGGACGTAAGCGCGACGAGAACCCAGCGATGGGAATCAAGCTCGACGTCGATCGGCAGACCACGACGCGGGAGAAGTTCTTCAAGGACGAGGAGGTCTCCGCGATCCTTCTCGCAGCACGCAACGCCAAGCCGAGCCGGCGCTACCCACGCGCGTCCGCCTCGCGCCGCTGGGCTCCCTGGATCTGCGCCTACACCGGCGCCCGCATCCAGGAGGTCTGCTGGCTCAGCCGCAAGGACATCAAGCAGGAGAGTGGCATCTGGGTCATCCACTTCCCGCAGACGAAGACGAATGTGGCCCGGACGGTGCCCATGCACCCTGCCCTCATCGACGAAGGCCTGCTCGCGTTCTGGGAGAAGGCCCCTGCCGGGTTCCTCTTTGTCGGCGACGTTCCTCAGAAGGAAGGCGCTACGCGAAGCCCGCAGGAGCAGCGCGCCAGCGAGCTGGCCGAGTGGGTCCAGGAGCAGGTGGAGCTAGAAGATGGCGTCAGCCCCAATCATGGCTGGCGCCACACCTTCGTGACGAGGGCCGAGGAGGCGAACATCTCGAAGCGCTTCAGCAATGCCATCACGGGGCACAACCACGGCAAGGACGTTTCAGACGGGTATTTCCGTGGCCGCATGTCGGCTCTCAAGGTCCGGATGGACAAGTACCCGCGCTACGAAATCGTCACGCCCTGAAGTGGCCCCTTGAGGACGTTAGCAAGGACCGCTTCCGGGGGGCAACGTAGCCCAGGTCCACCTGCTCGCGTCGCATCGCTTCTCAGACCAATGATCGATGCGCGCCTCCTCCTAGGCATGTTTGGACTTCGCGATCGGCTCCTCGAATGGGGGGCTGCCGAACCCGCTTTAATATTCTACCGCCTGCAGCGACGGCCGCATGGACATCCGGGAGATCGCCTCACCCGGCCCTGATCGGACACGAATATTATTTCGATCAAGGCATTCCGGATGCGTTTTGCGTGGCGATTACCGTATCGCTTCGACTAGGCTCGATAGCGGATGAGGGAGGACAGATTGATCGTTCCGCTAACCAGGCGCAAGAAATGCGGGGCGCTGTACGAGCGGCCCGCCCCAATCGAGCCCTTGCTGATCCAGCTGGCCGCGTTGTCGCGCGACGAACTAGTCGAGCGCGCAGCCATCCGCGATCGCGCCCATCCAGAATACGTCCCTAGCGAATGCGTGCTTTACTTCGTCAGGGCCAGCCGCCGGGATAATTCGGACGCCTGGTTCGAGCGCCTCTACAAGATCCTTGTGGAGCGCGTCCTGCGGTCCGTGCCGCGGGCCGAGAGCGGTGGCAACAGCACCTCTCTCACAAGCGAGCGGATCCGCAACTTGGTCTTCGACCGCTTCGTAGAGATGCTCGCCAGCGACCGTAGACAAGCCGACGACAAGCTCGATTTCTTCGAGGTCCGCTTCGACCTCGCGATCAAGCGCCTTCGCCTCGACGCTCAGGACCTAGCTTGGCGCGAGGAGAGCCGTACTCGCCCCCTCGACGACGAAGGCGATGGTGCTCTGTCGGCGGACGTCGAAGCTGCAGAGGTCAGCAGTAATCCATTCGACGACGACATTTTTTCCGATCCGATTTTCCGGGAGCGCCTCTACTCGGCGATTGACTCCCTGCCGCCGGAACAAAGCAGGACCATGCATCTGCTCCTACTCGGGTGGCCCACCTATTCGAGTGACCCCGAGGTGATGACCATTGCTAAGGCCCTACAGTGCTCGGATCGGTCAATTCGCAACTATAGGGAGCGGGCGATGAAGACGCTTGCCGCCCTGTTCAATCATGGGAATGACCAATGACCTCCAACAGCCCGGCCATGAGCGTCGAGGACGTGCTCGAGCAGTTCATGATGGAATATAAGAAGGACAATGATACGCTTGAGCGCTACGTCCGAATGCATCCGCAGTTCGCCGCTCAGCTGATCGACCTCTCAAAGTTGCTCGCCATTCCGGACGTCGAGGACGACTGCCCGCTGTCGGCGACGGACCAGTCGCGTATCGATGCTGCGTGGATCATGCATTCAGCCGCTCGGCCCGCGAGTGACGATCCCTTCGCGACACTTACCGGCGCCAGAAGCAAGGCCATGTCGATTACCCTCGGCGTCCCACGCCAAGTTATCACCTGCTTCCGAGAGCGGAAGATTGATCCGTCGACGGTGCCGCACCCCATTCTCCGGCACTTCGTCGACGAGTTCCAACTGCCGATGGCACACGTTATTGCGGCCATGAATCTTCCGGCGCAAGTGTCGCCCGGCCGGAGCTATAAGGCCGACGGCAAGCCGGGCATAAGCGGTCAGATCAGCTTTGAGCAGGTGCTGATTGACGCCGGTCTATCCAACGCCGACGCGCGCCTACTTGCTGACGATTGAGCGATGGACGCCGTCGAACTCGGCCGCAGACGCGCTGCGGAACTGCATGCCGCAGCGGTGTCACGAGGGCTCGATCCGACCGATCCCTACGGGTTCGTCGTCGGCGAGGCCAAGCATCGCGGCCTGACTGTCGAGACCGCCAACCCCGGATCCGCGCAGTTGGATGGCGGCCGGGCGACGCTGGTGCCCGAGGACGATCTGATCATCCACGAGAACGTAGGTTCGCCCTTCGAGAAGGCATTTCTCGTCGCCCATGAGATTGGTCACCACGAGCTCGGCGATGCGACGGTTTCGCTAACGGTTTTCCAACCCGACATGGCACGCGGGTCCGAGCCTTCCCCCACGGGCATCGATCGGGTCGTTGACTATGGCCGAAGACAGCGCCGCGAGGTCCAGATGGACCTGTTCGCCCGCGAACTGCTCCTTCCGCGTCTGCTCGTGAGGAAGCTCCACCTCGACGAAGGTCTCTCCGCCTCGCAGATTGCGGAATGGATGCGCGCGCCGTTCGATGTGGTAGCGCAGCAGTTGTTCGACGCGCTGCTACTTCCCGCTATCGAGCCTCAGGATGACGTCCGCGAGGAGCATCCGCTGAACGCCGCGCAGGCTGCTGCAGCGGCGCACCGCGGCGGCGCCTATCTGCTGGAGGCCGGGCCGGGCACTGGCAAGACGCAGACACTGACCGCGCGTGTGGTGCAGCTGCTCGACGAGAAGGTTGATCCGCGCCGAATCCTCGTGCTCACATACTCGAACAAGGCTGCAGGCGAGATGGCAGAGCGGATCGCGGCGAAGAAGCCCGAGTACGCCGCTGCGATGTGGATCGGCACATTCCACGCATTCGGGCTGGACCTAATCCGGCGATTGAGTTCCGAATTCTCCCTGCCGAAGGATCCGCGGCTCATGGACCGGATCGAGGCGGTCGAGCTGCTTGAGGCCGAGTTCCCGAGGCTTGCTCTCGACCACTATCGAGACCTCTACGATCCCACCCGGCTGATCGGCGACGTCCTCGCGGCAATCTCGCGGGCGAAGGACGAGGTCGTCGGCCCGACTGAATACGGCAAGTGGGCAGAGAAGATGCGTCTCGACGCCCGGGGCAGGGAGCCCCGTCACACTCGCGCGCTCGAGGCCGCCGAGGTCGCTCGCATCTACGACGTCTACGAAGGACTCAAGCGACAGCGGCAGGCGATCGACTTCGGCGACCTCGTCGCCCTGCCCGTCGAGTTTCTCGAAGCCCGGCCCGAGATCGCCGTCCAGCTGCAGCGGATGTACGACCACGTGCTGGTCGACGAATACCAGGACGTGAACCGCGCGAGCGTGCGGCTGCTTCAGGCGCTATGCCCAACCGGCCGCAACCTCTGGGTGGTGGGCGACGCCCGCCAGTCGATCTACCGGTTCCGCGGCGCGTCCCCGGTTAGCATCTCAAGGTTCACATCCCAGGACTTTCCCTGCGCCACGTCCAGTCGGCTGGAGATCAACTACCGGTCGACCGACGAGATCGTCTCTGCCTATTCGACCTTCGCGGCGAGGATGACGGCGAGCGTGAGCGACGCGGCTCTCCATGCCAACCGCGGCCCTGCCGGCCAACCGGTCGAGGTGCGGCTGCTGACGGGCAAGGGCGACCAGTCGATCGCCATAGCTGACGCGATCGGCGAAATGCTGAAAGCAGGCGTTGCATACAAGGACCAAGCTGTCCTTTGTAGCGGCAACGAGCGGCTCGGCTTGATCGCGCGCGACCTCGAGCGCATGGGCCTCCCGGTGCTGTTCCTAGGTAGCTTGTTTGAACGCGGCGAGGTCAAAGACCTCCTTTCACTTCTCTCGCTTCTCTCCGACCGCCGCGCCATGGGGCTCGTCAGGGTCGGCTGCATGGCCGATTTCGAGATGACGCTCGGCGACGTCGGCGCGATCCTCGAGCAGCTGCGCGACGAGGATGGAGAGCCACTCGACTGGCTCGCGGGACGAGACGGTCTGAAGATCGTACCCCAAGCACGCGGCGCGCTCGACCGACTTGCAGCGACGCTGGCCGGGTTCGACGCCGACACCCCTCCTTGGAGAATGCTCTCTACCCTTTTGCTCGACCGGACGCGCATCGCCGCGCGGACCGCGCAGGCGCATTCCATCGCCGAACGCAGCCAGGGTATCGCGATCTGGCAGCTGCTCAACTTCCTGCGGGTCCAACCGAGTGAACAGGGTCGAGCAGTCCCGCGGCTGCTCGACCGAATCCGGCGTCTGGTCGCGATCGGCGACGACCGCGACCTACGGCAGCTCCCAGCGGCGGCGCAGGACCTCGACGCCGTGCGGCTGATGACTATTCACGGCTCGAAGGGCTTGGAGTTCAAGTGCGTCCATCTGCCGGGTCTTAATCAGGATACCCTGCCTGGCACTCCCCAAGCCCCGACGTGTCTGCCGCCCGAAGGTATCGTTGGCGGCTTGACGGGCGACGTGAAAGAGGCACTGCGCACCGGGGATGCCGAGGAGCGCGAGTGCCTGTTCTACGTGGCCGCGTCGCGAGCCCGCGACCGCCTCTTCTTCTACGCCGTTACGCAGAAATCGGACGGCACTAACCGTCCACTTTCGCCGTTCCTCGACCGCCTCGGACCGGGCCTCATCCGCCGGACGCCGGGGCTGGTTCGCGCCCTCGACGTAGCGCCGGAAGACGCGTCGATCGCGCTGAGAATTACCGGCCCGATCCTTCTCCGCGATTCACAGATCGCGATGCTCGAGAAGGAAAAGTGCAAGCGCCGCTTCTTCTACACGCACGTGCTTGGCATCGGCGGCAGGCGAACGGAGACCGATTTCATGCGTATGCATGAAGCCGCGCGGACAGTCGTGCGGGCGATCGTGCACGGCGGGCTTGACGTCGATGATGTTGCCCGTCTCCGCGCCGCAGTCGAGCAGGCGTGCGACGACTACGGGCTAGAGACCGACGGCAGCTTCGTCGCGCTGCGGGCATCGGCACTCGAGTTGGTCTTGCGCTTCGGCCGCATGCGCGCTGCGCATCGGCCCGAGGCGCCTTCAACGCTCATTCTGCAAGTCGGCGCGGACCAGATAGCATTCAGGCCCGACGACGTTCTGATTGCCGCTGGCGGAGGTCGAGTCTACCGACGCGTCCGCACCGGTGTGTTCCGCGACGCGGACACCAAGGATCTGGGCGTTGCAACCACGCTCTTGGCGATCGCCGACAACGTGCCCGGCGCGACCGCCGAAGTCGTGCATCTGTCCAGCGACAAGGTCACGCCGCTGACGCTAACAGCACTTGTGCTCGGCCGGCGCCGAACCGCCCTTCAGGAGGCGATGGACGGGATCCGCGCCGGAGACTTTCTGGCGGATCCCAAGCAGCGGGTTTGTCCGCGCTGTCCAGCGTTCTTCGTGTGTGGCCCGGTGCCCACCGGGACGCTGACGAAAAAATTCTGACGCGCCTTTCCGGCTCTCGCTGCTCGTCCCGATTGTCCCTTCGTAGCCGGGGTTGGCCCGGCAAAACACGAAGGACAAACACCAATGGAAACCCTTGAACTCCCCGATTTCGACGACGTCGCCGAGGCCGTACGCGACGGCCGCCCGCTGCGCCCGGCCAAGGCCTACCGCATCCAGTTCGCGCAGGAAAATCTCGACTTCCGCGTCTTGGCGGTCGATGACCCCGTGCCGCTTGGCCGCCAGATCCTCGACGCAGCGGGCATCGAGCCCGAGGGCGGCTACAGCCTGTTCGCCATCCTCGCCTCAGGCGACTTCGAGGATGTCCGTCTCGACGAGCCGTTCGACCTTCGCGGGCAGGGTGCCGAGCGCTTTGTCGCTTTCCTCACCGATCGCGACTTCAAGTTTGAGGTCAAGAACCACGAGCTACGGTGGGGCAAGCCGGCGATCAGCGGCCAGATCCTCGCCGCGCTCGCCGAACCCGGGCCTAACGAAGCCGTGTATCTCCAGGTACGGGGCGGCACCGACCAGCTGATCGAGCCCGGAATGCTGCTCGACCTGAACGCTCCGGGCATCGAGCGCTTCTTCGTCGCGGCTCGCCCGCCCGTCGAGATCGAGATCATCGTCAACACCCGCTCGCGCCTAGTGCGCGGAACGACGGTCACCTTCGAGCAGATCGTCGAGCTGGCGTTTCCCGGCCCGCACGCACCGAACGTCGTGTTCTCGATGACTTATCGCAAGGCGGCCTCGACGCCCCACGCAGGCGAACTCGGCGCCCACGGCGTCGTCACCATCAAGAAGGGGACGGTCTTCAATGTCACGCGCACTGTTCAGTCGTAACGCCGACCTCGCGAAGCTGCGCGAGGAAGGCTATTTCGTCCAGGTGATCGGTGGGTTCCTCGTTGTGCGCGAGATCCCCTATGTCGATGCGGACCGAAAGGTTCGCAGAGGCACGCTGATCTCTAGTCTCGCCCTTGCCGGCGACGTGACCTGCCCGCCCGACACACATGTCATCCACTTCGACGGCGACTATCCTTGCAGTGCCCACGGCGAGCCCATCCGGGCGATCGCGAACCAGACGATGCACTTCGACCTCGGGCACGGCCTGACTGCTGAACACGCCTTCTCGAGCAAGCCAGACGGAGACTACCGCGATTACCACCACAAGATGACGACCTACGCGTCGATCATTGCCGGCCCCGCGGCAGTGCTCGACGCTACAGCAACCCCGCGTCCCTACCGCGCTCTCAAGGATGAGGAGGAGGCTGATAGTGTCTTCAGCTACATCGAGACGGCGTCCGACCGCGTCGGTATCGGCGGTTTGACGGCTCGCCTCGCTGGGCAGCGCATTGCAATCGTCGGGCTCGGCGGCTCCGGCAGCTACATCCTTGACCTGCTCGCGAAGACGCCCGTCGCTGAGATCCGCCTCTTCGATGACGACGTGTTTCTACAGCACAACGCCTTCCGCGCGCCCGGCGCGCCCAGCCTCGACGAGCTGCGCGAGGCGCCGCTAAAGGTCGACCACTTCAAGGCGATCTACAGCCGCATGCATCGCGGGATCACCGCCGTCCCGAAGGCCATCACACCGGAGACGCTCGATCTGCTCGACGGCATCGACTTCGCGTTCTTGAGCATGGACGCCGGCGAGGCCAAGGCCGCGCTCGTCCAGCGGCTTTGCGAGCGCGGCGTGGCGTTCATCGACATCGGCATGGGGCTGGAGCTCGGCGACGAAGGGCTGAGCGGCATCCTTCGCGTCACCACCAGCACGCCAATGTCGCGCGGCTCCGGCAGCCGCATCCCGCTGGCCGGCGGCGGCGCCGGAGACCTTTACGCGTCGAACATCCAGGTAGCTGACCTCAACGCCCTCAACGCCGTGCTCGCGGTGATCAAGTGGAAGAAGCTGCGCGGCTTCTACTGCGACCTCGAGCGAGAGCACCACTCGACCTACACGCTCGACGGCAGCATGTTGCTCAACGAGGATCAGTCATGATCCGGCACAAGGTTCTCGAGCACCGCTTCGTCGACAACTTCCCGCAACAGCTGGAGCCCGGCGTCCTCTACGTCTCGCTCGAATACGGCAGCGCCGCGCACAGCTGCTGCTGTGGCTGCGGCGAAGAGGTGGTTACGCCGCTAACACCGACGGATTGGAACATCACGTACAACGGTGAGACGATCACGCTCCACCCCTCGGTGGGTAGTTGGACGCTGCCATGCCGGTCCCACTATGTGATCCAACGCGGCAGGGTAATTGAGGCGCCATCCTGGACGGATGCGCAGATTGCGACCGAGCGCCGCCGCGACCGCCGGGCCAAGGCCAGCTACTTCGGCCAGCAGGCGCCCGACCATGCGCCGCCATCCCTGCCCGAGGCAGTCTCCGAAGCGGCGGGCACGCCTGAGCCGCCGGTCGGGAGCTGGTGGCAGCGCCTGCGCGGACTGTGGCGCGGACCGCCGCGCTGATGCAGGGCCGCCGGGCGAGGCATTGCCTCATGTCGGCGGCCCAAACCTCGGCTTAGACAGATCGAGCTTGACATGTTCCGACACGGTGCATCGAGCTGATGGCGCATCCCGCCCAACAGCGTGAGTCGCTTCTAGCGCACAGTTTAAATTAACTATACCAAGCTTTAATAGTAGAATGTGCTTATTATGTTTGGTACACCGCGTGTCATCGATAGAGCACGATTTCTGAAGATTTTAATCTGGCCCCTGTGCACGAGAGACCAAGAGTGATGTCATCCTTTTTTAGGATGACTGGAAATGGTCTACGTTTAGCTTCCCCCGGGAATAAAGATGATGCCACTTTGGAGACAAAGTGGCTGCAAAAGGCGACTGGCTCTCAGAGCCAGCCGCTTTTTGCTGCGTATTGAGGCTTTCGAAATTATTAGGCATGCTCGAACGCGAGTATGACTCGTCGATACAGCGGCCGAGCGCTTCGATTAGTTCGCTATCAGAAATTGGGGAATCCCGCCTACACGTTCGCGAACCACTCGCCCATCCGTCCATCGGCGAACAGCCTCGGCTCAGCCAGGCTGACCTGCGATGTGAACGTGGCCCCGTGCCGAATGGCCGCCTGCATGTGTAACGGATCGGCCGTCGTCGCCCGCCCGTTCACCAGCGCTTGCATGGCGAGCTTGGCCTCCCGGTCGCGGGTGCCGCGCCGTGCCGGCCATACCGCGATCTGGCCGCACGACAGGTACGCGGCGATCAGAGCGCCTTCAGCAGCCAGCCGGGTCTGGTGAGCCATCGGGCCAAGCCGCATCGCGTCCTTGAGAAGGCGGTCGGCGGCGCTGAAGTAGTCCCGGGCCTTCTCGAGGATGGCCTGCATGTCCAGCCCCTCGCGTGCGAAGGCGGACAGGACCTGGAGTTGCTCGTGCGTGTAGATCCGACGCGTCGCCAGACGATCGATTTCGTCGGCCAGATCGAATCCCTGCGGAGGCCAGGGGTAGAGCGCGCTTTCGCGGACGGTCGTCTCCGCGCGCGGCGGCACCGTCGCCTGTCCAGGATTGAAGGCTGCCAACGCGATCCGTCCGCGGGCGAAGTCGCCGCTGCCCTGCCAGTTGGACAGCCATTCCCGCGTTGGCTGCAGGGAGACCTTCGCGTCGACGTCGTCGACCGACGCTGCCGGGAAGATCGCGACGATCATCGCGTGCGCG
>JARYGW010000141.1:0-13291 GCA_033792295.1 Allobosea sp.
CGTCGACGTCGCGCTGTGGTGGAACGACAGCTACCACGAGAACGTGCTCTGTTTCACCAACAACATCCCGCAGCGCGACGGCGGCACCCATCTCGCCGGCTTCCGCGCCGCGCTGACGCGGCAGATCACCGGCTATGCCGACAGCTCGGGCATCTCCAAGAAGGAGAAGGTCTCGCTCACCGGCGACGACTGCCGCGAGGGCCTGACCGCGATCGTCTCGGTCAAGGTGCCCGATCCGAAATTCTCCTCGCAGACCAAGGACAAGCTGGTTTCGTCGGAAGTCCGGCCGGTGGTCGAGAACGTCGTCAACCAGGCCCTGTCCGAGTGGCTGGAGGAACACCCCGCCGAGGCGAAGACCATCGTCGGAAAGGTCGCGGAAGCCGCCATGGCGCGCGAGGCGGCCCGCAAGGCGCGTGACCTCACGCGTCGCAAGGGCGCGCTCGACATCGCGTCGCTCCCCGGAAAACTGGCTGATTGCCAGGAGAGAGATCCGTCGAAATCGGAGCTCTTCATCGTCGAGGGCGACTCGGCCGGCGGCTCCGCCAAGCAGGGCCGCGCCCGCGAATACCAGGCCGTGCTGCCCCTGCGCGGCAAGATCCTGAACGTCGAGCGCGCGCGCTTCGACAAGATGCTCTCCTCCGAGCAGGTGGGTACGCTGATCACGGCGCTGGGCACCGGCATCGGCCGCGGCGAGGCCGAGCAGGGCGGCTTCAACCTCGCCAAGCTGCGCTACCACAAGATCATCATCATGACCGACGCCGATGTCGACGGCGCCCATATCCGCACGCTGCTGCTGACCTTCTTCTTCCGGCAGATGCCTGAGCTGATCGATGCCGGCCATCTCTTCATCGCCCAGCCGCCGCTCTACAAGGCGGCGCGCGGCAAGAGCCACGTCTATCTCAAGGACGAGCGGGCACTGGAGGAGTATCTGATCGACTCCACCATCGAGGGCGCGACCTTTAAAACCGCCGAGGGCGTGGAGCGTGGTGGCGCCGATCTCCGGGCGCTGATCGAGGAAGCGCGCAACGTCCGTAACGCGCTGGCGCAGCTGCATTCGCGCTACGACCGCCGCATCGTGGAGCAGATGGCGATCGCCGGTGCGCTGCACCCGCTGAGCGAGGACGACACGGAAGCGGCGAATGCAGCTGCGGCGAAGATCGCGCAGCGGCTCGACGCGATCTCCGACGAGCTGGAGCGCGGCTGGGAAGGCAAGGTCAACGAAGGCGGCTTCGTGTTCTCGCGCATGATCCGTGGCGTGAAGCAGGCTGCGGCGATCGATGCAGGCCTGCTCGCCAGCGCAGAAGCCCGCAAGCTGCACGCCGCCGCCGCCTCGCTGCGGGAAGCCTATGCCAGCCCGGGCACGCTCGCCCGCAAGGGCGATTCCTTCGCCATCAACGGCCCGAGCGACCTGTTCGAGGCGGTCTCGACCATTGGCAAGAAGGGCGTCGCGCTACAACGCTACAAAGGGCTGGGCGAGATGAACCCGGAACAGCTCTGGGAGACGACGCTCGATCGCGACGTGCGCTCGCTGCTGCGCGTCAAGGTCGACCAGAACGGCGAGGCCGACGACCTCTTCGTCAAGCTGATGGGCGACGTCGTCGAGCCGCGGCGCGAGTTCATCCAGACCAACGCGCTCAACGCGACCGTCGATATCTGATCGTATTGTGGGGAACCCCAATTAGCTGGATTCCAGTCATATTAACCGGACAGCATATTTGGGTGGACGCTCGCCCGAAGACAGAGCCTTATCAGGAGTTATACTGATCCAGGCTCTGCATTCTGTCAAGATGGGGACTGAAAGCCAACCAAGACGGTGAACCACTCGCATTCACGCTCGCAAATATTGCGTCGCCATGTTAGCGAAATAGTGAGAACGCAAGCCAAGCGAAATCATCTGAAGCATTACTAACCGGAAGCCGAAGCTCCACGGGTGGAGGCTGAAAAAAACGCCGGCGAAATCGCAATCATCGACTTCATGTCAGCGGAGGACGGGCTTCGGCGCTATCTAGAACCAGGCGAGCCAGTGCTGATCCTCTTTGAAGACTCGGACTGGTTCGTCGTTCCGAAGCTTCCAAATATGCACCTGCTGTCGACCGTCGGCATGCTTCGGGGCTTCGAGAAAATCGGCATCATCCCTTCGGCTGACGCTATCGTTCACGAGATGACCCATCCATCAAAGCCAGGCCGTCGCCCGACGGATGCCAGGAAGCTCGCCGACCCTTCCGAAGTGATCGATGAACCGGCGTCCATTGGAAGTTCCTGGACTCCATAGGGCGTCGCTTTGCAATGCGGATTGCCGATTGATTAACCGCCCGTCTCACCAAAAACTAACGGGCAATTTGCCACACGCCAAGCTTGCATCCTGACGACAGCATGGCGCTAAATCATCGGCAGCGAATTTGCGATCGGTACGAGTTGCCAAGGCATTATGAACCGCCCCCATTTTCAAGCTCGTATCGCCGACCTCGAGGCTCTTTTCGACCGCTCCCGCCTGGATCGCGCGGCGCTTGAGAGCCTGCTTCATGAACTCGGCTTCCGATCGGTCGAGCGCGCACAGGTGTTGAAGAAAAAGGTCGTCCAAGCACTTGGTGTCCTGCCGAAAGAGGCGACCGTCGCCGACAAAAAACCCGGATCGTCGAGCCAGACTGCGCGGCAGAAGCCCATCAGCGCACAAGCGAAAGAGGCACGACGAGCACAGCCGGCGCCCCTTCAGACTGCGGAAGCTCCCAGGCTGCCGGATAATCGCCCGGACATCCTCGTCAGGGCTGCCTTCTCGCCCACGCCGCGTTCGCGTCGTCCGCCCGATGCCTACGCCGATCGACCTGCCGATATCCTGTCGGCGTGGACCGCTCTGGAAGTCCTTTCGCCCTTCACCTACGCAAAGCCCTCGGACCTTGTGGATGGTGACGACAAGCGCATCGCTCGTCTCGCCGACCAGTTGTTCATGCCGTGGGTAAATGGCGGCGAGAAGGCTCGTCCAAACACGCAACTCTTCTATCACGTCGTCCTTGGCGCCGTTCGGATGGAGGAAGCGACCAAGGCTCTGCTCGAAACCTTCGTCGATGACGACATCGATCGTAGAGCCGAACGCGGCTTTGCAGGTATCGCAACGATCACCGTCGACAAGCACGGCCGCCCCGTTCCCGAGAATGCAGTGGCGATCTCAAGCTTTGCCTGGGGACTTCCGCTTGCCTTGCGCCGCGAGCTCAAATCCTTGGGAGAGTGGCCTGCGGTCGAGCAGAAGCTAATCGAGGCAGTCGACGAGCAAATCCGGAAGCAGGATTCGGAAGGCAATCTTATGCCTCTGGACGCCGCGGCCATCGATCGCGCCCACGAGTTTCTGACGAAGCGCCTGGACCTTCCGGCTCATATGGTCGATGCGCCTGGCTTCGCACTCCGACACTATCAATTTTGGAAGGCCGCCGAGCCGCCAGATCCGCCGTTGCTGGGAAGCTTCTATCTTGGTGATCTCGCCGCTGCCCAATCGGTGGTCGCCGGGAAAGGACACCGCAACCTCGTCCGCTATCTCGGCCTGGAGAAGCCGGCCTCCTGGACGGACATGCTCCAGGATAAGGACGCTCTGATCGACGCCCTCGCGCCAAAGCGAATCCCCCTCGGTCGATGGACGGCAAAGGACCGCCATCCCCTGGTTTTGCTGCAGCAGGCTGCCGTCAACCTGGCCGCATCCAAAGAGGCCGAGACCGAACTTCTGCCGGTCAACGGACCGCCGGGAACTGGAAAGACCACTCTCCTCCGGGACCTGGTTGCTGCGCTCGTTATCGGTCGCGCAGAGGCCATGTGCGGCTTCGATGATCCCGAGAGCGCCTTCGCCTACACTGGCGAAAAACGCCGCGCCGGGGCCGGATTCAATCACATATATCGCCCCGATGAGCGCCTTCTCGGGTTCGAGATGCTCGTCGCGTCCTCGAATAACAAGGCTGTCGAGAACGTCAGCCGAGAGTTGCCCTTGATCAGCGCGGTGGCGACCGACGCGCCCCATTTGCGGTATTTCAAAACCGTCTCGGACAACATTGCCGGCGACGAGCCGACCTGGGGTCTGATCGCCGCCGTGCTCGGCAACTCGTCGAACCGGTACAAGTTCAAGGAAGCGCTGTGGGGTGATGCGGACCGAGGGCTTCGCACGTATCTGAGTGAAGCTTCCGGTCAGCCCCAGTTCGTCGAGGAAGTCGATCCCAAGACCCACAAGGTCCTGCGCAAGCGCAAGCCCGAAGTGGTCTCAAAGGAACGCCCGCCGACGTCTCACGAAGCCGCTCTGAAGGAATGGCGCTCAGCTCGCAGAGCCTTCAAGCAGGCACTCGCCGCCGCGCGAGGCTATCGTGATCTCTTGGAGGCTGCGCGGAAGGAGAACGGTTCGATCGGAGCCCGAGCGGCTGCGATGCGGGATGCCGAGCGCAGCAAGCAGGAAGCAGAGCACGTGGTCGCCGCCATCGAGCGCGACCTCAGTGACGCGGAAGCCCGGGATGCTTTCGCAAGAGCAACCGAGCAGCGCGCCCGCGAGCAATCAGCAGAGCATCGCCGGCAGGCGCCGAAGTTGATGACCCGCCTTTTTGGAGGATCCGCAACGCGCGAGTGGAACGAGAAGAAGATGCTTCTCGACCAGACCCTTGAGAAGGCGGGCCGCGATCAACGCCAGACTGCCGCATCCTTGTCGGCAGCGACCACGAAACGCGCAGCCGCTCGCCAGCAATTGGCAGATACCGGCGCGAGATATGAAGAGGCGAGAAAGGCGTTCGACGCGGTCAAGCAACACATTGCCGTGCTGCAGACCAGATGCAACTCGCGCGTGATCGACCGCTCCTTCTTCGAGCACAGCCCCGATGAGAGACATACGACATCGCCGTGGTACGATGCCGAAGCGCATCGTCAGCGCGACGAGGTCTTCGAATGCGCTATGAGAGTGCATCGAGCCTTCATCGGTGCCGCCGCCAAGCCCGTCCGAAACAATCTCGACGCACTCTTCAAGACGTTCTTCGGACGCAGTGCCTGGTCACCCAAAATGGCCCCGGTCATGCCCGGGCTATGGTCCACGCTGTTCATGGTCGTGCCCGTCGTCTCCACGACGTTTGCGTCGATCGAACGGATGATCGGCTACTTGCCCCCGGGCGCACTCGGCTGGCTCCTGATCGACGAGGCGGGCCAGGCCGTGCCTCAAGCCGCGGTTGGAGCCTTGATGCGCACTCAGCGGGCGGTCGTGGTCGGCGACCCGCTTCAGGTCCAGCCAGTGACAAGCCTACCAACGCAGCTCGCCGAGACGATCTGCGACGAGTTCAACGTCAATCCCGACAGATGGAACGGGCCAGAAGCGTCCGTCCAGACCGTCGCCGACGCCACAAGCAGTCGGGGAACCCGGTTCCCGCTGAACGGGCAAGACATCCAGGTCGGCCTGCCGCTACTGGTGCATCGCCGCTGCGCTGATCCTATGTTCAAAATCTCCAATCAGATCGCCTATGGCGAGCTCATGGTGAAGGCGACGCCCGAACGGGATTCGCCGATCCGAGATGCTCTCGGGCCGTCGCACTGGATCGACATCAGGCCTGCACGGACCGAAGACAAGTGGAGCGAAGCCGAGGGCCAGGCCGTCATCGACCTCCTGAGGAGCCTTGGCGAGGCGAGCGTGCCCAAGCTCGATATCTATGTGATCTCGCCGTTTCGGATCGTCGCACAGAAACTCCGCGAGCGTATTGCTGCCAGTGGTGTCCTCAAGCCCTGGACGGATAAACCGTGGGAATGGACGCGCGACCGCGTCGGCACCGTCCACACCGTGCAAGGTCGAGAAGCCGACAGTGTGATCTTCGTGCTGGGTGCAGCACTGCCCTCGCAGAACGGTGCCAGGCAATGGGCCGGAAGCTCAGTAAATCTGCTCAACGTCGCCGTGACGCGCGCCAAAGAAAACCTCTATGTCGTCGGCTCGCGCTCTGCATGGGCGGAAGCGGGACATTTCCGAACCCTGGCATCCGAGGTCGCGCCTCGCCAAGCAATGCGCGAACGCTCCGACCGGTTGTTAGTGTAACGGCCTTGGTCATCGACCACGTTCTCTCTCCAGCGATCATCAATCCCAGATCGGCACGGCGCTTTTCGTGTGACCACTGACTTCAGGACACCAGGTTGCTCCAGGTTCGGGAGCCGCGGCCGAACGCACAGGTAATCGATCGCGACCGCGCTCGCCTCTTGCCGAGCGTGAACAGCCAACCTTGTTTGATCCAAAACAATCAAATCTGAATTTTTGGCCTTCAACAGAACAGTTCCTCATCTTAGCACTCGGCAAAGAACTCACTGTTAACCTCGAAATACCTAGGCAGGGCCAGTTGGGGTAAAGCACCCAGAGGCACCTAATGCAGATCGCACAGTTCAAACTCGCGAATCTCCGGATCAACAAGAAGCTTCTCCTAGTGGCGGCCGTTCCGCTTCTCGCGATCTCGGCACAGCTCAGCATCAGCGGATGGAATGCGTGGCAGGCTTCCACGGAGGCGCGTTCGGTCGCGGTTTTGTCAAAGCAGGCTCCAAAGTTCGGGCAGGTCATCCATGAGTTGCAGCAGGAACGTGCAAACTCAGCGATCTTCTTGGGTGCACGGGGGCAAAGCTTCATCACCGAACTCAGGATCCGGCGCAGTGAGACCGACAAGGCATTGAGCGAACTGGAGCAAGCCTTCTCGGCACTGGATAATAATCCGCGTGCCCGGACGCTCCTTGCCGCGCGCCCCAAAATTCAGGCCGATGTCGCCGAGCTCGGCGCTCTCCGCAAGCGCATCGACGCGCTGGCGCTGTCTGCTTTTGAATCAACGGAGCGCTATACAGCCGCAATTGGCAAGCTGACCCAATTGCTTGCTGGCATTCCGGCCGAAGCTCAGAATTCTGATCTGAATCGACGCGCTCGGGCCTACGTCGCTTTGGTCGAAGGCAAGGAGCTCGCTGGTCAGGAGCGGGCGCTGGGATCTGGCGGCTTCGCTGCTGGCCGTTTCGACGCGGGCGGGTTCCGCGATTTCGTCGGACAGGCGCAGGCTCAGACGCTGCTCCTTGCCCAGTTTCGCTCCTTCGCGGAGCCGGCGCTGGTTGCACGCTTCGATCAGGTCGCCGATGCCGCAGTCTCGAAGGAAATCGCGTCGATGCGTCAGCAGGCTTATGCTAGCCCATTTGGCGGCGACATCTCGGCGGTAACGGGGCCGGCCTGGCTTCAGAAGGCAACAGCGCGCATCGACCTGCTTAAGGGCGTCGAGGACGGCGCCTCGGAAGCGTTGACAACTTCGGCCGAGGAGGTCGCCTGGAGTGCGTTTCGTGAATTCCTGAGCGCATCCGCGCTCGCCTTCGCCCTATTGGTCGCATCGCTTGCTGCGGTCTGGTTCGTAGCTCGCGGCATCTCCCGTCCCATCGATCTGATTGTGGCCAATATGTCCGCTTTGGCCCGAGGCGAGCACCGCCTCTCGATCGGCGGGGCAGAACGCCGGGACGAGATCGGCGATATGGCCAAGGCACTCAGGGTGTTTCAGGAAAATGCTGAGCGCATTCGCGGCCTCGAGGAACAGGAGCGAGCCGCTTCAGCTGCGCGCCTGGCGAGGGCGCAGTCGATGGAAGCCGTGGTCTGCGATGTCGGCGCGGTCGGCGCCGCCGCCGCGGCCGGCGAGTTCTCGGCGCGCCTGCCGATCGAGGATGCCGACGAGCAGCTGCAGCGGCTGGTGGCCGGCATCAACGAGATCAACGCGGTCGTGGACGGCGCGACGACGGAGTTCGCCGGGGCGCTGTCTGCGATCGCGGGCGGGGACCTGACGAGCCGGATCGAGACCGCCTATCGCGGCCGCTTCGCCGATCTCAAGGGTGCGATCAACGAGACGGTCGACCGCCTGTCGGACACGGTCGCGACGATCCAGACCACCTCGGCCGATGTCGGGCTCGCCGCGCGCGAGATCAACATGGGCGCCGACGACCTGTCGAAGCGCACCGAGGAGCAGGCCTCCTCGCTGGAGCAGACCGCCGCCACGACCGAGGAGCTCGCGGCCTCGGTCAAGGCCTCGGCCCAGGCCTCGAAGGATGCAGCCCGGATCGCCGACGAGGCGATGCAGGCGGCCGAGAACGGCGGCATGATCGCCGGCCAGGCGGTCGACGCCATGGCCCGGATCGAGACCACCTCGCAGAAGATCTCCGACATCATCCGCGTCATCGACGACATCGCCTTCCAGACCAACCTGCTCGCGCTCAACGCCGCGGTCGAGGCGGCGCGCGCCGGCGAGGCCGGCAAGGGCTTTGCCGTCGTCGCCTCGGAAGTGCGGACGCTGGCGCAGCGCTCGGGCGAGGCGGCCAAGGACATCTCGGCCCTGATTTCCTCGTCGAACACCGAGGTCTGCGAAGGCGTGAAGCTGGTGCGTCAGGCCGGCGACCAGCTTGCGCGCATCCTCGCCGCCTCGCAGAAGGTCGCGGCGACGATCGCCGACATCTCGGCCGCCTCCGGCGAACAGGCCAACGGCATCGACGAGATGAGCCAGGCCGTCGCCCATCTCGACGAGATGACCCAGCAGAACGCGGCCCTCTCCGAGCAGAGCGCGGCCTCGGCCAATTCGCTCTCCGGCCGGATCGAGCAGCTCAATGCGCTGGTCGCGACCTTCCGCACCGGCCGCGAGGCGACGGGCCAGGCGGCTTACGCCCAGCCGACCGCGACGGCGCCGCGCGCCATGAAGGCGCCGGTGCGGGCGGCCGGGCGGGCTTCCACCGCTGCTGCAACCTCCGGCGAGCCGGAGCGGCTGCGCCAGCTAGCCGAGGCCACCTTCGTCCAGTCCAAGGCCATGCCCGCCCCGCGCAAGGTCGCCAATGGTGGTGCCAGGGATGCTGGATGGGCAGAATTCTGAGATCCGGCCAGGAACCAGAGGATGGAGATGCTCGGCCATCTTCTGACCCAGTCTAATCCGGACTCGGGACCTGGCCGCGCACCACGATCTTCGCTGGGATGATGACCGTGACACCGTGACGACAGAGCCAGCATTCTGATGCTTGGTTCGAAGGAGCACACGGCCAAGTGGGCAGTTCGCTATGAACCGGCGGAAATCAGGCCAGGACTCGGGCTCGCCGCGGAGTTCTTTGCTCATTGAAATATCGCTCGCCCCCGGACGACGCAGACGGAATAGATCCAGATCAATTGATTTCCGCCGAAAATCCTGATCATGCACCGCGGTCGCAAGGCACTGGATTCGCCAATCACCGCAGGGACTGCGCGATGAGCAATTTCTACGAGGAACGCGTAACAAGCGTTCATCACTGGACGGATGCGCTGTTCAGCTTCACCACGACACGCGACTCATCGTTTCGGTTTAAGAATGGCCAATTCACGATGATCGGATTGAGGATGGACGAGAAGCCCTTGTTGCGGGCATATAGCGTCGCGAGTACCAATTACGATGACAAGCTTGAATTCTTCTCGATCAAAGTGCCGGACGGCCCTTTGACGTCCCATCTCCAGAAAATCAAGGTGGGCGACCCGATTATCGTCGGAAAGAAGGCAACCGGCACCCTCGTGCTCGACAATCTGAGCGATGGAAAGCGCCTGTTTCTACTCGGCACAGGTACCGGCCTCGCTCCCTTTTTATCCATCATCCGCGACCCCGAAACGTACGAACGCTACGAGCAAGTCGTGCTTGTCCATGGCTGCCGCCAGGTCGCGGAATTGGCCTACGGCGAGCGCATCACGCAGCAGCTTCCGCACGACGAGTTCATCGGCGACATGATCCGCAAACAGCTCGTCTACTATCCGACCGTCACGCGCGAACCATTTCGCAATCGCGGTCGCATTACGGACCTTCTGACCTCCGGACAGCTCTTTTCTGACATTGGTCAGCCGGGCCTCGATCCGCACAATGATCGATTCATGTTGTGCGGTTCACCGCAGTTGCTAGCCGACCTTAAGGCGATCTTCGCGTGCCACGGCCTGCGCGAGGGCAATCACGGGGAACCAGGCGACTACGTGATCGAAAAGGCGTTTGTCGAAAAGTAGCTTCAGATTACAGTATTCGCCTGCCGAGTTTGTTCCGGATCAAATCAGCGCGGGAACCGCCGGTTATCATTCATAACGCCGTTGGCCTTCGCGTTCGCCCCTCACTAGGGAGACCCCGATTCGTAGGCGCCTACCGCGCCGACGCTTCAAGGCGCAATTGACTTCCATTGAACCGGGTTGCAGCGGCGCCGAGCCAGGTCGCTGACCGAACATGCCTTATGGAGCTACCGCCGGTGACGCGTAGCGACCGGAATTAGACAGAAAATGCCAGTCCCGGCCATCTCATTGTTCGTGACGAACGTTTCGGCTGCTGATTCCGAGGGATGCCGCCCCCTCATTCCGATTTGAAGTCGCCCCCTCGTTCCGAGATTTATCCGCCCCCTGATTCCGAGATGATGCCGCCCCCTTCCGGGCGGCCGGATCGGGCGGCTCCTCTGCTGGCCTAGGCTTGCTCCTTTTGACGTGTCCGAAGGGAGCGATGGATGCCGGCGGAGAGGGTGAGCATGCGGCGCGTCCGCGAGATATTGCGCTATCGGTTCGAGCAGGGGCTCGGCCACAAGGCGATTTCCCTGCGCGTTGGCGCCGCGCCCTCGACGGTGCGCGCGACCCTGCGCCGCGCGGCTTCGGCCGGATTGGCCTGGCCGCTTGGCGCGGATGTCGATGACGCGAGGCTGGAGGCAGCCCTGTATCATCCTGCCGGGACGAAGACGGGCCATCGTCGTTGTCCGGAGCCGGATTGGGCTGAGGTCCACCGGGAGCTCAAGCGCAAGCACGTGACGCTCCAGATCATCTGGGACGAGTATATCGCGCGTCATCGCGACGGCTATCGCTACAGCCGCTTCTGCGACCTCTATCGCGGCTGGGCGGCGAAGCTGCCGGTGACGATGCGCCAGAGCCATGCCGCCGGCGACAAGCTGTTCGTCGATTATGCCGGCGACACCATCCCTGTCGTCGTCGACCGGCTGACCGGCAAGCTGCGCCAAGCCCATATCTTTGTGGCGGTGCTCGGCGCCTCGAGCCTGTCCTATGCCGAGGCGAGCTGGAGCGAGACGCTTCCCGACTGGATCGCCGCCCATGTCAACGCCATGACGGCCTTCGGCGGCGCGCCGGCGCTGTTCGTGCCCGACAACGCCAAGGTCGCGGTCATCAAGGCCTGCCTGTACGATCCCCAGGTGAACCGCAGCTACGCCGCCATGGCGGCCCATTACGACAGCGCGGTTTTGCCGACGCGACCGCGCCGCCCGCGCGACAAGGCGAAGGTCGAGGCCTGCGTGCTGATCGTCGAACGCTGGCTTCTCGGACGCCTGCGCCACCGGATCTTCTACAGCCTGGCCGAACTCAACGCCGCGATCGCCGCGATGCTGGTCGATCTCAACGACCATCGTGTCCTGCGCCGCGTCGGCCAGACCCGGCGCCAGCTCTTCGAGGCGATCGACCGCCCTGCGCTGCGGCCGTTGCCGCTGGAACCCTACGTCTTCGCCGAATGGCGGCTGCGGCGCGCCGGCCTCGACTATCATATCGAGATCGAGCGCCACTACTACTCGGTTCCCTACCGCTTCGCGCGCGAGCAGGTCGAGGCCAGGATCACCGCCCGCACGATCGAACTCTTCCATAAGGGCGAGCGGATCGCCGCCCATATCCGCGGCAGCGGCAACGGCCGCCACACGACCATCGCCGAGCATATGCCGTCCGCGCATCGGCGCTTCGCCGACTGGACGATCGAGCGCATCGCGCGCGAGGCCGCCGCCATCGGCACCTGCACGGCCCTGCTCTGCGAGAGGATCCTGACCGATCGCCCCCATCCCGAGCAGGGCTTCCGCGCCTGCCTCGGCATCATCCGCCTGGTCCGGGGCTTCGGCCGCGAGCGGGTCGAGGCGGCCTGCAACCGCGCGCTCGATATCGGCGCGCGGACCTACGGATCGGTCCGCTCGATCCTCGACAACCGGCTCGACCAGACGCCTGCACCGCCGCAGGCGGCGGAGCAGAGCATCGTTCATCCCAATATCCGCGGCTCTCGTTACTACCACTGAAGGAGACCATGATGCTGCATCATCCCACCCTCGATCGCCTGAACGCGATGGGCCTCGCCGGCATGGCGAGGGCCTTCGACGAACTGACCGCCAATCCCGACGCCGAAGGGCTCTCCCATCCCGAGTGGCTTGCCTTGCTGCTCGACCGGGAATGGAGCTTCCGGCACGATCGCAAACTCGCCGCGCGCCTGCGCTTCGCCAAGCTGCGCCATCAGGCCGCGCCAGAGGACGTCGACTATCGCAGCAGCCGCAAACTCGACCGCGGCCTGTTCGCCAGGCTCATCGCAGGAGACTGGATCACCGCCCACGACAATCTGGTCATCTGCGGGCCGACCGGCGTCGGAAAAAGCTGGCTTGCTTGCGCGCTCGGCCATAAGGCCTGCCGCGACGACCGCTCGGTCCTCTACCAGCGCGTGCCGAAACTGTTCTCGACGCTCGCCCTGGCGCGCGGCGACGGGCGTCACGCCCGCTTCCTCGCCAAGCTCGGCAGCGTGCAGCTCCTGATCCTCGATGACTGGGGGCTCGAACCCCTCGACGCCAAAGCCCGGCATGACCTCCTGGAGATCCTGGAAGAACGCTACGGACGCCGCTCCACCATCATCACCAGCCAGCTTCCGATCTCGTCATGGCATGAGGTGATCGGCGATCCCACCTATGCCGACGCCATCCTCGATCGGCTCGTCCACAATGCCCATCGCCTCGACCTCGACGGCGACAGCATGCGTCGCGCCAGAACCCAACCTCAGGCTTGACCCCAGGCCGAAACGACACAACAACAATCAGCGTCCAGCACGGCCCGCTTCCGGGGGCGACATCATCTCGGAATCAGGGAGCGCCATCATCTCGGAAACGAGGGGCGGCTTCGTCGGAATCGGCACGGAAGGCTTTCTGGCGATGAGCGGCAGATCGTCGACGCCACGATTGTGGCGGCCCCCAAGCAGCGCAATACGATCGCGGAGAAGAAGGCGATCAAGGAGGGCCGGGTCCCGGGGGACTGGAAGGACAAGCCCGCCAGACTCGCGTGAGTGCAGAAGCACATCTCTGAATTTCTCGACCGAACCTAGACATTCAGCCCGAACAAGTCGCCGTCTTCGCTCAGCGGCTCCCTCCAAATGACCAATCGAGCCACAGCAGAGCACGATGTAGCGCGTAGGTTTCTCGGCCGAATTTACTTGGCTCGTTGCGGCGGACGAGGGCAAGCCCTCGTCCTTCCTCTCCCGGCCCGTAGCGACCAGCCGTTTCAAGGAGAGCGCCTAAGCCGGCGCTC
>JARYGW010000142.1:0-13287 GCA_033792295.1 Allobosea sp.
ATCGCGACGGTCGAGCGGACCAGCAGGTCCTCGATCTCCAGCGGAGCGATATCGGTGTCGTGCGCGCCTTCGCCGGAGGTGTCGATTCGCGAGATCGGCAGGGCGAGCTTGCGCGTCTGGCTGAGCCATCTTTCGGGATGAGCCTCGGGCTGCAGCGCCGAAGGGGTCGCGACGATGCGGCGATAGCCCTCGCCACGCTCGGCCGCTTCGGTCGCGATGGTCCCGATCTCGGTGAGCAGGCCGAGCACCGGCACCCCCCGGATCGACTGGCCGAGATCGTCGGGACGCGGCGACAGGATGCCGGCCGGCCTGAGGCGGCGCATCGTGCCGCTTTCCATGGCCCGGATCACCATCTCGATCTCGACGCCGCGGCCGAGCAGCAGGGCGGGCAGTGTGGCCTCGCGCTCGGCGCTCGTGCGCGTGCGGGCATATTTGAAGTAGCGATAGGCTAGGCGCGGACCGCCGAGCAGGGCGATCTGGACCAGCCAGTAGAGCGCGATCGAGATCTTGCCGAAATAGAAGGCGCCGTAGAAACCCGGTCCGATCAGGACATAGTCCACCGCCAGCAGGGTCAAGGTCAGGACCGAAACGGCCTTGACGATGTTGGAGAGGTCCGGCAGCGAGGCGAACCGCCATTTCGAGCGGTAGAGCGAGAAGAACCAGTAGACCACGCCCGCATAGATCACGAAGAAGGGCAGGAAGCGCGGCAGGTAGCGCAGATGCTCGACGAGAAGCGGGCCCTCGAAGCGCACGACGAAGACGAGCCAGATTGCCAGCGCCGTCATCACCAGATCGTGCAGGACGATGGCGGACTTCTTCAGATTCTGTTTGGGCAGGATGGCCATGTCAGGCGGGATATCCCGCTCCCCTGATGGCTTGTCAACGCAGGCGCGTGTCGGTGGGGCCGGGAAATGCGAGGCGACCGGGAGCGTCTTCGCGGTGGGGCAGCCTCGAAAGGGCCGGTTTTCCTGGGCGGGGCGTGGGTCTCGAAGCGATTTAGCTGCGCCCTGGGCGAGCCCGGAGAGCGCTGAGAATGAAGGCGATCATCTCGTCGGCCGAAGGGCCGGGAATGCATTCGCATTGACTGATCAGCAGCGGATGCATGAAGCGGATCATGGCGGTTCGGATGCATCCGGTGGCATGCCCGGGGTCGACCTCGCGGAACTCGCCGCGGGCAATGCCGTCCGCCACGACGCGCCGCAACACGGCGTCGAAGCGCTCGATATGGGCGAGGATCGCGTCCCAGCTCTCCTCCATCGCGGCGCAGACCATCTCCTGCATTCGGGCATGGTCGGCGAAGCGGGCCGCGTTGAGCCGGAACGAGGTTGCCAGGATGTCGCGCATCCGCTCGGTTGCCGGCCTGTCCTGATCGGCGATGGCGATGATCGCCAACTCCTGCTCGCGCTTGTAGCGCTCCAGCACCGCCTCGTTGATCGACTTCTTGGAGTCGAAGAAGCGGTAGACGTTGGCAGGGCTCATCCGCAGGGATTTGGCGATGTCCGCCACGGTCGTCTTCTGGTACCCGATATCGCGAAAGAAGCGTTCGGCGGTGTCGACGATGATCTGCCTGGTATCGCGTTCGGAGTGACTCACGGCCTTGCCGTTATGTTCGGTTTCCAGTTAAGACGGTCGCGAATTGACCGCTATGACGAATTTCGTCATTCGTCAACATATGGTGATTAAAAGATTTTTTTTAAAGCCGGTAACAATCGACGCGGCGATCGGTCGCTGCAGCGTCAAGCCGGTGCCGGTTTGAGCCCGTGGCATCGCAAAACCGGCCGTCTCTCGTTCCCAGGCGCTTTTTCGATCGTATAGCCCGTTTCGGACGTCTTCCCTACGAACGCGCATACCCCATGGAGCGGCCGCGGGCCAGCGCGAGCAGGGCGTCGATGTCGAGATGGCGGGAGAGGTGAGCGGCGAGCTCGTCGAGCGTCCGCTCGATGATCGCATCGAAATGCAGGCCCGTTTCCGGCGCGCTTCCGGTCACGGCACCGAGCCAGGCTGCCCTTACCGCATCCGACGTAAAGGTGCCATGCAGATAGGAGCCGGCGACCCGCCCGTCCGGGCTGCTCGCGCCTTCGGGTTTTCCATCCACGCGGAAGGGAGCCCGCTGGCGATCGGTCCCCTCCGTGCGGCCAAGATGGATCTCATAGGCATGGCCCTGCATTGCGCTGGCGGCGTGCATGAAGGCCACCTCGCGCACGGTCTTCTCGGAATCCAGGGTGGTTTCCACGTCGAGCAGCCCGAGCCCGGGCGCTTCGCCGGAAGGACCTTCAAGGCCCGATGGATCGCGCACGACACGACCGAGCATTTGGTAGCCGCCGCAGAGCCCGAGCACGTGCCCGCCACGGCGGTGGTGCGCCAGGATGTCGATATCCCAGCCTTCGGCGCGTAGGGCAGCGAGATCGCGCAGCGTCGTCTTCGAGCCGGGCAGGATGACCACGTCGCAGACCGGCAGAGGCTGGCCGGGCGGTACCATGGCGAGATCGACGGTGGGTTCCAGCTTGAGCGGGTCGAGATCGTCGAAATTGGCGATGCCGGGCAGAATGGGGACAGCAATGCGGATGCGCGCGTTGGGCTTGCGATCGGCGCGCAGGTCGAGACCGTCCTCGGCTGGCAAGCGATGGGCGGCCGCAAACCACGGCACGACTCCGAAGCAGGGCCAGCCCGTGGCGGCTGCGATGGTCTCGATGCCGGGTCGAAACAATTCGACGGCGCCGCGAAAGCGGTTGACGGCGAAGCCCCGGATCATCGCCCGGTCGGCCTGGTCGAGCACGGCATGACTGCCGACGAGGCTTGCGATGACCCCGCCGCGGTCGATGTCGCCGATCAGGACGGCGGGCACATCCGCAGCGCGTGCGAAGCCGAGATTGGCGATGTCACGGGCGCGCAGATTGGTTTCGGCCGGCGAGCCGGCGCCTTCGACGATGACGAGATCGGCATCGGCACAGAGCCGTTCGAAGCTTTCGAGAACCTGGGGCAGGAAATCACCCCGCCGGGCGAAGTCGCGCGAGGCGAGGCGGCCGGCGACCTTGCCTTGCAGGATGATCTGGCTGCCTTGCTCGCCTTCGGGTTTCAGCAGGACCGGATTCATGTCCGGATGGGGCGTGATCCGCGCGGCGCGGGCCTGCAGCGCCTGCGCCCGGCCGATTTCGCCACCGGCGGTCGCGGCGGCGTTGTTGGACATGTTCTGCGGTTTGAACGGGCGCACCCTCAGGCCGCGATCGGAAAAGAGCCGGCACAGCCCGGCGACGACCAGCGATTTGCCGACGTTGGAACCGGTGCCGAGAATCATGACGGCGGGGGTGCGGGCGCGATCCATGCGCCTGCTTATAGCCGGTTTGAAAGAAATCGAGCCCTCTGTCAGGTCGGCTCATCAGCCTGGCGCTGATCCTGAGAGGCTGACCGCAAACCTCCAGCCCTTATCCTGAGGAGCCATTTCGTCAGAAAGAGCGTCTTGAAGGATGCTCCAGGAGGCTCTGACCCCCTTTCGAGTCCCGCTTGCAGCGCTCCTCAGGATGAGGGCTGCGATGTGGAAATGGCCGGGCGGGATCGTCGCTGCACGACATCGGCGCAGCATACCCCTGACATGATTCGCCGGCCTACTGCGGCATCCTGCTGCGCCAAAGGGGCGAAGTCGCAACGGGCGTCCGCCGTAGACCGGCTGACAACGAATAGACACTGATCTATGACGAATGTCAACATTCATCACTCGGTATTTTTGGAGTGCGGCCTGCGCCCGTGAACGAGGGTGCAAGCGCCCTCCCGGCATGGTACATGCCGGCTCGAGACGAGCCTGCCGGATGCCGAAATCGCGATGAATCCGATCTTTTCCGCTCTTGAGACCAGCGTCTTCGAGGTCATGTCCCAGCTCGCGCGCGAGACCGGGGCGGTCAATCTGGGCCAGGGCTTCCCGGACGATCCCGGGCCTGAAGATGTTCGTCGCAAGGCGGCCGAGGCTGTCGTCGATGGCTGGAATCAGTATCCGCCGATGATGGGCCTGCCCGAATTGCGGCAGGCCGTGGCGACTCACTACAAGCGCTGGCAGGGGCTCGATCTCGATCCGAACAGCGAGATCATGGTCACCTCCGGCGCGACCGAGGCGATCGCCGGAGCGCTGATGGCGCTGGTGACGCCGGGCGACGAGGTCGTGCTGTTCGAGCCGATGTACGACGCCTATGTCCCGCTGGTGCGGCGCGCGGGTGGCATTCCGAAATTCGTTACGCTGACGCCGCCGCATTTCGGCCTGACCGAGGAGGCGCTGGCTAAAGCCTTCTCACCGAAGACGCGCGTCGTGCTGTTCAACAATCCGCTGAACCCGACGGCGACGATCTTCGGCCAGACCGATCTCGATCTGCTCGCTGCCTTCTGCAATCGCTTCGACGCGATTGCGCTCTGCGACGAGGTCTGGGAACATGTCGTCTTCGACGGCCATCGGCATGTGCCGGTACTCGGGCGGCCGGACATGCGCGAGCGCACCGTCAAGATCTCCTCGGCCGGCAAGATCTTTTCGCTGACGGGCTGGAAGGTCGGGCTGGTCATGGCCCCGTCCGCGATCATGCGCGTGCTCGCCAAGGCGCATCAATACATCACCTTCACCACTCCGCCGAACCTGCAGACGGCCGTCGCCTATGGTCTCGGCAAGGATGACGGCTATTTCGAAGGGATGCGGGCGGATTTCCAGCGTTCGCGCGATCGCTTCGCCATGGGGCTCCGCGACCTGGGGTTCCGGGTGCTGCCGAGTGCCGGCACCTACTTCCTCAATCTCGATATCGCGCCGCTTGGCGAGGCCGACGATGTCGATTTCTGCCGCCGCCTCGTGACGGAGAACGGTGTCGCCGCCATTCCTGTCAGCGCCTTCTATGCGGAAGGCGCTGTGAAGAACGTGGTGCGCTTCTGCTTCGCCAAGGGCGATGCGACGCTCGATGCCGCGCTGGAGCGGCTGGCGGATCGTCGTCCGCGCGGCTGAGATGGGCGGCTATTCGGAGAGCAGGCGCCTGGCCAGCTCTCCCGCCGTGACGAGTCGCTTCTGGAGGTCGGCGGCAATGCTGCTGCGATCCGTCTGGCGGGCGGTCTCGACCGCCTCGACCATCTGCGCCAGGGCTCGCTGGGCCAATTCCTTGTCCTTGCCGCGGCGTGCGAGGAGGAGCATGGCCTCGGCCTGGGCAGTGCGTGTCTGGGCCCAGAGCAGAGGCTGCGTCTCGCGCGGACGCTCTTCCAGCGCGATCGCAAAGGTCGCGATCGCCTCCTCGATCACCACGGGTTCGCTATAGCGTTCGCCCATGGCGAAGAGAACGCTGCCCATCTGATCCTGAAGCTCGGCCCAGCGGAGCGGTTCCCGGCTGCGGTCGATGGCGCCGACGACACGGTTGAGACTGTTGAAGGCGCGTTCGAGCAGAGCAAGATCGTTCCGGCGGCTGCCAAGCACCGTTCGCGCGCGGGCGATCATATGCTCCGCCTCGAGCCAGAGTGTCTCGTTACTGCTGCGATCCCAGCCGGCGAGAACGGTGGCGAAGGCGGTAATCGCTTCTTCGAGAAGGCCTTCGTCATGCTGCCTCTTGCCGAGAACGAGAGCGAGCCGGCCGAGGCGCAACTTCAGATCGCGCCAAAGCAGGGGGGCTTCCTGACGATGCAAATGTTCCAGGCCGGCCCGGCAATGCGCCAGAGCCTCACTTTGAAATGCCTTGTCCTGCGTGATCTGCACGAGTCCCTCGAGGGTGCTCGCCAGCACGTCCTGTGTTTCGGCGAAGGCGACTGTATCTTCCAGGCTGTCCAGCCCCTCGAGCAGGCGGCGCAGTGCGGACGTAGCGGCGTCATAGCCGTCGCGGCCTCCGAAATCCTCGCTGATCCGGGCGAGCGCCTTGGCCTGAGCGAGTGCGACCTGGCGGCTGCGCTCGGCATCGACGAGCCCGATCAGCAGGGAGGCTTCGCCATAACGTGCAGCGGCCTCGCGATAGGCTTCGGGTGCGGCGCGCAAGAAGCTCAATGCGGCCCGGTCCGCACGGTTCTCGCCGATCCGCAGCCGACTTCCAGCCGGTAGGGCGGATAGGTCCGTCGCGTTTCCGATCAGATGGAGCTCGGTCTTGGCCAGGGCCTTGTCGGCCTCCCCGAGCCGGCCAGCGGCGATCGCGGCCGCTGCTTCGGCGCGCAACCGACGGATCTCGATATCGTCGAGCGGCGCCGTGAGGCGCCGGGCCAGCGCGATGAAATCTGTGGCCTTGCGGTCCAGCAAGGCCACGCTCGGCAATGCGGAGCCGGGATTGGTCAGCCAGTCGCTCAGCATCGCCGGCAGGACGACGGGCGGCAATCCATGCCGTCCGGCCACCCGCGCCAGAAGCGGTGCGATCTCTTCCGACCGGCTGATGGCCACCTCCTGCTCAGAGTTGCATAGGATCGCCATGGGCCGAGGCGAAGACGATCCGTCTTGTCGGGGGCATCGGATGACGAAAGGCGCGTCGTGCCTCCGATCCGATGCTCAGGGCCTCATTTCGCCGCGATGACCGCGATCTCGACCGTGAACTGCGGCGCAGCGAGCTTGGCCTCGACCGTCGCACGGCCGGGCGTGGCGCCCGCGATCACCCACTTGTCCCAGACGGCGTTCATCTCGGCGAAGGTCGACATGTCGGCGAGCCAGATATTGACCATCAGCAGCTTCGACTTGTCGGTGCCAGCCTCGGCCAAGAGGCCGTCGATGATGCTCAGGATCTCCTGGGTCTGCTCGCCGACGCTCTTGCCCGCGGCCTTGTCGCAGACCTGCCCGGCCAGATAGACGGTGTCGCCGTGGACCACGGCCTTCGACATGCGAGGGCCGACGCCGATACGCTGAATGCTCATCATCAGATCTCCTTGAACGGACAGTCTCGCTGGTAGCCCGACGCGGTCGGTTTCGCAATCGCCAACCGCCTCAGGCGAGGCTCGCCCAGCCGGCCCATAATGCGGCGTAGCGTCCCGCCTTGCCGATCAGCACCAGCAGCATGAAGCGCAGCAGCGGGAAGTCGAGCGTGCCGGCGACGAATGTCAGCGGATCACCGACAACCGGCAGCCAGGCGAAGAGCAGCGACGGCCAGCCGAAGCGGGTGAACCAGCCCTGCGCCTTGTCGAAACGGTCCGGGTCCGGCCGCAGCCGCGGTGGCAGGGCCTCGACGCCGCGTTGCGCGATGAGCCGGCCGAGCCACCAGTTGAGGAGGGAGCCTGCCGTATTGGCAAGGCTCGCCGTCAGGAACAGGGCGAGCGGATCGACGCTTTTCGCCGCCAGGAGCCCGACGAACACCGCTTCCGATTGCGCCGGCAGCAGCGTCGCGGCGACGAAGGCCGCGCTCGCCATGCCGGCGAGCGACCACACGGCCTCCATCAAGATGCGATGCCGGAAGGGCCGGGCGGGGCCGGGGTGCGCATCGCGGTGGGACTCTACAGCCGTCGCAGGGCGACCTGCTGGATGCGATGGCTCGCGCCCTTGGTCAGGATCAGGCTGGCGCGCTGGCGGGTCGGCAGGATGTTTTCCTGCAGGTTCGGCAGGTTGATGCCGTTCCAGAGCTTCTCCGCGATGGAAAGAGCCTCGTCCTCGGCGATCTCGGCATATTTGCGGAAGAACGAGCGCGGATCACGGAAGGCCGTGTGGCGCAATGTCATGAAGCGGTTGACGTACCAGCGATGCAGGTCGTTCTCGTCGGCGTCGAGATAGACCGAGAAGTCGAAATAGTCGGAAACGAAGGGGATAACCGTGCCGTCCTTTGGCATCCGGCTTGGCTGCAGGACGTTCAAGCCTTCGAGGATCAGGATGTCCGGCCGCTCGACCGTCACCGTCTCGCCAGGCACGACGTCGTAGACGAGGTGCGAATAGACCGGTGCCGACACCTGTGGCTTGCCGGCCTTGACGTCGGAGAGGAAGCGCAGGATCGCCGCGCCGTCATAGCTTTCCGGAAAGCCCTTGCGCCCCATCAGCCCGCGCCGCTCCAGCTCGGCGTTCGGCAGCAGGAAGCCGTCCGTGGTGACGAGCTCGACCTTCGGCGTGTTCGGCCACCGCGAGAGCAGCGCCTTGAGCACGCGCGCCGTGGTCGACTTGCCGACCGCGACCGAGCCGGCGACCCCGATGATATAGGGCACCTTGGGCTCGGATTCCGCCAGGAGGAAGCGCTGCGTCGCCTTGAACAGCCCCTGCGTCGCCGCGACATAGAGCGAGAGCAGGCGCGACAGCGGCAGGTAGATCGCCACGATCTCGTCGAGCGAGATCGGATCGTTGAGCGATTGCAGCTTGGTCAGGTCGTCGACGGAAAGCGTCAGCGGCGCATCGGCGCGCAAATGCGCCCATTCGTCTCGCGAGAAGACGCGATAGGGCGAGATCAGATCGCGTTCGGGAAGAGTGGAAATGAGACGCTGATCCATGACGCGGCCCGCAATCCAGGCTTCGAGATTCAACGCAGGGTCATCCTAGGCGGACTCATCCTCGGCAGGTCCTCGCGCTTCTCAACCGGGTCGGGCGGCCTTTTCCGCCAGCCCGGAACGGGCCGTTCGGGCCTCAAGCTCGCTCAAGACGTCTTGCAATGCAACATCGCGAGCCTTGAGCACGACCAAAAGATGATAGAGCACATCGGCGCTTTCGGCGATCAGCTCTGCGCGATCACCCTTCACGGCGGCGATGACGGCCTCGACCGCCTCCTCGCCGAGCTTCTTGGCGGCACGCTCGGGGCCGGCGGCGAGCAGCTTCGCCGTCCAGGATTCCTCGGGAGAGGCATTGGCGCGCTCCGCGACGCGCGCTTCGAGGTCGGCGAGGGTGAAGCCGGTCATCTCAGTCGAGTCTCATCCTGAGGCCTGCTTCCGCCATCTGCGCCTTGGCCTGTCCGACGGTGTAGGTCCCGAAATGGAAGATCGAGGCGGCGAGCACGGCCGAGGCATGGCCATCCCGCACGCCGGCGACGAAGTCGTCGAGATCGCCGACGCCGCCGGAGGCGATCACCGGCACCGAGACCGCGTCCGCGATGGCGCGCGTGAGCCCGAGGTCATAGCCCGATTTGGTGCCGTCCTTGTCCATCGAGGTCACGAGCAGCTCGCCCGCGCCGAGCGAGACGACCTCGCGAGCGAACGCCGTCGCCTCGATGCCGGTCGCGTTGCGCCCGCCATGGGTGAAGATCTCCCAGCGCCCGGGCGAGACCTGCTTGGCGTCGATGGCGACGACGATGCACTGGTCGCCGAACTTCTCGGCCGCCTCCTTGACGAATTGCCGGTTGGTGACGGCGGCTGTGTTGATCGAGACCTTGTCGGCCCCGGCGAGCAGCAGCGCACGGATATCCTCGACCTTGCGCACGCCGCCGCCGACGGTGAGCGGCATGAAGCAGGCCTCGGCCGTGCGCGTCACCACGTCGAGCAGGATGCCGCGGTCCTCATGGCTCGCGGTGATGTCGAGGAAGCAGAGCTCGTCGGCGCCCGCCGCGTCGTAAGCCTTGGCGGCCTCGACCGGATCGCCGGCGTCGACGAGATCGACGAACTGCACGCCCTTGACGACGCGGCCGTCCTTGACGTCGAGGCAGGGGATGATGCGGGTTTTCAGGGTCATCGGCAGGAAAGGGACTCGTATGGGACCGCGATTGCGGGTCGATTGATAACGAAGGGCAAGCCTGCTCTGCTGGTGAGGACTGATAGCAGTCCAACGAGGGGAGTGCCATGAATATCATACTCAGTACAGTCGCATCGATCTTGCCGAAGCCCGCGAGGCAACGCGCTGCCGTCGCGGCATGCTTCCTCGCTTTCGCTGCCGCTCCCGGCGCCCAGGCGCAGGCGCCGCAGAGCCTGCTCGACGCCGTTCAGAGCCGCGGCGCGCTGCAGGTCTGCACCACTGGGGACTACAAGCCTTTCACCCTGGCGAAGGACGGATCCTTCGAGGGAATCGATATCGAGCTGGCGAAATCCCTCGCCAGGGCGCTCGGCGTCGAGGCGAAGTTCGTCCAGACGAAATGGGCCGATCTCCTGACCGATATGGGCTCGGGCAAATGCGACGTCGCCATGGGCGGCATCTCGGTGACGCTCGACCGGCAGAAGAAGGTGTTCTTCTCCTCGCCCTATCTCGTCAACGGCAAGGCGCCGATCGTGCGCTGCGCCGACAAGGACAAGTTCCAGACGGTGGCGGATATCGACAAGCCGGAGACCCGCGTCATCGTCAATCCCGGCGGCACCAACGAGCGCTTCGTGCGGGCGAATTTCAAGCACGCCAAGATCGAGGTCTACCCGGACAACGTCACGATCTTCGACCAGATCCTCGCCGGTAAGGCCGATCTGATGATCGCCGAGTCGATCGAGGTGAAGGTGCAGGAGAAGGCCAAGCCCGGCCTCTGCGCGGTCAATCCCGACGAGCCGCTGCAATATGGCGAGATGGGTTACATGCTCCCGCGCGGCGACGCGACCTTCAAGGCTTTCGTCGATCAGTGGCTGCATCTCGCCAAGGCGAATGGCGAGTTCGCGAAGATCTACGATCAGTTCGTGCGGTGAGCGGACCGGTGGCGGCCTGACAATCAGGCCGCCAGCCGCTTGAGCGCAGCCGCCGGATCGATGCGCCCGTCATAGAGCGCCCGGCCCGTGATCGCGCCTTCGAGGATCGCGGCGTCGGGCGCGCAGAGGCGCTCGATATCGGCCATCGAGGCCAAGCCCCCCGAGGCGATGACCGGGATCGAGACGGCCTGCGCCAGCGCGATCGTGCCCTCCCAGTTGATGCCCTGCAGCATGCCGTCGCGGGCGATGTCGGTGTAGATGATCGCGGCGACGCCGGCATCCTCGAAGCGGCGGCTGAGATCGGCCGCCGCAAGCGAGGAAGTTTCGGCCCAGCCCTCGACCGCGACATAGCCGTCGCGCGCGTCGATGCCGACTGCGACCTGCCCCGGAAAGGCCCTGGCCGCCTCGCGCACGAAGCCGGGATCGCGCACCGCGGCCGTGCCGATGATGACGCGGCGGATGCCCTTTTCCAGCCAGCCGGCGACCGTCTTCATGTCGCGGATGCCGCCGCCGAGCTGCACCGGAAAGGCGACGCGCTTCAGGATCCCCTCGACCGCCGCCGCATTCATCGGCTTGCCGGCGAAGGCGCCGTCGAGATCGACGACGTGCAGCCATCGAAACCCTTGAGCCTCGAAGGCGGCGGCCTGTGCGGCCGGGTCGTCGTTGAAGATCGTGGCCTGTGCCATGTCGCCCTGCTTCAGGCGGACGCAGCGACCTTCCTTGAGATCGATCGCGGGAAAGAGGATCACGGCTTCCAGCCCAGGAAATTGGCGATGAGCTTGAGGCCGAGCGCCTGGCTCTTTTCTGGATGGAACTGCGTGCCGGCAATGTTGTCGCGTCCGACCATCGCCGTCACTGGCCCGCCATGGTCGGTGAGCGCCACCACGTCCTCCGCGTGTGCCGGTGCCAGGGCATAGGAATGCACGAAATAGGCATGCAGCCCCTGCGGCCCGGTCTCGATTCCGGTGAGCAGGGGGTGTTCCTTCTGCTTATCGAGCGTGTTCCAGCCCATATGCGGGATCTTCAGGCTCTCGTCGCGGGGCTTGATCAGCGCGACATCGCCGGGAATCCAGCCGAGCCCTTCGGTCACGGTGTATTCGAGCCCGCGCGAGGCGAGGAGCTGCATGCCGACGCAGATGCCGAGGAAGGGGCGGCCTTTGCCGCGAACGACCTCCTCCAGCACCTCCACCATGCCGGACACCGCGTCGAGCCCGCGCCGGCAATCGGCGAAGGCACCGACGCCCGGCAGCACGATGCGATCGGCCGCGCGAACGATGGCGGTGTCGCTGGTCACATGGATGGTCGAAGGGATGCCGGCTTCGGTCGCCGCCCGCTCGAAGGCTTTCGCGGCCGAGTGCAGGTTGCCCGAGCCGTAATCGATGATCGCGACGGACTGGCTCATCGTCCCTGTGCCTCCGGGAAGAGACCGATGATCGGCAGCGGTCCGCTCGGCCGGGTCGCCGTAGGCGCCGATGCCGCGAGGGAGGGCAGCACCGGTCCTTCGGTCAGTGCGCGCTCGAAATAGCGCCGCTCAGCCTCGGCCAGCGTGCGCGCCTCGACAACGTCGGCAAGCTGCCAGCCCTTCCGGCTGAGCTTCCGGACGATGAGATTGCGGCCCTCGATGCCGAGGAACAGCGCGATGGTCCAATAGAGCAGGGAAAGCGCGCTCGTATGGAAGCCGAAGCGGCTATGAACGAAGAGGATCGCGCCCCAGACCAGGGCGAACAGCAGCGTCGCCAGCCAGAGGCGCTGGCCGAGCAGCCAGAGCCCGTGGAACAGGAACGCGCCCCAGCTGAAGCCGTCCGGAATCACACGCGCCCGTTCGATCGTCTCGCGCTCGCCACCCTCGGCGGAGGGCGGCGTCATCACTGTGTAGAACGCCATCTCGACCTCTTAGAGCATTTTCGAGCGAAGTGGACACCGGTTCGCGTGAAGAAAATGCGATAATCCAAGAACTTCTCTAGAGCGCGCCCTTGGTCGAGGGAACGCGGCCGCCTTCGCGCGGATCCACTTCGAGCGCCTGCCGCAGCGCCCGCGCCAGCCCCTTGAAGCAGCTTTCGGCGATGTGGTGTGCGTTGTCGCCATAGAGCGTCTCGACATGGAGCGTGAGCCCCGCATTGATCGCGAAGGCCTGGAAGAACTCGCGCACCAGCTCGGTGTCGAAGGTCCCGATCTTCTGCGCCTTGAATTCGGTGCGGAAGACGAGGAAGGGCCGGCCCGAGACGTCGACTGCGACGCGCGTCAGCGTCTCGTCCATCGGCAGATGGACGTCGGCATAGCGGCGGATGCCCTTCTTGTCGCCGAGCGCCTGCTTCAGGGCCTCGCCGAGCGCGATGCCGGCATCCTCGACCGAGTGATGGTCGTCGATATGGGTATCGCCCTTCACCTTGACCTTGAGGTCGATCAGCGAATGGCGGGCGAACAGGTCGAGCATATGGTCGAAGAACCCGACGCCGGTGGCGATCTCGGCCTTGCCGGTACCGTCGATGGTGAGCGAGACCGCGATCTCGGTCTCGTTGGTGCGACGCTTCACTTCGCCCGAACGCATGCTGGCCTCTCAAGCCTTGGCTGAAGACGGCCTCGCTTTAGCAGGGGCGGGCCATGATGACTACAGGCGCAGTCCCCCGTCTGCCGCCTCTCAGGCCAATCCTTTCAGGCGGTAGAGCGCTTCCAGCGCCTCGCGCGGCGTCATGTCGTCCGGCTCGATCCCGTCCAGGGCGTCGCGAAGTGCGTCGGGCTGATCGTCGGACACGGTCGGCGCCGGCCTACGCTGCGGCGCGGCGAAGAGCGGCAGATCGTCGACCAGCG
>JARYGW010000143.1:0-240 GCA_033792295.1 Allobosea sp.
GTGACGCCGGCCGGCACGCCGCGAGACGTCGTCGACAAGGTGAACGGGGCGGTCAACGGTTTCCTCAACAGCGAGAGAGGCCGGACGATCCTGATGCAGAACACGATGCAGCCGGGCGGCGGTTCGCCCGAGGACCTGAAGAGCTTCATCGCCAGCGAGACCACCAAATGGGGGCCGGTGATCGAGGCCGCCAAGATCTCGATGTAGGCCAAGATCTCGATGTAAACTAAAGACTCGGGC
>JARYGW010000143.1:250-13270 GCA_033792295.1 Allobosea sp.
CGCCGCCGAGGCCCAGCATCCGGCGCGCATCCCGGGACGTCGCGATCTCGCCACCCAGGATCTCGACGATCCTGCGCGCCTTCTCCACGAGGGCGGCATTGCTCGGTGCGAGAACGCCCTTCTCCAGGAAGACGGCGTCTTCCAGGCCGATCCTGACATGGCCACCCGCCAGATAGGATTGGGCGAGCATCGGAAAGGCGCTGCGCCCGACGCCGAAGGCTGTCCAGAAGGAGCCGGCCGGCAGACGGTCGCGCGCATGCAGCAGGGTTTCCGGAGTAGCGGGAAAGCCGTATTTGACGCCGAGCACGAGCGAGCAGGCGATCGGTCGATCGATCGTGCCATCGGCGATGAGATCCTGCAGGAGCGCGGTGTCGCCCGTGTCGAAGAGCTCGATCTCGGGCCGGACGCCCGCGTCGCGAATGATCGCAGCCATGCGGCGGACGCTCGCCGGTGTATTGATGACGACCTCGCGGCCGAAGGTCATCGTGTTCAGGTCGAGCGTGCAGATATCCGGCTTCAGCGCCGCGACATGCGCAACGCGCCGTTCCGGCGTCGTCAGCGTCGTGCCGGGTCCCGCGATCTTGGGATCTTCCTCGCCGGGCATGAAGCGTCCGCCCGGACCGGTCGTCAGGTTGATCACGAGATCGGCGTTACGCTCGCGAATGCGGTCCACGACCTCGCGGTAATGGTCGAGTTCCATCGAGGGGCGGCCGGTGATCGGGTCGCGGACATGGATATGGACGATCGCGGCGCCGGCGCGCCCGGCTTCGAGGCTCGCTTCCGCGATTTCCCGCGGCGTGACCGGCAGGTGCGGCGTCTGCTCCCGGGTGGTCAGATTGCCGGTGACGGCACAGGTGATGACGGTCTTGGCGGCGCTGGAAGCCATGGCGTTCCTCCGTTGGGGTGGCGGAGGTAGCAGGCGACAGGGCTCGCCGGGACGGGTTTCTAAGGCCGTTCTGCTGGCCGGAATTCCCCAGCTGGCTCGAGGGCCGAATCGCGGGCTTCGAGTGCGGACGCGCTCTCGCCGATCCGCCAGGACAAGGTCCGCAGCGGCGGAACGAAGGTGGCGACCGCCTGGGACAGCGAATAGGCGGAATTGTAATAGGTCATGCCGATCGTTGCGAGCACCTCGCCATCCCGCATGATCGGAACCGCGATCGTATTGGACGAGCGCGGCTCGACCATGGGGTCGCGCAGCGCGAACCCGGCATCCCGAACGCGTGCGAGCATGGCGAGATTTGCCCGCCGCTCCTCCTCGCCGAGATGCAGCGCATCGAGCAAAAGGTTTCTCTGCCCCTCCGAGCAGAAAGCGAGATAGGCGCGCCCGAGCGCGCGGGTCAGCAGGTCGAGCCGGTGGTTGATCGTCCCGTGGAAGGGCGACATCGGGCTATCGGGTATCGTGCTGAGGCGAACGACCACGGCGTTCTCCTCGAAGGTCGCCAGCGCGATTGGCCAGCGATGCTGGCGCGTGAACTCGATCGCCCAGGGCCGCGCCGCCTCTACCACCAGCGGATCGCCGTGATAGCCGCAGCTCAGGGCCTTGACGTTGGACGTGACCTGATAGCCGCCCTGCCGCCGGTCGTTGGTGACGTATTGCGCCTCGCACAGCGTCTTCAGCAGCCGCACGATCGTCGCCTTCGGCAGGCCCGTCGCGAGATGCAGCTCCTTCACCGAAGAAGCACGCCGGCGGTTCAGCTCTCGCAGCAACGCGAAAGCCCGGAGAACCGACTCGACAGGTTGCTCGACCACGCTCAGCTCCGAAATTCCGGCAGACGGAATACTTGAGCAGTTCATTGGAACGGTTGCCGCCGATTTGCAACGTCTCTCCGGACCAAGAAGGCGCCTGCGCCATAGAACACGGGAAGAAACGCATGAGGATGACCGACGCTGTCGACGAGCAGCAACTGATCCGCAGGATCGTGTGGCGGATCATGCCGATGGTGATCGGCCTCTACCTCTGCGCGATCATCGACCGTTCGAATATCGGCTTCGCCAAGCTGCAGATGATCGACGAGCTGCATCTGACGGAAGTCGGGTTCGCATTCGGCTCCTCGTTGTTCTTCTTCAGCTATGTCGCCGTGGAAATCCCGAGCGCGCTGGCTGCGCTGCGTTTCGGGGCGCGCCTCTGGTTCGCGCGGATCGCCTTCACCTGGGGGCTGCTGACCGTTCTGCTGGCCTTCTCCAATTCGGGCTTGACCTTCTACCTCCTGCGCTTCCTGCTGGGCGCGGCCGAGGGCGGGCTCTATCCGGCCGTCATCTTCTATCTCACCCTGTGGTTCCCCGAGCGGCACCGGGCGCGGGCCGTAGGCCTGCTGACGCTGGGCAGCGCCTTCGGCAACATGCTGTCGGCGCTCGTCGCCGGCCCGCTGCTCGACCTGCACGGCGCAGGCGGGTTCAGCGGCTGGCAATGGGTCTTTATCGCAACCGGCCTGCCACCGATCCTGCTGGCGTTCGTCGTCCTGAAGTTCCTGCCGAGCCGCCCCTCGGATGCAGGCTTCCTGACGCCTGCGGAAAAGGACTGGCTGCGCACCAACAGGCGCGAGCCGGAGCATCACGGCAGTCCGCTCGGCGCCTTGCTCGACCCCAGGGTTCTGACCCTGGCGATCGTCTATACGCTGATCAATATCTCGCTGTTCGGCGTGATCTACTGGCTGCCCACCGTCATCAAGGGTTTCGGCGTCAGCGGCACCCAGAACGGCCTGCTCAACGCCGTGCCATGGGCGTTGGCCGCCGTGCTGCTCCTCACGCTGCCGCGCAGGCTCGAAAGCGAGCGCGGGATTCTGACGGCTGCCGGCATCTCCACCTTCATCGGCCTCTGCTGCTTCGCCGCAGCGACGATGCTGCCGTCCAATACGCTCCGCTTCGCGGCGCTGGCACTGGGCACGCCCTGCATCTCGATCCTGTTCCCCTGTTTCTGGTTCTTTCCGGCGCGGCTGTTCAAGGGCGCACGTGGCGCGGCCGGCATCGCCGTCATCAATACGATCGGCCTGCTCGGCGGCTTCCTCGGCCAGAATCTGATGCCTTCCGTGGCGCAGGCCACCGGCAGCCCTGTCGGAGCGATGATCGTGCCCGCGGTCTGCCTTGCCGCCCTGTTCCTGGCCAGCCTGATGCGAGGCCTGCAGCCGAACGGACGCGAAAGCCGCCCCATCATGCCGCATGCCGGCTCCAGCGAGCTTTGAGGACAGAAATGATGAACAGCAAGACGGATCTGGCCGCTCCCGGCTTCCGCCAGCGCTTCGCCGCGGGCGAGCGCCTTCTCGGCACCTTCGTCAAGACGCCGACCTCCCATCCCGTCGAGATCCTCGGCGATGCCGGTTTCGACTTCGTGGTGATCGACGAGGAGCACGCGCCCTTCGACCGTGGCGCGATCGATGTGGCGCTGCTCGCAGCCCGTGTCGCCGGGGTCGCAGGACTGGTTCGGGTCTCGTCCGTCGCCACGATCCTGAGTGCGCTCGATTGCGGCGCTGAGGGGATCCTCGTTCCCCATGTATCCACCGTCGAGAAGGCGAGGGAGGTGGTCGCCGCCTCGCGCTACCGCCATGGACATCGCGGCTATTCCGCCTCCGGCCGCTCGGGACGCTACGGAGGCAGGGCGTCCTGGCCGTATATCGATGCGGAGGATGCCAGGGTTACGGTCGTCGCGATGATCGAGGACCCGCCGGCGGTCGCGCGCATCGCCGAAATCGCCGCCGTCGAGGGTATCGATGGCTTCTTCATCGGACGCGGTGATCTGTCCGTTGCGGTCGGTGCGCGCGACTCGCGCGCTCCGGAGGTGAACGATGCCGTCCGAACCATCGCCGATGCCGCCAAATCCGCGGGCAAGCCCGTCATGGTCATGGCCAATAGCCGCGAGGAAGGCGATGCCTTTGCCGCGATGGGCGCATCAAGCTTCATCCTCTCGACCGACCAGGGACTGCTGCGCAAGGCGGCCAGCCAGATCCTGAACGATTTCCGAGACTGAGGCATCCCGAGCCAGCCAAGAGGCCATTGCCCATGTACGATCCGACCGATCCTCGCGCGAGCCTTGCGCCCGCCAAGCCCGGCAGCGCTCGCAACGAACCGGCCTTCCCGGCGAGCTATGCACGCTTCTACCAATCGCCGCCCGAAGAGCGGCAGCCCGGCATCGATAGCTGGATCGTGCGCGGCCAGAGCTTCGTGGTCGTCTACAGCGAGGCGAAGGGGGAGCAGGTCTTCGAGCGGAGCGGACAGCCTGACGAATACGTCGTGCTGATCCCTGACGCGGGGACCGGCGCGGTGATCGGCGCAGGCGGCGAAACGCGGGAGATCCCCGGCCATTCGGTGATCTTCGTGCCGCCGGGCGACAGCCGCGTCGTGCTCCCGGCAGGCGGGCGGATCGTGCGCCTGTTCACGCAGGCTGCGGCCGACCTGATCGCCAGGGCGTCCAATGCCGCAACCTACGAGAGGCCCAATCCCGCCATCCCGGAACTGGAACCCTGGCCGGAGCCGCATGGCGGCTTCCGCATCCGTAGCTACAGCCTCGACGTGCCGCCGCAGCCCGGCCGCTTCGGCCGGATCTTCCGCGGTTCGACCTTCATGGTGAACTATCTCGAGCCCAAGGACGGGCCACGTGACCCGTCGGTCCTGTCGCCGCATCACCATGACGACTTCGAGCAATGTTCGCTGGCGCTATCCGGCGACTATATCCACCATCTGCGCTGGCCCTGGACGACGAACCGCGCCCATTGGCGCGAGGACGAGCACGAACATTGTGCTTCCCCCTCGGTCGCGATCATCCCGCCGCCGGCGATCCACACCTCGCAGGCGATGGGTGAGGGCATCAACCAGCTCGTCGACATCTTCTGCCCACCGCGTGCGGACTTCTCCGCCAAGCCGGGGTGGGTGCTGAACGCGGACGACTATCCTCTCCCGGCAAGCGCCGGCACGTCCTCGACGAACCGCTGAGCCAGCCTTCCAAGGAGTCCGCAGCCATGAACATCGAACCCTTCCTGCCGCGCCACGACGGTGCCTTCGAACTCCCGGCTCCAGCCCGCGCCCAGGAGGTGAGCGAGCTCCTCGTCGGTGCGGTCGACCTGCATTGCCACAGCGGGCCGGCTGCGATGCCCCGCATTCTCGACCATCGCGAGGCCATGGTCGATGCCGAGCGCGCGGGCTTCCGCGCCCTGCTTTTCAAGGATCACTATTATGTCGGCATGCCGCATGCGATCCTCCTGCAAGCCCTCTTTCCCGATGACAGGGTCCAGCTCTTTTCCGGCATCGCGCTGAACAACGCCTCCGGTGGCATCAATCCGCATGCGGTCGACCACGCCGTCGGCCTGGGTGCGGCGATCGTCTGGATGCCGACGCTCTCGGCCGCCAACCATCTCGCCGATGCGGGCAAGCAGACCAAGACCTTCCCCAAGACCACCCGCAAGATGCTGCCGCCCGATCCCTTGAGCGTTCTCGATGCGAACGGGAGGCTGACCGACGAAACCAGGCAGGTGCTGGACATCGTCGCCGAGGCCGACATCATCCTGGCGGGCGGGCATCTGTCGGCGGCGGAACTCGCCATCCTGTTCGAGGAGGCGGGCCGGCGCGGTGTGCGCAAGCTGCTCGTCAATCATCCGACCTACGTGATCGGCTGCACGGACGAGGATATCCGCGGTCTGATCGGCCTGGGTGCCTTCATGGAGCATTCGATCGGCATGTTCGTCGGCGGCAAGTCGTTGAAATTCTCGCCGCAGGATCTGGCCCATCTGATCGAGGTCGCCGGCGTCGAGCGCACCATCTTGTCGTCCGATCTCGGCCTCCTCGGCGGTCCGCGCCCCGTCGACGGCTTCCGCGCAATCGTACAGACGCTGCTCGATCTCCAATTCTCGAAGGCCGATATCCGAAAGCTGGTCGGCGATAATGCCGCGGCGCTGCTCATCCAGAACAAGGGCTGAGACAGCAGACGCCGATGAGTTTGCGAAGCCCGGTTTCGAGGAGCGATTAGGTTCGCCTGAACGCCCGCTTCCCGATGACGACCCCGTGTCGGGAAAGGGCGCGATCTACCTGACTTCGTTGACATAGGTATGCGCGGCCGTCGTCGCGCGATGCCAGCCGAGGATGGTGGGCAGGCCTGCCTGATCATAGGCGACCTCGTCGATCGTGAGCACGGCTTCGCGCCCTCCGAGCTGGAGCAGCGCTATGTCCTCGTCGCTGGCGAGGTCGGCCGTGATCTGCTCGCGGACGGCGGAGATCCGGATGCCGTAGCGCTCCAGCAGATGGAGATAGAGCAGGGGAGGCAACGCGGCGATGTCGCTTGGCCAGCCTGGAAGCCTTTCCTCCGCGAGCGCCAGCTTGTCATGCATGACGGGGCGGCCGTCGGCATGACGGATGCGATGAATTTTGATGACCCCGCCGGTCTGGATCTGCAGCATCTCGGCTTGTGCCGTCGTCGCAGGCGCTACCGCGACACTTAGGAACTCGCTCCTCGAGTGCACGAGGCTGCCATCGGCGCGGTGCAGGCGGAAATACTGGAAGAAGAAGCGCAAGCTGTGATGCGGGCTACGCCCGGTCACCACCGTGCCGGTCTTGCGGCGTCGCGTCAGCAGGCCTTCGGCCACCAGATCGCTCATCGCCCGGCGGACGGTGCCTACGGCAATGCCGAAACCCTGCGCCAGCACGGTCTCGTTCGGCAGGACCATGCCGGGTGGCCATTCGCCGACAAGGATCGCTTCGGACATGTGCCGCTTGGCGCGTTCGTAGAGCGGGGCGGCCTCGCCGGTGCTGAAGTTGGGCAGGACCGGCATCGGCGCTCCGGTGCCGTTGCCCATTCCGGCGGCAGTGCGCGGCGGTTTTTTGGCATTGACAGGGGGCATGCCGTCGGATCCTATTTCTATATAGTTTATATGAAAGAAAGAGGTCTGCAAATGGCTTTGCCACCTGCGGCGGTTCAAGGGCTCCATCGCAGATCGTGCGGGCGCTCGACAAGCGTCGCTTCGTCGGTCTGAGCGATGTCCGAAGCGATATCCCTTGGTCGGAACGCTGCTGCGTTGGTACAGGCCGGCGGCTGGATCGCAGCCAATGTCGAAAGCGCGATAGCCGACCTTGGCCGGATGATCGCGGTCGACACCTCCTTCCCACCGGGCCTGGGCTATGATGACTTCGCCGGGCTGATGGAAGAGCTCGTCGCGCCGCTCGGCTTCGCGACCGAGCGCGTCACCGTGCCGGAGGCGCTGTGGCGGGTTCCGCACGGCCCGGCCGCCGGCCCGCGCACCAATCTGATCGCGCGCCGCGCCGGCGGGCGGCCGGTCTGCGGCCTTTATTTCCACGTCGACACCGTGCCGGCCGCGGCCAGCTGGATGACCGATCCGCTGCGGATGGAGCGCGACGGCGAGCGCCTGATCGGCCTCGGCGCCGCCGATATGAAGGGCTGCGTCGCCGCGGTGCTGCTGGCCTTGCGGGCGGCCGAAACCTGCGGCGTCCCGCTCGCCTACGACCCGATGCTGCTGCTTTGCACCGACGAGGAAGGAGGGCTGTATCCCGGCATCCGCTACCTCGCCGAGCAGGGCCTCCTCGAAGGCCATATCGTCAACTTCAACGGCAGCGCCGAGGCCCGGATCTGGGCCGGCTGCTTCGGGCTGTTCAACCTGCTGGTACGAATCCATGGCGAAGCGGTCCATGCGGGCGAAGGCAATCGCCGCGGGCTCGGGCACAATGCGATGGACGGGGCGCTGCCGCTGCTCAATGCGCTTGCCGCCCTGAAGGGCCGCATCGCCTCGCGCGCCTCGACGCTGCCGCCGCCGCCCGGCAAGCCGCCGCTGACGGGGCAGCTCAACGTCGCCACGATCAAGGGGGGCACCTCCGGCGGCCAGGTTCCTGCTCTCGTCGAGATGACGCTGAACCGCCGCTACGCGCCGGAAGAATCCTTCGACGCCGCCCTGGCCGAGATCGAGGAGACCATCAGACGCGCCGTCGCCTCCGTCCCCGGCCTGACCGTCGAGACGGCGCTCGTCGGCCATCTCGCCCCGACGGACGATCCGGGCGGCCCGCACTGGCGGCGCTGGCAGGCAGCGGTCGGCGCCGGTTTCGGTTATGCGCCGGAGGATTTCCGCCGCTGGGGCGCCGCGAGCGCCTCCGATTTCGGTTGGGTCCAGCGCGCCACCGGGCACAGGGAAGTCCTGCTCGGCGGCCTTGGCCGGCCCTCCCGCAATATCCACGCGCCGGGCGAGCACACCACCAGCGGCGATATCGTCTCGCTGGCGCAAGCCGTGCTGAATTACCTCGCCGCCGATTTCCGGCCCGATATCAATCCCGATCTGACACCGTCCCAGAGCTGAAGGAGCGTTCCATGCCGCGTATCCACCGTCGCGATTTCCTCGCCGCTTCCGCCGCCCTGAGCGGTCTTGCGATGTCCGGCATTCCGGCCTTCGCGCAGACGCCGCGCCGCGGCGGCACGCTGCGCGTCAGCGTCGACCAGGCGGTCTCGAAGCTGAACCCGCTTGTGACCCGCGTGAACCCGGAATATCTCGTCGCCGAGCTGCTCTATTCGAGCCTGACGCGCCTCAAGGTCGATATGAGCGCGGAGCCCGACCTCGCCGAGTCCTGGACGAATTCGGCCGATCTCACCGAATGGACCTTCGTGCTGCGCAAGGGCCTGACCTTCCATGACGGCTCGCCTTGCACGTCGGCCGATGTGGTCGCCACCTTCGAGGCGATCCTCGACCCGAAGACGGCTTCGCCCGCTCGCCAGAATATCGGGCCCGTCACGAAGGTCGCCGCCAGGGACGAGACGACGGTCGTCTTCACGCTCTCGGCGCCCTTCGCCGACCTGCCGGTGACGCTGGCCTATCTCAACGCCAAGGTCGTCCCCGCTGCCGTCATCAAGGGCGGCCTCGAGAAGCTCGACCGCCAGGCGATCGGCACCGGCCCGTTCAAGCTCGTCTCCTTCGAGCCGGAGCGGCAGGTCGTGGTCACGCGCAACGACGCCTATTACGACAAGGCCCGGCCCTATCTCGACAAGATCGAGGTCTTGGTCTTCCCGGATGTCAGCGCCGAGGCTTCCGCTCTGATCTCCGGCGACACAGACCTGCTCAGCACCACGCCGCCGACCGAGTTCGGCCGGCTGCAGAAGGCCTCCGGCGTCAAGCCGCTGCGCCTGGCCTCCGGCCAGTTCTGCAACGTCAATTTCGGCTGCGACCAGAAGCCCTTCAACGATGTTCGCGTGCGCCAGGCGCTGGCGTTGACGGTCGATCGTGCCGCTATGGTCGATTTCGTGACGGAGGGCTTCGGCTCGCCCGGAAATGACACGCCGCTCAACCCAGCTTACCGCTTTTACGCCGACCTGCCGGCCAAGAAGGCGGATATCGCCAAGGCGAAGGCACTGCTCGCGGAAGCCGGCTATCCGAAGGGGCTCGAAGCGACTCTGATCGCCTCCGACCGGCCGGGCCAGCGCACGCAGCTTGCCGTCGCGCTGCGCGAGATGGCCAAGCCTGCCGGCTTCGACATCAAGGTCGAGACCATGCCGCACGCGACCTATCTCGACCAGGTCTGGAAGAAGGGCTCCTTCTATGTCGGCTTCTACAACATGCAGGCCACGGCCGACGCCATCTTCTCGCTGCTCTACACCTCCAACGCCGCCTGGAACGAGACGCGCTGGAACAACGTCGCCTTCGATAAGCTGGTCTCCGAGGCCCGCACCACGGTCGACGACGCCAAGCGCCGCGCCCTCTACGCCGAGGCGCAGAAGCTGATGTACGAGGAGGTGCCCTCGATCATCCCGGCCTTCTTCGATCTGCTGGCGGGGCAGCGCGATTGGGTGGAGGGCTATGAGCTCCACCCGCGCGGCTCGGTCTACCGGCTCGATTTCGTCTCGCTCGGCGCCAACGCGCCGAAGCGCGGCTGAGCGAAAGCGGGCAGCGGACGTGTCGCCGGCCTATATCCTCAAGCGGATCCTGCTGATCGGCTACACGCTGCTGGTCGTGTCGCTGATCGTGTTCGCGATCACCCAGATCCTGCCGGCCGATGCCGCCGTCATGATGCTGGGCGAGAACGCGACGCCGGACGCGCTGGCGGCGCTGCGTCTCAAGATGGGGCTGAACGACCCCATCTGGATGCAGTACCTGCACTGGCTCGGCGGGGTCGTGCGCGGCGATTTCGGCGTCTCGATGCGCACCGGCCAGCCGGTCGCGCCGGCGATGATCGAGGCGCTCGGCCGCTCGCTGCTGCTCGCTCTGTTCTCGATCGTGTTGATGCTGGCGGTCGCGATCCCGCTCGGCATCGTCGCGGCGGTGCGCCGCGGCCGCGCCGCCGATCTCGGCGTCAGCTTCCTGTCCTATATCGGCGTCTCCTTGCCGGAGTTCGTCACGGCGACGCTGATGGTTCTGGTTCTCGCCGACTGGCTCCAATGGCTGCCGGCGACGGGTTATGTGCCGCTGACCGAGGACCCGCTGCGGGGACTGAAGCACCTCGTCCTGCCAGTGCTGACGGTGTCGATGATCCTGATCGCGCATGTCTCGCGCATGGTGCGCTCCGAGCTCGTCGACGTGCTGCACTCCGACTATATCCGCGCGGCCCGGTTGAAGGGGCTCTCGAAGCGGCAGGTACTGTTCAAGCACGCGCTGCGCAACGCGCTGCTGCCGACCATCACCATCGTCGCGCTCGATGTCGGCTATCTGCTCGGCGGCGTCATCGTGGTCGAGGAGATCTTCGCCCTGCCGGGGATCGGGCGCCAGCTCATCGTCGCGATCCAGGCGCGTGACCTGCCCTCGATCCAGGCTGGCGCGTTGATCATGGCGACGACCTATGCCGTCGCCAATTTCCTCGCGGACATCTGCTACGCTTGGCTCGACCGGAGGATTCAGTATGATTGAGATCCTCAGGCGCATGCTGCGCTCGCCGCAGGGGCTGCTCGGCCTGATCATCGTCTCGCTGATCGTGCTGGCGGTAATCGTCGGGCCGTGGTTCGCGCCCTACGACCCCGAAAAAATGGCGCCGTTGATGCGCTACAAGCCGCCGAGCTCCCAGTTCTGGCTCGGCACCGACCAATATGGCCGCGACATCCTGAGCCGGCTGCTCCACGGGGCCCGCGCCACCGTCGTCCTGGCGATTCTGGCGACGGCGTTGGGCACGTTGGTCGGCGCCGTCGTCGGCACCGTCTCGGCCTTTCTCGGCGGGCGCAGCGACGAGGCGATCATGCGCACCGTCGATGCGATCATGTCGATCCCCAGCCTGCTGCTGGCGCTGCTGATCGTGAACCTGCTCGGCAAGAGCAGCCTCAACGCGCTGCTCGCCATCGCGCTCGCCTTCGCGCCGGGCATGGCGCGGGTGACGCGCTCGGTCGCGCTTGCCGTGCGCAAGCAGGATTACGTCAACGCCGCCATCGCGCGCGGCGAGAGCGCGGCCTTCATCGTCGGGCGGGAGATGCTGCCCAATGTGGTGGCGCCGATCATCGTCGAGATGACGATCCGCGTCGCCTTCGCGGTGATGTTGTTCGCGACGCTCTCCTTCCTCGGGTTGGGCGCGCAGCCGCCGGCTTCCGAATGGGGGCTCATGGTCGCGGAAGCGCGCCGCTTCATGCATCTGAGCGCCTGGATGATCCTGTGGCCGAGCCTTGCGGTCGCGCTGGTCGCGATCGGCTTCAACCTGCTCGGCGACGGGCTTCGCGACGCGCTCAACCCGAGGACCTGAGCGATGGGCGAACCGATCCTCGACATCGCGGGCTACGGCCTCGACTACGCGACGCCGGCGGGCGTCACCCACGCCCTCGACGATGTCTCGCTCTCGATCGCCAAGGGCGAGGTTTTGGGCCTCGTCGGCGAATCCGGCTCGGGCAAGACCTCGCTCGCCTGGGCGATCATGCGCTACCTGCCCGCGACCGCCCGCGAGGCAGGCAGTATCCGCCTGACCGGGCAGGACCTGCTGAAGGCTTCAGAGGCCGAGATCGACGCGATCCGCGGCAAGCGCATTGGCATGGTCTTTCAGGACCCGAGCACTTCGCTCAACCCGACGCTGCCGCTGGGTGAGCAGCTCGCGGAGGTGCTGGTGCGCCATCGCGGCCTGACGCAGAAGCAGGCCTGGGCTGAGGGGGAGGAGCGCCTCGCCCATGTCGGGCTGAAGGTACCTCGGCAGATGATGCGGCGCTATCCGCATGAGGCTTCCGGCGGCGAGAAGCAGCGCGTCGTCATCGCCACCGCCTTCGCCTGCCAGCCGGAATGCATCATCTTCGACGAGCCGACCACGGCACTCGACGTCATCACCGCCCGGCAGATCCTCGACCTGTTCAAGGAACTGCAGGCCGAAACCGGCGTCGCCTCGCTCTACATCTCGCACGATCTCGCGCTGGTCTCGCAGATCGCCACGAAGGTCGCGGTGATCCATCGCGGCAAGATCGTTGAGCAGGGCGCGCTCAGTGAGGTCTTCGCTCGACCGCAGGACGCCTATACCCGCAAGCTGCTGGCCGCCGTGCCGCGCCCGGACCACCGGCTTGTCGAGACGAGCGCTCCGGCCACGACCACGCCGCTCGTCGAAGTCGAGAAGGTCAGCGTGCTCTACGGCCGCAAGCCTTTCCTCGGCAGCCTGCTCGGCCGGGCGAACACGCAGTTCACCGGCAATCGCGAGGTCAGCTTGTCGGTGATGCCCGGCGAAATCCTCGGCATCGTCGGCGAGTCCGGCTCGGGCAAGTCGACGCTCGCCAAGGCGATGACGGGGCTCAACCGCTTCGAGGGTGAGATCCGCTTCGCCGGCCGCCGCATCACCGGCCTCGGCGACATGGACCGGGCCTATCGCCGCGATGTCCAGATCATCTTCCAGCATCCGGATTCCTCGCTGAATCCGCGTCAGCGCATCCGCGAGATCCTGTCGCGGCCGCTCGCGCTCTATGGCGAGCCGGGCGCCCGCCGCGACGCCGCCAAGATCGGCGAGTTGCTGGGGCAGGTCCGGTTGCCGGCTTCTTATGCCGAGCGCTACCCGCACCAGCTCTCCGGCGGCGAGAAGCAGCGCGTCGCCATCGCGCGCGCCTTCGCCTCGAAGCCGAAGCTGGTGATCTGCGACGAGATCACCTCGGCGCTCGACGTCTCC
>JARYGW010000144.1:0-13212 GCA_033792295.1 Allobosea sp.
TCTCGACCAGCGGGCGGCCGCCGGCCGCACGCCTGAGCGCCATCTGACGCGAGGGCTCGTCATCGACGCCGACCACCACGATGTCGGCGGCCGAAACCAACCGCTCCTTGATCGCGGCATAGTTCTCCAGAGAGCCGTGCCGGTCGAGATGGTCCGGTGTCAGGTTCATCTGGATGCCGACGGTCGGCTTCAGCGAAGGAGCGAGATCGATCTGGTAGCTCGAGCACTCGATGACATGGACACGGTTCGCGGCCGGCGGCTCCAGCGCCAGCACGGCGGTGCCGATATTGCCGCCCATCTGCACGTCACGCCCAGCCTCGCGCAGCACATGCGCGATCAGCGCCGTCGTCGTCGACTTGCCGTTGGTGCCGGTGATGCAGACGACCGGGGCGGCTGGCGCGATCTTCGCCCGCTCACGGAAGAACAGCTCGACATCGCCGATGATCTCGACGCCTGCTTCCCTGGCCTTCACCACCGTCCAATGCGGTTCGGGATGGGTCAGCGGCACACCCGGCGAGAGCACGAAGGCGGCAAAGCCCGACCAGTCCGCACGCGCCAGATCGACGACCGCGATGCCCTCTGTCGTAGCCTTTTCACGGCTCTTCTCGCTGTCGTCCCAGGCCGCGACATCGGCGCCGCCGGCCTTGAGCGCCCGCGCGGTCGCGAGCCCTGAGCCCCCGAGGCCGAACAGGGCGACCTTGCGCCCGGCGAAGACGGTGACGGGCGTCATGGTGGTCTCGCTCTCAGCGCAGCTTCAGCGTGGCAAGGCCGACCAGCGCCAGCACGACGGAAATGATCCAGAAGCGGATCACCACCTGCGGTTCGGTCCAGCCCAGCTTCTCGAAATGATGGTGGATCGGTGCCATCAGGAAGACCCGTTTGCCGGTGCGCTTGAACACGAAGACCTGGATGATGACCGAAAGCGCCTCGACCACGAAAAGCCCGCCGACGACAGCCAGCACGATCTCGTGCTTGGTCGCGACGGCGATGGTGCCGAGCAGGCCCCCTAGACCGAGCGACCCCGTGTCGCCCATGAAGATCTGGGCCGGTGGCGCGTTGAACCAGAGAAAGCCGAGCCCGGCCCCGATCACCGCCCCGCAGATCACCGCCAATTCGCCGGCGCCGGGCACATGATGGATCTGCAGGTAGTTGGCGAAGATGGCGTTGCCGACCAGGTAGGAGATGAAGCCGAAGGTGCCGGCAGCGATCATCACCGGCACGATGGCGAGCCCGTCGAGCCCGTCGGTCAGGTTCACCGAATTGCCGGCGCCGACGACGACGAAGGACGTGACCAGCGGGAACAGGATGCCGAGCGGGATGATCGCTTCCTTGAGGAAGGGCATGGCGAAGCCCGAACCGATCGCAGGCGGCTGGGTCTGCATCACGAACGTGCAGGCGATCAGCGCCACCACGACCTCGATGGCGATGCGCGCCTTGCCCGAGAAGCCCTTATGCGATTGCTTCGTCACCTTGAGGTAGTCGTCATAGAAGCCGATCGCGCCATAGGCCGCCGTGACGAAGAGCACGATCCAGACGTAGGGGTTGCGCAGGTTGCCCCAGAGCAGCACCGCGACGAAAAGCCCGGTCAGGATCATCAGCCCGCCCATGGTCGGCGTGCCGCGCTTGGCGAGATGGCTCTCGGGACCGTCGGTCCGGATCGGCTGCCCCTTGCCCTGCTTGATCCTGAGCCAGGAGATCGCCGCCGGTCCGAAGAAGAAGACGAAGAGCAGCGCCGTCGCCGTCGCTCCGCCCGCCCGGAAGGTGATGTAGCGGAAGACGTTGAGGACCGGGAAGGTGCCGGACAGTTCGGCGAGCCAGGCGAGCATGTGCGGGCAATCTCTCGGGAAGCGATTTGAAAGGCGGGTCAGTCTTCGGCAGGTACGGCAGGAAAGCGCGCGAGGAGCGCCTTGACGATCGGCCCCATGCGGGAGCCCAGCGACCCCTTGATGGTGACGACGTCGCCGGCGCGGATCGCATCGAGCACGAGCGGCTCCAACGCGCCCGATGCGGGGGCATAAGCCCCCCGCATGGCCGAAGGCAAGCTCTCATAGAGCTCCTTCATCAGCGGCCCGCAGGCGAAAACCTTGTCGATGCCGTTGGCGGCGAGCGGCTCGGCCAAGCCCTCGTGCAGCTCGCCGCCACTCGGCCCGAGTTCCAGCATGTCGCCGAGAACGGCGATGCGCCGCCCCCTGCCCTCGACCGGCAGGCGTCCGAGGTTCTCGATCGCCGCGCGCATCGACGCCGGGTTGCCGTTATAGCTCTCGTCGAGCAGCGTGAAGCGCCCGCCGGGAGCCTGCAGCATCTGCCGCGCGCCGCGGCCAGGCGGCGGCTTGAGGTCGCCGAGCGCCAGCGCCGCCAGCGCGAGATCGGCGCCGAGCGCCTGTACCGCCGCCAGCACGGCGAGCGAATTCAGCACGATGTGCTTGCCGGGGCTGCCGAGCTTGTAGGTCACCGGCTGGCCGAGCACCCGCGCCTCGACCGTCGAGACGTCGGCCTTGAGTGCGCAGGATATCAGCCGCACATCGGCATCCGGGCTCTCGCCGAAGGTGATGATGCGCCCGGCCGGGCCGGATTTCGCGATGTCGCGCAGCAATTCCGATTGCGGGATGTCGGCGTTGATGATCGCCGTGCCGCCCTTCTCCAGCTCCCAGAAGACGCCGGCCTTCTCCTCGGCAATGCCTTCGAGCGAAGCGAAGGCGGCCAGATGCACCGGCTGGATCGTGGTGATGATCGAGACCTGCGGCCGCACCAGCCGCGCCAGCGGCAGGATCTCGCCGGGGCTGTTCATGCCGATCTCGTAGACGCCATAGGCGATATCGGCGGGGGTGCGGACCAGCGTCAGCGGCACGCCCCAATGGTTGTTGTAGGAAGCGACCGGCGCATGGGTCTTGCCCTGGCGCGAGAGCACGAGGCGCAGCGCCTCCTTGGTGCCGGTCTTGCCGACCGAGCCGGTGACCGCCACCACGCCCGCCTTCAGCTCAGCGCGGCGCGCCGAACCTGCCTGCTCCATCGCCTTCAGCACATCAGGAACGATGGCGAGCGCGCCCGCGCCCTTGAACGCCGCCGCATGCGCCTCGTCGATCACGGCGAGCGCCGCACCCTTCTCCAACGCTCCCTTGACGAAGTCGTGCCCGTCCCGGGCCTCGCCCTTGATGGCGAAGAAGACATCGCCCCGCTCCAGCGTGCGGGTGTCGATCGAAGCACCGGTGACGGCCGGCGGCACGGCGCCCTCGGCCCGCGCGCCGAGCGCCGCGATCAGCTTGTCTCCGCTCCAGAGAGGGGCGCTCATCCTGCAATCTCCGACAACGCGCTTTCCGCCCGACAGGGCGGAAAGAATTCGCGCAAGATCATATCCTGGAGCATGGGACTAGTTCCCATGCTCCAGCGCTTTCCGCACGACCTCATGGTCCGAGAAAGGCAATGTGCGCTCGCCTATGATCTGGCCGGTTTCATGGCCTTTTCCGGCCACGACCAGCAAATCCCCAGGCTTCAGCATCTTCACCGCCGCGCGGATCGCTTCCTCGCGGTCACCGATCTCGGCAAGCTTCGGCGAGGCGGCCATGATCTCGGCCCGGATCGTCGCCGGATTCTCACTGCGCGGATTGTCGTCCGTGACGATGGCGATGTCGGCCCTCTCGGCAGCGATGGCCCCCATCAGCGGCCGCTTGCCCTTGTCGCGGTCGCCGCCACAGCCGAAGACGCAGATCAGCCGCCCCGTCGCATAGGGCCTGAGCGTCGCCAGCACGGCGGCCAGCGCATCGGGCTTGTGGGCATAGTCGACGACGACGAGCCCGCCATTGGCCTCGCCGACGCGTTCGAGCCGCCCGGCCACGCCGGTCAGCCCGGAAATCGCCTCCAGCGCCTTGCGCCTGTCCGCGCCGGTCGCGATCGCGAGACCGGCGGCGACGAGAGCATTGCCGGCCATGAAATCCCCCACCAGCGGCAGCGAGACGGAAACCCGCTCTCCATCGAAACCGATGGTCAGGCGTTGCGCGAAACCGTCCCGCTCATTCGCGAGCAGGGTCAACGTCTCACCCTTGCGGCCGATGCCGATGATCGGATGCCCACCGGCTTCAGCGGCTTGCGCCGCCTCCTCCGCATAGGGCTCGTCGCGGTTGATCACCACCGGCGCGCCGGCCGGCAGCAATTCCCAGAGCCTGAGCTTGGCGGCGAGATAGTCTTCGACGCTCGGATGATAATCGAGGTGGTCGCGCCCGAGATTGAGGAAGGCGCCGGCCTTGAGCCTCACCCCGTCGAGCCGGCGCTGGTCGAGCCCGTGTGAGGAGGCTTCCATGGCGAGATGGGTGATGCCCTCGCGCGCCAGCTTGTCCAGCGAAGCGTGCAGCGACAGCGGGTCGGGCGTGGTCAGCGAGCCGTAATCGGCGCCCTTCGCCGTGACGACGCCGATGGTGCCAAGGCTCGCGGCTTCATGGCCGAGAGCCTGGAAGATCTGGCGGGTGAAATCCGCGACGGAGGATTTGCCGCTCGTCCCCGTCACTGCGACGATGGTTTCCGGCTGGCGCGGATGGATCTTCGCCGCCGCCAGCGCCAGTGCCAGCCGCGGATCGGAGACCTGCGCGAAGGCGACGCCGGCCGGCAGATCCGCCGGGCGCGGTCCGCCCGAAACGACGGCGACGGCGCCATGCCCGACCGCGTCCAGGATGAAGCGTGCGCCATCCGCCTTGGCACCGGCGAGCGCGACGAAGACGTCGTCGCCCGTGACCTTGCGGCTGTCGAAGGCAACGCCATGCACCAACTGGCTGGCGGCGTCAGCGTCGAAGGTCTCGGGGAAGAGGTCTCCGAGGCTGCATCCGGTCATTGTCATGCTCACCGTTATAGGCCGGGATCAGCGCGTGCCCCAGGCCCCGAGCTTCGCCATCAGCGGGAAGGGCGAAGGCGGCGGGTCGAAGCGCGGCACGATGCCGAGCAGCGGGGCTGCGCGCTCGATCAGCTTGCCGGTGGTGACGCCGCCATTCCAGGCCGCGGTCGAATAGCCGCCACTCTCGGCATAGCCCTTCGGCTCGTCATAGATAGCGAGGAACAGGTATTTCGGCTTGTCGGAGGGCACGATCGCCGTGAAGGTCGTGAAGTTCTTGTTCTTGGCGTAGCGGCCGTTGATGACCTTCTCGGCCGTGCCGGTTTTGCCGCCGACGAAATAGCCCGGAATATCGGCCTTCCGCGCCGAGCCTCTGTCGCCGTTGATGCGCATGATGTAGCGCAGCGCTTCCGAGGTCTCCGGCTTGATCACGCGGGTCGCGACCTTCATCGCGTCCTCCTGCGAGCGCTTCAGGAAGGTCGGCTTCATCAGATAGCCGCCATTGACCAGCGCGGAGACCGCGGCGATCGCCTGCAACGGCGCGACGGCCAGGCCATGACCGAAGGCGATGGTCGCGGTGTTGATCTCGCCCCAGCGCTGCGGGACGATCGGCGCGGCGCTCTCCGGCAGTTCGGTCGTCATCCGGTCGAGCTGCATCATCTTCTTCAGGAAGGCCTTGTGCCCCTCGACGCCGACGGCGAGCGCCATCTTGATCGAGCCCATGTTCGAGGAATGCACGAAGACCTCGGGCACGGTCAGCGTCCGGCCCGTGCCATGGTATTCCTTGATGACCTGGCGGCCGAAACGCATCATTCCGCCCGCGGTCGAGAAGGTCGAGTTGATGTTGACCTTGCCGGAATCCAGCGCCATCGCGATGGTCAGCGCCTTGAAGGTCGAGCCCATCTCGTAGACGCCGACATTCATCCGATTGATCCGGTCCTTCTCCAGCGCATCGACCGGGTTGTTGGGGTCGAAATCCGGCAGCGAGACCAGTGCGATCACCTCGCCCGTAGTCACGTCCATGATCGCACCCGCGGCGGCGATCGCCTTGAAACGCTCCATGCCCTTGACCAGTTCGTCGCGCAGCACATGCTCGACGCGCAGGTCGATCGAGAGCCTGATCGGCTTGAGGTCGCTCGCCTGGCTGGCGAGACCGGCGCCGTTGAGGTCCTGCAGCCCCTGCGAGTCGATATATTTCTCCATGCCGGCGATGCCGATATTGTCGACATTCGCGAAACCGAGCACGTGGGCCGCCGCCGGGCCGTTCGGATAGAAGCGCTTGTGCTCGGGCAGGAAGCCGACGCCGGGAATGCCGAGGCGGTAGACTTCGGCCTGCTGGCGCGGTGTGATCTCGCGCTTGACCCAAACGAAGCCCTTCTTGGTGCCGAGCTTGTCGCGCAGCTCCTTGGCGTCGAGATCGGGCAGGACGGCGGTGAGCAGTTCCGTCGCTTCGTCCTTGTCGAGGATCTTGCGCGGCTCGGCGAAGACCGAGACCACGCTGATATCGGTGGCGAGGATCTCGCCGTTGCGGTCGAGGATGTCTGGCCGCGCCGCGGAAATCGCGTTCGAGCTCGCGCGCCGGATGCCGACCTGCTCGTTCGGCAGCGTCGCCAGCAAAGCGAGCCGGCCGGTGATCGCGATGAACAGCGCCGAGAAGCAGAGGATGATGAGGCCGACGCGCGGCTGCGCCTTGTCGCCGCTCATGCGGAAGACGTCGCGCAGCCAAGCGAGCCGCGAGCGCAACGTGGCGGGCGCCTCGACGGTCTCCGCTTCGGGTGCGGAACCGGATTCGGTCCGGATCGGGTCGGTCATGGCATGGCTCCGGGCGTGGTCGCGCTCGTCTTGGCGCTCCGCGGCGTCTCGGTCGGCAGGCCGAGGCCCAGATCCTCGAGCTTGCGGCCGATGGCATCGACCTTGGGACCGCGGTTCGGAATCTCGGAGGGCTTCACCACCTGCGTCGCCTGGAAGGGCTGCAGGTCGAGATGCCGGTCGGCCAGCGTCTGGAGGCGATCAGGGCGGTTGAGGAACTGCCACTCCGCCTTGAGCACCTGGATCGCGTCACGCTCGCGCTGCGTCTTCGACCTGAGCTTCTGCAGATGCTCGGTCGCCAGCGTCGTCTCGTATTTGATCGTGTAGGCATAGACCGCCGAGGAAACCAGCGCGCCGATGGCGATGACGTGGAGAAACTTGATCACCCTCAGGATCTCCGGCGCGGCGTAGGTTCGGGGATGCCGGCGAGCGCGACAAGGCCGGCCTCGGCCCGGCGCGGCGGCGCTTCATTGCGCTCGGCGGCGCGCAGCTTGGCCGAACGCGCCCTTGGATTGGCACGCATCTCCGCCTCGGACGGAGCGACCGCGCCCTTCTCGACGAGGCGGAAGGTCGGCTGAGCCACGGCTGCGGCCGGCGCATGGCGCGACCCTGTTGGGACGCGGCCCGAACGCTCTGCCAGGAACTGCTTGACGATGCGGTCTTCCAGCGAATGGAAGGTGACGACGACGAGCCGCCCACCCGGCTTGAGCACGGCCTCGGCCGCATGCAGCGCCCTGACCAGCTCGCCGAGCTCGTCATTGACCGCGATGCGCAGCGCCTGGAACACCCGCGTCGCCGGATGCGGCCCGCCCGGCTCGCCCCGCACGATGCCGGCGACGAGATCGGCGAGCTGTTTGGTGGTGGTCAGGGGCGCCTTGCGCCGCGCCTCGATCACGGCCCGCGCCACGGCCCGCGAGCGGCGCTCCTCGCCATAATGGTAGAAGATGTTGGCGAGCAGCCCTTCCTCTGCCTCGTTGACGATGTCGGCCGCGCTCTGGCCGTCGCCGCTCATGCGCATGTCCAGCGGCCCGTCGAAGCGGAACGAGAAGCCGCGCTCCGGCTGATCGATCTGCATCGACGAGACGCCGATGTCGAGCACGACGCCATCGAGCGGCACCATCCGGAAACGCTCGGCCTCTTCGGCGAGAGCGCTGAAACGTGCCTGCGACAATGTCAGTCGTCCGGCCATCGCCGCGACGAGATCGGCACCGCCGGCGATCGCGCTCGGGTCGCGGTCGAGCCCAAGCAGGATCGCGTCCGGCGCCGCGTCGAGGATCGCCCTGCTGTAGCCTCCTGCCCCGAAGGTGCCGTCGAGATAGCGCCCGCCCGGCTTGGGCGCGAGCGCATCGAGCACCTCCGCGAGCAGCACGGGTACATGGCGAACCGGTCCGCCCTGGTCCGTCATGAACCCAAACCTCCCGCCGAAGCCGCCAGGCCGCCGAGCGTGCGCTTGACGTCGCGCAGCCGCGTCCGTGCCGCATCGAGATGAGCGCGGAACCGCTCCGGCTCCCAGATCTGGAATTTGTGGCCGTGCCCGACGAAGGTCACCGCATCGCCAATGCCGGCATGCGCCTTCAGCGCCTCGCTCAGCACGATGCGCCCTTCCGGGTCGACCTTCAGCACCTCCGACGTGCCGTTCAGCGCCGTCGAGAGCAATTCCCACTCGTCCGAGAAAGGCGAGAAGCGCGCCAGGATGTCGTCGATCGTCGCTCGTAGCGCATTGCCGCCCGCGTCGAGCGCCGGCAGGTCGAGCCCCTGATGGACATAGAGCCCCTCGTAGCCATCCCTGGCGAGAACCGAGCGGAAGCTCGAGGGAATGGAGACGCGCCCCTTGGCGTCCAGCCGGTTGGTGAAGTTCGAGACGAAGCGGTCCGTCAACGCCGCCTCCCGGCCTGCTCTCGACACCGCCGCCAGGCGCTTGCCCATGCGGCGAAAAACCCCTCCGTCGAAGCAGGCAAGCAGCGCCCGGCGACCAAAATCCGCGCGGCACACGGACCCTGACCTGAGGACTGCCTGTCGGCTTCGACGGGATGATTTGGGATAACATGGGCAATCATGGGCGTCAATGGAATCGTAAGCACGAGTCGATGCTTGCGAAGGCTCGCAGCCATCACAGCCCGTTATGGTTAAGTAACCGTAAGCGCGCGGAATTCGGCGCACTGCACCCCGTTCGGGCGGCAGCTCCGGAGCATGGGCGACAGAGAAAAAATGCACCCGAGTGCGCCGCGACGTCTGCGCTAATCCTCGCGCGCCGCCGCCAGCAGCGCATCACGCACCCGGCCGAGCCGCTCGCGCAACTCCGACGCCCCCGGCGCAGTCGCCCCCAAGGCACAGCCGATCGCATCCTGGACAAGCCGGCCCTGCGCGCGCAGCGCCTCCCCCTTCTCAGTGAGACGGATCCGCACCTGCCGTTCATCGGCAGCGTCGCGCTCGCGCCGGATGAAGCCCGCGCTTTCAAGACGCTTCAGCAGCGGTGTCAGCGTGCCGGAATCCAGCATCAGCTTCTCGCCGAGAGACTTCACCGTCGGCCCGTCATCCTCCCACAACACGAGCATGACGAGATATTGCGGATAGGTCAGCCCGAGCGCGGCGAGCACAGGCCGGTAGACACGGTTGAAGGCGTGGCTCGCCTGATAGACCGCAAAGCAGAGCTGCTGTTCCAGCCGGGGCATCCCGTCGCCGGATTCACGCTCGCGGTCAGTTTCCTGTCCGGACATCGTCATGCCCCTAGCCTCTCTCCCGCCACGCAAAGCGGAAACCGAAGCGACAATCAACTCCGGCAGCATCTGAAATTTAATTGTTGACAATCTAATTGTGCACAACTTAAATAGCAAGCATTGGTTCACCCGAGATCAAGGAGCTCGATCATGAAAATCCTCTACACTGCCCATGGCTCCGCCACCGGCGGCCGCGAAGGCCAGGCCGCGACCGACACCGGCAACGTCAAGCTGGTACTGAACACGCCGAAGGAGCTTGGCGGCGGCGGCGGCGACGGCACCAATCCCGAGCAGCTCTTCTCGATGGGTTATTCCGCCTGCTTCCTCGGCGCGCTGAAATTCGTCGCCGGCAAGGAGAAGGTGAAGATCCCGGACGACGCGAAAGTCTCTGCCGATGTCGGCATCGGCCCGCGTGACGACGGCCAGGGCTTCGGCATCGCCGCCAAGCTGACCGTCTCGGTACCGGGCGTCGACAAGGCCGTGGTCGAGGACCTCGTCAAGAAGGCCCATGTGGTCTGCCCCTATTCGCATGCGACGCGGGGCAACATCGAAGTCCAGACGACGGTGGCGTGAGGCCGCCGTGCTTGAGCAGCCGGCCCCATCAGCACTTGCGGCTTGATGCTCGAAAATTCGCTCCAGCGCGGTAGCTGGAGCGGTCGCCGAGAACCGGAGCGGACAATGGTCCGTGAGCACCGGAGGCGCAGGCGATCGCTTCGGATGCCCGCTGGAGTAGAATTTGCGAGTAGCAAAGCGCCAGTCGGCCTGTAAGCCGGGTTCTGGATGGCCGGAGGATCGCTCCCCCGACGTGACGGCCATTCCTCTGGGACACGCATTGCTGCGCGCCTCGAGCAACCAACCCGAACGACAAGGCACAGAAACCTGCCCCTTTCCGCTTGCGCGGAAAGCATCGTCCCTATTCGGTTTTGCTCCCGGTGGGGCTTGCCATGCCGTCCCCGTTGCCGGGTCCGCGGTGCGCTCTTACCGCACCTTTTCACCCTTACCCTGTGCCGAAGCACGGGGCGGTTCGATCTCTGTGGCGCTTTCCCTGGGGTCGCCCCCGCCGGACGTTATCCGGCACCGTGTTTCCGTGGAGCCCGGACTTTCCTCCCTCGCGAGCGAGAGCGGCCGTCCGGCCGACTGGCGAGGGGGGAGATGCGCGCTGGCGCGGCCGGCGTCAAGCGCGGCCACGCCAGCAAAGCAATTTCGCGTGAAGCGAAGACCGGTTCACGCGAAGAATCTTGCGTCAGTTGCGGGCCGTGATCGTGCGCACCTTGGCGCAATAGGTCCGGTTCGCGCCGCTCATCCGGGTCGTCATATGGCCGCTCTGGTACTTCATCACCGTGCGGCAGGTGTCGCCGCCGGCCATCTTGTAGGCCATGGCGAGGTACTTCATGCCGTAACGAGCATTGGTCTCGGCATCGAGCAGACCGCTCGCGCCGCCGGAATAGCCCAGGCCGCGCGCCGTCTGGTGGCGGATCTGCATCAGGCCGAAATTGCCGGCATGAGCCGCGCGCGGATTGTAACGGCTTTCGATCCGCACCACGGCATCGGCCAGCGAGAACGGAATGCCGTTGGCGGCGGCATGGCGGGCAACGAGCGCACGCAGGCCCTCCGCGCCGGCCGGGGCGGCAAGCGGCGTGGAGCCACGGCGCTCGGCCCGGGCCGTCTTCGCGTCGAGCTTGCCGGCTTCATGCTTCGTGCCCCGCGCCTCGGCCTTGGCCTCGCTCGCACCTCCTGCTTCGGCTGCTTTTTCGCGGGCGATTTCGGCATCGCGAACGAGCAGCGCCCTGGGATCCGTCTCCGCGTTCACGAATTCCTCTGCCGACGCGATCGTCGAGAGGCTAATCAGAGACACAGCAGCCAGACCGCCAAAGATATACCGCATGATGAACCGAACCTCGTCTATTCAGATCTGATGAGAAGACGCGGCCAAATGCTGATCGAATGTGTCCATAATCTGACACATCACCAAGAAAATCGTAGAGTCGATTACATAAATTTGAATTTATTCTATATTTAACTACGAAGTATTTTGATGTATTGGTACCCCTCTTACACTTTGCCGGCGTACCCTCCGGCGGAACGAATCAACAAGAGCGGCCGAATGCCCCGTTTCCGCCACATTCGGCCGAAAATGCACGATTCCCTGCGGCAGGCGGTCGCGATGCCGGCCTGCCCCTTGATTGGAGGGCTTCTCCCCTCACATCATGCAGCCGCGCTCAGATGCGCAACAGATTCACGGGAGACCCGGCCCTTCATGGCTTCATCATTCTGGGGTGCGCTCGGCGGCGGCGGGTTGGGCCTCGCGCTCGGCGGCCCGCTGGGCGCGCTCCTCGGCGCCGTTGCCGGACATGTCCTGATCGACCGCGAGGGCGCCCCTTTCGGGCCGGCGCCGCGGGAACTCGTCTTCACCACGGGCCTGGTCGCGCTCGCCGCCAAGATGGCCCGCTCAGACGGCGTCGTCACCTGCGACGAGGTCACGGCCTTCCACCGGATCGTGGAGGTCCCGGCCGACCAGCAGCAGCGCGTCGAGGCCCTGTTCGACCTCGCCAAGCAGACCAGCGCCGGTTTCGAGGCCTATGCCACGCAGATCGCCAACGCCTTCCGCGACGAGCCGGCATTGCTCGAGGACGTGCTCGACGGGCTGTTCCTGATCGCCGCGGCAGACGGCGCGATCCATGAGGCGGAGCATGCCTATCTGCGCGCCGTCGCCGGCATCTTCACCATCGCCGACAGCGATTTCTCCCGGATCGAGGCGCGCCATGTCCGCCGCCGCGACGACCCCTATCTCGTTATCGGCGCCAGCCGCGAGATGGCCGACGAGGAATTGAAGCGACACTATCGCCGCCTCGTCGCCGAGACCCATCCCGACCGCGAGATCGCGCGCGGCCTGCCGGCCGAGGCGATCACGATCGCGACGAAGCGGCTCGCCGCCATCAATGCCGCCTGGGATGCGATCGAGCGCGAGCGCGGCCTCCACCGGCGGCTGTCGCACCAGCCCGCCTGACAGCCATGGACGAAACCATCGACGCCACGGCGAAGCCCGACAGCCGCTTCGCCGCCAAGATCTTCCCCTCGCCCAACCATGGCGAGCGCAAACTGGGCGACGGCACAGCCGGCCGCCGGCCGGACATGCTGATCCTGCACTACACCGGCATGCCGGTCGCGGGCGAAGCCCTGCAATGGTTGTGCAACCCGGTCTCACAGGTCTCCTCGCACTACTTCGTCTTCGAGAACGGCCATACCCTCCAGCTCGTGCCGGAGGGGCGCCGCGCCTGGCACGCCGGCGCCTCGCATTGGGCCGGCGAGACCGACATCAACTCCTGCTCGATCGGCATCGAGATCGCCAATCCCGGCCATCCCGGCGGCCTGCCCGATTTCCCCGAGGAGCAGATCGCCGCGACGCTGAACCTCTGCCGCGACATCTGCGAGCGCTGGTCGATCCTGCCCGAGCGCGTGCTCGCCCACTCCGACATCGCGCCCCGCCGCAAGATCGATCCGGGCGAGAAGTTTCCATGGCGGCGCTTCGCCGAGGGCGGCGTCGGCGTCTGGGTCGAGCCGGCCCCGATTCGGGGCGGACGCTTCTTCGCCCGCGGCGAAGCCGGTCAGCCCGTCGAGGCCCTGCAGGCGATGTTCGCCATGCTCGGCTATGGCGTCACCGTCGACGGCGTGTTCGATGAAAAGCTGGAGGCCGTGGTCGCGGCCTTCCAGCGCCACTGGCGCCCGGAGAAGGTCGACGGCGTCGCCGATTCCTCGACGATCACGACCCTGCGCGACCTGCTTGCCACGACTGGAGTCTCGCGCACGGCCTGATCGCGATTCCGTGATGAGCCCCTTTTTCAAGGCTCACTTAACTCGCTTTCTGTATTG
>JARYGW010000145.1:0-13194 GCA_033792295.1 Allobosea sp.
AGGGCCGCCGCGCGAGGCTTGCCATGTCGTTCGTCTCCGAAACCGCCGATGTCGTGATTTGCGGCGGCGCCGCGATCGGTTCCTCCGTCGCCTACCACCTTGCGACCGAGCCCGGCTTTTCCGGCAAGGTCATCGTCGTCGAGAAGGACCCGACCTATCGCTACTCGGCCTCGGCACTGTCGGCAGCCTCGATCCGCCAGCAATTCTCCAGCGCCGTGAACATTCGCATCTCGCTCTTCGGTATCGGCTTCCTGCGCGACATCGGCCGTTATCTGTCGGTCGATGGCGAAGTCCCCGCGATCGACCTGCACGAGGGTGGCTACCTCTATCTCGCCGATGAGGGAGGGAGGAAAATTCTTGAAGCCAATCAGCAGCTTCAGCAGCGGGAGGGCGCTGATATTGCGCTTTATGCTGCAGATATGCTGCGCAGCAAATTTCCCTGGCTGAACACCTCGGGCCTCGCCTGCGGCACCTATGGCCTCAGCGGCGAAGGCTGGTTCGACGGCTGGGCTTTGCTGCAGGCATTTCGCAAGAAGGCGCGCAGCCTAGGCATCGAATATCGGCAGGGCGAGGTTGCCCGCTACCTCACCGAGAACGGTCGCGTCACCGGCGTCGAGCTGACCGATGGCAGCCGTATCGCCTGCGGCGCGGTGGTCAATGCCAGCGGCACCCATGGCGCGAAGCTCGCCGCGACCGCCGGCGTCGCGATCCCGGTGAAGTCGATGAAGCGCTATATCTTCACCTTCCTCTGCAAGGGCGATGTCGGGAACTGCCCGTTGCTGATCGATACCACCGGCGCCTGGTGCCGGCCTGAAGGGCAGCGCACGGCGGAAGGTCAGCTCTTCATCGGCAGCTGCTTGCCATTGACCCCCGAACAGGATGTCGAATGGGTCGAGACCGACCCGGCGGCCGAGGACGTCGATTGGCCGTTCTTCGAGGAGGCCGTCTGGGCGCCGCTGGCGCACCGCATCCCGGCTTTCGAAGAGATCAAGCCCGGTCGCGCCTGGGCCGGACCCTACGATATGTGCGGGCTCGACCATAACGCCATCGTCGGCCCGGCAGTCGGCGTCCCGAATCTCTACCTCGCCAACGGCTTCTCGGGTCATGGCATGCAGCAGTCGCCTGCGGTGGGCCGCGGCATTGCCGAGCACATCGCGCATGGCAGCTATCGCTCGCTCGACCTTGCCGATCTCGGCCATGAGCGCATCGTGGGGGGCAGGCCGCTTGCGGAGGCCAACATCATCTGACGAGGAGGCCGCATGGTCGATCCCGCTTTCGTCCAGACCATGGCCCGCTACAATGCTTGGCAGAACCGCAGCCTTATGGCGGCTGCGGACGGGTTGACCGACGAGGCCCGCAAGCTCGACCGCGGCGCCTTCTTCAAGTCGATCCACGGCACCTTCAACCATGTCCTCTGGGGCGATGAAACCTGGCTCAGCCGCCTTGCCGGCAGCGAGAAGCCCTCCGTCGGTGGCCGCGATTCGGCGGCTTATTTCGAAGGCTGGGCACAGTTCTGCGCACGCCGGCGCCAGCGCGACCAGTTCATTCTGGACTGGGCGGACGAGGTCACCGCTGACTGGTTGCGCGGCACGCTGATCTGGTACTCGGGCGCCGCCGGTCGCGAGATGGGCAGGCCGCGTGGCTTCGTGATCGCGCATTTCTTCAACCACCAGACTCATCATCGCGGCCAGATCCACAGCATGTTGACGGCGGCGGGAGCGAAGCCCGACGATACCGATCTTTTCCTCGTCGACGAGCGGCGTTGAGGGGCGTTTCGTTTCAAACGCGGGTTACCCTGGCTCTGCGCTTTGCTTCGGCCGGGATGACCCGCGTTTGGAGCTTGATGTCGAAAGACTCGGTTCAATCCCCTCGGCTGCGTCCTCATCCTCGCCCCGATCGGGCGGCACAGCGGCTGTCGCATGCTGGCTGAGCTTCTGGAAGAGCCCGAGGCCGACCAGCGCGAGGATGGCCAGCAGTACCAGCAGGCCGGGATAAACGAGCTCGCTCATCGTCTCGCGGGTGGTCTTTGCGATCAGGACCAGTGCTTCCAGCGAGAGCGCCACGATCATGATCGACATGAACTTGGTCAGCGAGCCCCGCGCCTCGGCAGGCCGGCGCATCTCGCGATCCGCCACCACCTCTTCCTCGAACAGAAATTTGCCTACATCGGCGACGGCGACCGCGATGATGACGAGGCCGATCGCGTCCAGCATCCCGTCGAGCGCGTTTTCGCCGGTCCAGTAGCCGGTGGCCGTGCGCCAGACGGCCACGCCGATCAGCATGACCGACGCGCCGAGCAACGCGACGGAGATCACGGTGTAGAGCAGGCGGCTGAAGAGCGTCATGCTTCTCCTCTCGGGCTTGCAGCGGACAACCGATGGAGTTCCGGTGAGTTCCGCCAGGCCGCGCCGGAGATATCGGAGGCGCATCACGGCGCCGCATGGCCGGCTCGGCGATGCCGTCGATTGTTCGCCGCGGCGTTCCGTGGTCCAAGCGCTGAATTCCGCCGGAGCGCTCGCCCATGCCCGAGACGACGACACTTGTGACCTTTGCCCTGATCGCGCTCGGCATGGTGCTCACGCCTGGGCCGAACATGATCTACCTGATCTCCCGCTCGATTGCGCAGGGCAGGGCGGCGGGTCTGATCTCGCTTGGCGGCGTCATCCTCGGCTTCTTCGTCTACATGTTCTGCGCGGCCTTCGGCATCACGGCGCTGCTATTCGCGGTGCCTTATGCCTATGACGCGCTGCGGCTTGGTGGCGCGGCCTATCTGCTCTGGCTTGCCTGGCAGGCGGTGCGCCCCGGCGGCCGCTCGCCCTTCCATGTCCGCGATCTGCCGAATGACGGGCCGCGCAAGCTCTTCGCCATGGGCTTCCTGACCAGCTTGCTCAATCCGAAGATCGCGATGTTCTACCTGGCCCTGCTGCCGCAATTCATCGATCCCGCCGCCGGCCACGTGCTGAGCCAGTCGGTTGTGCTGGGCTTTATCCAGATCGTCATCAGCGGTAGCGTGAACGCGCTGATCGCGACGGCCGCGGGCAGCATCGCGCTGTTCCTGAAGGCGCGGCCTTTCTGGTCGCTGCTGCAACGCTGGTTCATGGGCACGGTTTTGGCCGGATTCGCCCTGCGCATGGCGATGGAAGCGCGCCGCTAGAGCATTATCGAGCGAAGTGGATGCCGGTTCGCGTGAAGAAAATGCGACAAAACAGGGCCTCGCCATCGATGAGCGCTCCCGAGGCCGCCATGGAGATGGCTCCGCCGAGCCTGCCGAACCTCTTCACCGGCTTCCTCAAGATCGGGCTGATGGGCTTCGGCGGTGTCGGCCCGGTGGCGCGCCACATCATCGTCGTCGAACGCAACTGGCTCGATGATCGCGCCTATGCCGAGATGATGGGCATCTGCCAGGCGCTGCCCGGGGCCAACACCGTCAATGCCGCGGTCATGCTGGGAGACCGTTTCCGCGGCGTGACCGGAGCACTGGCCTGCGTCTTTGCCCTGATGGCGATGCCTTTGCTCTCGCTGATCACCATCGCGAACGTCTATGACGCGGTCTCCGACCACCCGCTGGCGCGGGTCGCGCTGACCGGTGCAGCCGCCAGCGCCGCCGGCCTCATCCTCGGCACGGCCGCGCGATTGCTCACAAAAGCCGGGCTCGCGCGCTGGGCCTGGGTCATGGCGGCGGCTGCCTTTCTGGCCGTCGGTGTGTTGCGGCTGCCCATGCTGTCGACTTTGCTGGTGCTCGTGCCGCTCGGCCTCGTCGCAGCCTCGCTCGGAGCACGGCGGGTCTGATGGAGCGCGGCATCCTCGGCCAGCTCGTCATCACCTTCGGCACGCTCTCGCTGATGGCGATCGGCGGCGCCAACGCGGTGGTGCCCGAGGTGCACCGGCAGATCGTCGAGATCCTCGGCTGGATGGACGCGCCGACCTTCGCGCGCCTCTTCGCCATCGCCCAGGCTGCGCCGGGGCCGAACGTCATGCTTGCCAGCATCGTCGGCTGGCATGTCGCCGGCGCGAGCGGCATGCTGCTCGCCACCGCGGCGATGTTGTTGCCTTCCTCCGTGCTCGCGCTCGCCTGCAGCCGCGGGTTGCGGCGCTTCAGCGACAATCGCGTCGTCCGGATCGTGACCTTGGCCCTGGTGCCGATCGCACTCGGCCTGATGCTGGCGAGCGGCGCAGTCGCGGCGCTCGTCGCCGATGCCGGCCTGTTCGGCTTCGCGGTCACGGCGGCGACGGCCTTTGTCACCTATCGCTCCAAGGTCAATCCGCTCGTGCCGATGGCCGTCGGGACGCTCGTCTATGTCGTTGCTTGGTGCGTGGGTCTCGTCTGATCGATCCAGTCGCCTGGCGCCGGGAGGTTTCCCTGCGCATTGGCGCTCCGCCCGGCGGGTGTGTAGAATCGGCTGCTGGAGCATCGGACCGAAAGCGGAATCCATTTTTCGGTAAAATCCGATGCACCAACAATGAGATAGGTCATCGTTGTCGTGTCCTGAAGGACGCGCGATGATCTGGGCACGGCGTCGAAAGGGTCTTTCGTGCAGACCGAGCAAAGCGTCCTGCGTCTCTCGATTGCCGTCACCTTCCTGCTTGCTGCGGCGGGTATCTTTTTCGGCCTTCTCTCCGGTTCCTTCGCAATCGTCTTCGACGGAGTCTACGCCCTGACGGACGCGACGATGACGATCGTCGCATTGCTGGTGGCCAATCTGATCACCTCCTCGACCGCAGACGGCGCTGTCGGCAGTCGACTGGTCAAGCACTTCACCATGGGCTTCTGGCATCTGGAACCGATGGTTCTCGGGCTCAACGGCGTCCTTCTGACTGGAGCGGCGGTCTATGCGCTGATCAACGCCATCGGCAGCATCATGGCCGGCGGCCGACACCTCGCCTTCGACTACGCTATCGTCTATGCGATCCTGACGATGCTGATCGCCTTCGCCATGGCGGTCTATGGCATGCGGGCCAATCAACACCTCCATTCGAATTTCGTTGGGCTGGATGCCAAGGCCTGGGCGATGTCGGGCGGCCTCAGTGGCGCACTGCTCGTCGCCTTCGTCTTCGGCTATGCGATCCAGGGGACGCGGCTCGCCTGGATGCTGCCTTATGTCGATCCGGTCACGCTCGCTCTGGTCTGCATCGTTGTGATCCCCATGCCGATCGGGACGATCAAGCAGGCCCTGGCCGACATCCTGCTCGTGACACCTGCCGATCTGAAACGCCATGTCGACGCCGTCGCCGAGGATATCGTCCGGCGCTACGGCTTCGCCGCTTACCGCTCCTACGTCGCGCGTGTCGGCCGCGGACGGCAGATCGAGCTCTACTTCATCGTGCCCAGGGACGGGCCGGCGAAGAAGCTGGAGGAATGGGATCGTATCCGCGACGAAATCGGCGAGGCGATTGGTGACGACACGCCCGACCGCTGGCTCACCATCGCCTTCACCACAGACCCCGAATGGGCCGAATGAGGTTGCGTTCGGAGCCGCTTCGACCGGCATGCGCGGCATGAATGGCATCGCCGCGGCTATCCGCCATTGCTCATGGTGCCACAGCCTTTAATCTGCCCGGCATTGTCCCATCCGGAACGAATGCGAGTGAGCCGATGAGCGCGTTGACCCCCGAGGAACAGAAGGTCACGGAGTGGCTGGCGAACCGCAAGGAGGGCATGGTCGCCCTGCTGCGCGAACTCGTCGACACCGACTCGGGCTCCTATGACAAGGCCGGGGTCGATGCGGCCGGCGAGGTTGTCGCGCGCTTCCACCGGGCCAACGGACTCGACGTCGAGATCGTGCCGGACAGCCGCTTCGGTGACGCCGTCAAGGCGCGCCTGCCCAATCCGACGGCCAATGACCAGCGCCCCGTCCTGCTGCTCGGCCATCGCGACACCGTCTTCCCGAAGGGCGAGCCGACGCGCCGGCCCTTCACCATCAAGGGCTCTCGGGCCTATGGCCCGGGCGTGGCCGACATGAAGAGCGGCGTCGTGATCTCGGCCTTCGTCGCTGCAGCCTTCGCTGAATGCGGTGGCATCGCCGCGCCGCTGCTGATGTTGACGACCAGCGACGAGGAGATCGGCTCGCCGTCTTCGCGCCCGGTGATCGAGGCGGCGGCGCGCGAATCGCGCTGCGTCTTCAACGCCGAGCCGAGTCGCCTGCCGGCTGGCACCGAATTCGCGAAGGACCACAGGCAATCCGTCACCAGCGGGCGCAAGGGCGGCGTCTTCATGCGCGCCGAGTTCACCGGCAAGCCGGCCCATTCCGGCGCCAATTACGAGAAGGGCGCTTCGGCCATCGTCGATCTCGGCATCAAGATCCCGAAGCTCCAGGGTCTGACCGATCTGGAGAAGGGCATCACCGTCAATGTCGGCCTGATCGGCGGCGGCCAGACCGTCAACACCATCGCTCCGAACGCCTGGTGCGAGATCGACCTGCGCTATGTCACCGCCGCCCAGCGCGACGAGATGGTCGGCAAGATCAAGGCGATCGTCGAGGCGCCGCAGGTGCCGGGCACCAGCGCCGTGCTCGCGATCAAGGGCGAGTTCCTGCCGCTCGAACGCTCCTCGGAATCGGCCGCGCTCTACGATACCTATCGCGACGCGGCCGCCGCCTTCGGCATCGGCGTCACCGCGGAGTTCACCGGCGGCTGCGCCGATTCCGGCTTCACCGCCGCGCAGGGCACGCCGACCTTGTGCAGCGTCGGCCCGATCGGGGGCATGGCGCATACGCCGGACGAATTCCTGGAGATCGAGAGCATCGTTCCGGCGGCGCAGGTGCTGGCGCTTGCCGTTATGCGGGCCGCTGCCAAGGTGAGTTGATGATCAACGGCAGAGCAGCTCGATCTTGCGGCTGAGCGAAGGTTCATCCTCGCTCAGCCGGTCGGTCAGCACATGCAGCCAGTTGAAGCCGACCCAGAGTTCGAGCCGGTCGTCGACCTCTTCGGGGGCGATCTCGCCGCGCTCGGTCGCACGCACGAACATTCGGCGCGGTGAGGCGAGACGTTCCGGCATGAACTTGAAGCGCAGCGCGGCCAGCGCCGTCTCGCTGCTCTGCGCTTCGGCGATCAGCCCCCGGAAGACGCGCCCCGCGGCATCCTCGCGCCAGAAGCGCCAGAGATCCTTGGTGTAGCGCAGCAGGTCGGCGCGCAGCGAACCTTCGTCCGGAACAGGGATGGCAGCGTCCTTCTCGACGCCGTAGATCGCGATGAAGAGCTCGGCCTTGTTCGGCCACCAGCGATAGATTGTCGGCTTGCCGGCGCCGGCCCGGCGCGCGACCTCTTCGATCGAGAAGCCGGCATAGCCCTTCTCCGCCAGAAGCTCTCGCGCCGCCGCCTTTACCGCGGCCTCGGTTTCGGGGCTGCGTCGGGCGCCGATCGAGGCGCGCCGCTTCGGCTTGGGTTCCATGTGCTCGGACCTCGTCTGCTCCAGCTTCCCCGTTGACATAACGAAACGGCCCGTTTAGATCAACCAATAGAAACGGAACGTTTCGTTATGTAGAGATGCCTAATGACCCTGCGATTCCCTTCGAGCTTGGCCTCGCGCCTGCGGTTCCTGATCGTCGCGATCGTCGGCGCCTATGCTGCCATCAACGTTCTGCTGGCGGTTCTGGCGCCTCTCACCGTCGGCTGGCCTACATTTGGCGTCACGGCGCTGGCCGTGCCGCCCATGGTGCTCGCGATGGTCTATGGCGTGATCCCGGTCGCCTTCCGCTTCGGCACTCCGCGCTGAGGCGGCGCCTCAGAAGGCCTCTTCCCAGTCGCGGCTGAGGCGCATCGCGCAGTTGATCAGGCCGACATGCGAATAGGTCTGCGGGAAATTGCCCCAGAGTTCGCCGGTCTTGAGGTCGGCGTCTTCCGACAGCAGGCCGAAGCTGTTGCGCCGCTGCAGGATGCGCTCGAACAGCTCCTTGGCTTCCTCGCAGCGACCGATCGCATTCAGCGCATCGACATACCAGAAGGCGCAGATCAGGAAGCCGGTGTGCATGTAGCCGAAATCGTCCTGCGTCGCATAGCGCAGCAGGAGATCGCCGCGCTTCAGGTCTCGCCCGATGGCGTCGACCGTCGCGATGAAGCGTGCATCGTCCGGCTTGACGAAGCCGAGCTCGGCCAGCAGCAGCAGCGTCGCATCGAGGTCCTCGCCATCGAAGGTCGAGACGAAATGGCCTTTCTGCTCGTTCCAGATCCGCTCGCCGATGATCTCCTTGAGGCGGCGGGCGTGCCCTTTCCAGTACTCCTTGCGGTCCGCCCGTCCGAGCGTGCCGGCAATGCGGGCGAGCCGGTCGCAGGCGGCCCAGCACATCACGCTGGAGAAGGAATGGATCGACTCCTTCTCGCGCAGCTCCCAGGGGCCGGCGTCGGGCTTGTCGAAGACGCCGAGCGCCAGTTCGCCCATGCGCTCGAGCTGGGCGAACAGCGTGTCCTTGCCGGGCTGGATCAGGCGGCGGTCGAAGAAGGAATGCGTCGCCGCCAGCACGACCGCGCCATAGCCGTCGTTCTGGATCTGCCCGGCCGCGCCATTGCCGAAGCGCACCGGCCGGTGTCCGCGATAGCCTGAGAGATTGCTGGCCTCGAACTCGGTGAGCGCGCCGCCGCGGGTAATGGGGTAGAGCGGCGGCAGGTGCTCGGCGCCGCTTTCCGAAAAGGAATCGACGATGTTGGTGATGAAGCCGAGATAGTCCTCCATCGTGCGCGTCGTGCCGAGACGGTTGAGCGCGTGCACGACGAAATAGGCGTCGCGCAGCCAGCAATAGCGGTAATCCCAGTTCCGCTGTGTGCCCGGCGCCTCGGGGATCGAGGTGGTCAGCGCCGCCACGATGGCGCCGGTTTCCTCGAAGGAGCAGAGCTTCAGGGTGATCGCCGCCCGGATCACCGCCGTCTGGTACTCGAAGGGAATCGAGAGCGAGCGCACCCAGTCGCGCCAGTAATCGGTCGTCTTGTCGAGGAACTCGCGAGAGGTCGTTTCGATCTCGGCGCGCAGCGCCTCGTCCGCGCCGATGAAGAAGGAATAGGTCTGGTCGACTGCGAAGGGAATGCCGTCGACGACGTAGGAGAGCGGTGCGTTGGTGGTCAGCCGGATCGTCTGGTCGGCGCCGACGAAACGGACATGATTGGAGCCGCGCGTGATCTCGTCCGGCTCCTCGCCGATGCCGAGGCTGGGCTTGACCAGGACGCGGATGCGCGGCCGGCCGGAGACCCGCCGGACCCGCCGCACCAGCTGCGGCGGCCGGAAGAAGCGCTCGTAGCGGACGAAGCGCGGCGCGAAATCCAGGATCTCGATGGCATTGCCCTGGTCGTCGGAGAGGACCGAGGAGAGGATCGCGGTGTTGTCGAGATAGCTCTGTTCGCAGCGGGTCATGCCGATGAGCTCGATCGCGAAGACGCCTTTCTCCGGGGCGTCGTCGCTGTCATCTGCCTCGTTGTTGATCAGCGAGCAGAACACCGGGTCGCGGTCGAAGCGCGGGAAGCAGCCCCAGACGATGCGGGCGCGTCGGTCGATGAGTGCGGCGATCGAGCAATTGCCGATCACGCCGAGGTCGAGCGAGGCGGAGTGGTGCCCCGCGGCCGTGGTCGTTACGGTCATGGTCAGTCCTGGTCAGTCCGGGCGAAGTTGGCGGCGGTAAGATGGCCATTTTCGGCAGCTTCGAGAAGGATGTGGCGCAGCGCCGTCGGTGAGGCGAGCCGCAGCTGGGCACGGCTCTCGCGGTCCGTGCCGATCCGCACCGACAATCCGCCCATCGCATTGACGGCCTTGAAGCCGTCCTCGTCGGTGATGTCGTCGCCGATGAAGACCGGTCGACGGCCGGCATAGCCGGGTGACGCCATCAGCCAGGCGATCGCGGCGCCCTTGCTGGCGTTCGCCGGCACGAGCTCGGCGACAGCCTTGCCTTCCTGCAGGCGCACGCCCGGCCCCATCTTCGCGGCGGTCTTGCGCATCAGCGCGAGCGCTTCCTCCTCAAGCGAAGGCGCCAGGCGCCAGTGTAGGGCTACGGAAATCCGCTTGTCCTCGACGATGACACCGACATGACTGTTGGCGAAGCGCACCAGGTCTCGCAGGGCCTGATGCATGCTGTCGGGAGCATCGGATTGCGCGCGCAAGGCGCCGCCGAGCCTGATCTGCGCGCCATGTAACCCTGCGATGTCGAACTCGTGAGGCGCGAGAATCGTGTCGAGAAAGGCGATTGGTCGGCCCGAGACCAGGGCGAGTGCACCGCCGAGCGCTCCACGCAGCGCTCCGAGCGCAGGCGCGACGCGTCGATCGAGCTTCACATCCTCCGGCGACGGGGCGATTTCCACGAGCGTACCGTCAAAGTCCAGAAAGAGAGCGATCTGCTGCTCCTCTGGAACGATATTGCGGGGGGCGTAGGCAGATTCGGGTTCGATCAAGGTCGTCATCGTTCTGTATCTGGGCGGGGAACGCGGCAGAAGAACGGCCGATCAACCCGCTAATCCTTTCTTTTCACAATTTGCGGAGTTAGGGCCCCGAAAATTCGTCCTTGGGGTTGCCCCGCTCTATTGAATGCCTAACATAAGAAACACGATTTCACCGCAAGGCCGCCATTGCTTCGCCACGTCGCCGGCCCTGCACCACGGAAACATTACGCCTTTAGCGGCGTTCTGTTCCTGCCGCCGGTAGCGAAAATCGGCCGGTCTTCCTTCGGAGAATTCGTCGCCTATGCGTCTCGTCGTCGTTTCGAACCGTGTCACCATTCCCGATCGTCATGAGAAGGCGACGGCAGGGGGGCTCGCGGTCGCGCTCCGGGAGGCGCTGGAGAAACATGGCGGCTTGTGGTTCGGCTGGAGCGGGGTGGTCGGCTCGACCCGGCAGCTGCGAGAGACCCAGCGCGGGAACGTAACCTATGCTGTGACCGATCTCAGCGAGGCGGAGCGAGAGAGCTACTATCTCGGTTTCTCGAACCGCGCGCTCTGGCCGATCATGCATTATCGCCTGGGACTCACCGAGTTCCAGCGCAGCGACTATATGGGCTATCTCGGCGTAAACCGCCGCTTCGCGCGCGAATTGGCCCGCATGATCCAGCCGGACGACGTCATCTGGATTCACGACTACCACCTGATCCCGCTGGCTGCGGAGCTGCGCCGCCGCGGCATCACCAACCGGATCGGCTATTTCCACCACATCCCCTGGCCATCGGCGGACACGTTGATGGCGCTGCCATTCAGCACGACGCTGGTCCGGACGCTCGCGGCCTATGATCTCGTCGGCATGCAGACACAGGTGGACGCGCGCAATCTGATCGATTGCCTCGTGAATCTCTGCGGTGCGCGAACCGATGGACGGCGCGTCCGCCTCGGAATGCGCGAGACGGCGGTGCAGCCTTTCCCGATCGGGATCGATGTCGAGGCCTTCCGCCGCCTTGCCGCGGCTTCGGTCAGGCAGGCGGCGACGCCTCTCAGGGCGACGCGGGAATCGCTCGGCGAGCGCAAGCTGGTGATCGGCGTCGACCGTCTGGATTACTCGAAGGGCATCGTCCAGCGTCTCGAGGCCTTCGGCCAGTTCCTGCGCAGCCACCCCGAGGAGCGCGGCCGCGTCGGCCTTCTGCAGATCGCCCCGCCGTCGCGTAGCGACGTCCCCGAATATGCCGAGCTCGACCGGATGTCCGACGAGGTTGCCGGCCGGCTCAACGCCCAGCTCGGCGAGTTCGACTGGACGCCGATCCGCGTCGTCAAGAAAGCCTATTCCCGCACGGCCCTTGCCGGTTTCTATCGTCGCGCCCAGGTCGGGCTCGTCACGCCGATGCGGGACGGCATGAATCTGGTCGCCAAGGAATATGTCGCGGCCCAGAATCCGGCCGATCCCGGCGTGCTGGTGCTCTCCCGCTTTGCCGGCGCCGCACAGCAGCTCGGCGATGCGCTGATCGTCAATCCCTATGACATACACGAGGTCGCCGAGGCGATCCGGACCGCCCTGGCGATGCCGAAGAGCGAGCGCATTCGCCGCTTCGAAGCGCTTTATCATGTCATCGAGACCAGCGGGATCCATTGGTGGACACAGCGCTATCTGGAGGCGCTCACCGGTGCGCCCGCTGAGGCCGAGGTCGTGGAGCCACCCAGCAAGGTTGACTCCAAGGTGGAGCCACCTGTGCGGCGTACGGGGCGCAAGCCCCGCCCCGCGGCATCGGACCGCGGGGAGGTGAAGAGCCGCGCGATGGCGGTCGGGCAGAAGCGAGGTGCCCCGCCGGGCGAAACGGCGCATGTGTCGTTCGCCCGCTGATGCGGCAGACGATGGGCCGCGTCCCGGAAATTGTCTGAAATCGGCCGCCGAGCCGTCGTCTGCTCATCCACCCCTTGCCGAAGGCGGGCTTTCGTCGCTAGAAGGCGCAATGATCCGGGTAGGCGACTCAGGGTCTGGACAGGCATCGTATCGTCGATGGCTGAGGAGGCGGGCGGAGGGCTGAGATCGATGCGAGGCGCTCTCGGAGGACCGGGCGTTCTGCTGCGCCGCCTCCGCGAAGTGATGGCCGCGTCCATCAGCCCGCAGGAGCGACTGGACCGGCTTGTCGTCCTGATCGCCGGCAATCTCGTCGCCGAAGTCTGCTCGGTCTATGTCCTGCGCGAGGACGGCTCCCTCGAACTCTATGCCACGGAAGGCCTCAACCGCGAGGCGGTGCACCTGACGACGATGCGGGCGGGCGAGGGTCTCGTCGGCCTGATCGCCAGCGAGGCCGAGCCCCTGGCCCTGTCCGATGCGCAGGCGCATCCGGCCTTCTCCTACCGCCCGGAGACGGGCGAAGAGGTCTATCGCTCCTTCCTCGGCGTGCCGATCCTGCGCGGCGGTGCCGTGATGGGCGTGCTCGTTATCCAGAATCGCGCCTCCCGGGTCTATTCCGAGGAGGAGATCGAGACGCTGCAGACCACCGCCATGATCATGGCGGAGATGATCGCGGCCGGTGGGCTGAAATCGCTGGCGGCGCCCGGCGCCTCGATCGGCCTCGACCGGCCGATCCACGGCGTCGGCGTCGCGCTGGCGGACGGCGTTGGCCTGGGCCACGCGGTGCTGCACGAGCCGCGTGTCGCCATCACCAATCTGATTGCGGAGAATCCCGCCGCCGAGGTGACACGGCTCGAAGCCGCTATCGGCGAGATGCGGGCTTCGATCGACGAGTTGATCGAGCGGGGGGATGTCGCCCATACCGGCGAGCATCGCGACGTTCTCGAGACTTTCCGCATGTTCGCCCATGATCAGGGCTGGCTGCG
>JARYGW010000146.1:0-13169 GCA_033792295.1 Allobosea sp.
CCGGGCCGCCGGAATTCTTGCTCACGAGAAGCTCGATGCCCTCGCGGCGCATCAGATCCTCCTCGTCGTCGGCGTCGAAGGGGCCGCGCTGCTGGATGACATCGACATGCGGCACCGGCAAACGATCGCCGATCGGCTCGATGGCGCGCACCAGATAGCGATGCTGCGGGGCATCGGCGAAGGCGGGCAATTCGAGCCGGCCGACGGTCAGGAAGACACGACGCGGCTCGTCTCCGAGCGCCTGCACGGCGCCTTCGATATCGGGCACCGACGTCCAGCGGTCTCCCTTGCGCGGCTTCCAGGATTCGCGGCGGATGGCGAGGAGCGGCACGCTTTCGGCCTTGCAGGCATGCTCGGCATGGAACGGCATGATCGCCGCGAAGGGATGGGTCGCGTCGACGACGGCGACGATGCCCTCCTCCACGAGATAACGCCGCAAGCCCTCGACGCCGCCGAAGCCGCCGGTCCGCACCGGCAGATTCGTCGGCCGGGGATCGACGGTGTGCCCCGCCAGCGAGATAATGGCGCGAATGTCCGGTGCCTGTTCAGCGAGAAGCTGGTCAAGCGCAGCAGCTTCGCTCGTTCCGCCAAGGATGAGGACGGTCATGACCACAATGTTACGTGAATCGGATGCGCTGTCGAGCCGGCAAGATGCACCCTGGCTCACGCTGATCGGCCTCGGCGAGGATGGCGCAGCGGGTCTTTGCCGCGAGGCGCTGGCTGCGTTGAACGAGGCCGAAATCGTCTTCGGCGGCGAGCGGCATATCGCGCTGGTCGGCCAGGTTCCGGGCGAATTGCGCCCCTGGCCCCAGCCCTTCCGCAACGCCCTGCCGCAGATCCTGAAGGAGCGCGGCCGCAAGGTCTGCGTGCTGGCGACCAGCGACCCGTTCCATTACGGCATCGGCAACAGCCTGAGCCGCGCGATCCCCGCGGAAGAGATGCAAATCATTCCGCAGCTCTCCTCCTTCTCGATGGCCTGCACGCGGATGCGCTGGCCGCAGGAGGAATGCGCGCTGGTCTCGCTGCATGGCCGCACGCTCTATCGCATCGTGCCGCATCTCCAGCCCGAGGCCCGCATCCTCGCGCTCTCCTGGGACGAGACCACGCCGCGCGCCGTCGCCGAACTGATGACGGCACGGGGCATGGGTGCAAGCCGGATCGTGGTGATGGAATCGCTCGGCGGGCCGCAGGAGCGCATCCGCGAGACGCGCGCCGATGCCTTCGCCCTCGACGATATCGTGCCGCTCAACCTGATCGCGGTCGAGGTCGCCGCCACTCAAGATTCCCGGATCCTGCCGCTGACACCGGGGCTGGACGAGGAGTGGTTCGCCCATGACGGCCAGATCACCAAATCCGAGATCCGGGCCATCACCCTCTCCGCACTGGCGCCACGCGCCGGCGAATTGCTCTGGGATGTCGGCGCGGGTTCGGGCTCGGTCGCCGTCGAATGGTGCCAGCGCCACGTCCGCAACCGCGCCATCGCCTTCGAGGCTCGTGCCGACCGGGCCGAGCGTATCGCCCGCAACAAACTCGAACTCGGCGGGCTCGCGATCGATGTCGTCGGCGCGGCCCCGACCGGCTTCGTCGGGCGCGAGGCGCCGGATGCAGTCTTCATCGGCGGCGGGCTGACGGAGGACGGGCTTTTCGATGCTGCCTGGGCTGCGTTGAAGCCGGGCGGACGGCTCGTCGCCAACGTCGTCACCATCGAGGGCGAGGCGAGGCTCGCCGCGCTCCATGCCGAACATGGCGGCTCGCTGCGCCGGATATCCATCGACCGCCTCGCACCCGTCGGCGGCAAGCATGGCTGGCGCCCGGCGATGCCGGTGACGCAGTGGCGGGTCGAGAAGCCTTGAGTACGGGCCGCCTCGTCGCCGGCATCGGCATCAGGCCCGGCACCGAGGCTGCCGACATCCTCGCCTGCCTCGACGAGGCACTGGCGATGGCGGGGCTCGCGGGTACAGCCACGCCCCGCTTCGCCACGCTGGCGAGCCGCGCCACAGAGGCCGGAATGGTTGCGGCCGCGGCCGACCGCTCGGCAGAACTGGTGGCCATTCCCGATGAGGCACTGAAGGGTTTCGAGGCCGCCTGCGCGACCCGCTCGACCCGGATCGCCTCGCTCTACGGCGTCGGCTCGGTGGCGGAGGCGGCCGCGCTCGCCGCGGCCGGGCCGGGCGGCACGCTCGTCCAGCCGCGGATCGCGACCGGGCGCGTCACCTGCGCTCTGGCCAGAACGACACCATGAAACCGCGCCCCGCATGACCATCCATTTCATCGGCGCCGGCCCCGGCGCACCCGACCTCATCACCCTGCGCGGGCGCGATCTCATCGCTGCCTGTCCGGTCTGCCTCTATGCCGGCTCGCTGATTCCGCAGGCGATGCTGGGCTGGTGTCCGCCTAGTGCGCGGATTGTCGACACTGCCCCGCTCGCTCTCGATGCGATCATCGCCGAGATGGAGGCCGCGCATCGGGCCGGCCAGGATGTGGCGCGGCTGCATTCCGGCGACCTCTCGATCTGGAGCGCCTGCGGCGAACAGATGCGCCGGCTCGACCGGCTCGGCATTCCCTATACGGTGACGCCGGGCGTGCCCGCCTTCGCAGCCGCCGCCGCCGCGCTGAAGCGCGAATTGACCCTGCCGGGCGTCGCGCAATCGCTGGTGCTGACGCGCACTTCCGGGCGCGCCTCGGCCATGCCGGAGAAGGAGAAGCTCGCGACCTTCGCCGCGTCCGGGGCCACGCTCGCCATCCATCTCTCCATCCATGTAATCGAGCAGGTCGTGGCGGAACTGACGCCCTTCTATGGGGCGGGCTGCCCCGTCGCCGTGGTGTTCCGCGCGACATGGCCGGACGAGACCATCTTGCATGGTCATTTAGCCGGCATTGCCGAGCAGGTGCGAGCAAGCGCGTTGGAACGGACGGCGCTGATCCTGGTCGGGCCGGCGCTGGCCACCGAGGATTTCGGCGAAAGCGCGCTTTACTCCATCGACTACGATCGCCGCTTCCGGCCGCGAGGCGGACAGTGAGCGGGCGTGGGCTTCTCATCGCAGCCCCGCGTTCGGGTTCGGGCAAGACCACCGTCACGCTCGGCTTGCAGCGCGCACTCGTCCGGCGCGGCCTGACCGTGCGCGGGCTGAAATGCGGCCCCGACTACATCGACCCCGCCTTCCATGCCGCGGCGACCGAGGCACCGAGCGCCAATCTCGACAGCTACGCCATGACGGATGGGCTGCTCTGGCGGATCGTGGGCGAGGCCGTGCGGGCTGCCGACATCGTCATCGCAGAAGGCTCTATGGGGCTGTTCGACGCAGTGCCGGGACCGGAGGGGCATACTGGCGCCAGCGCCGACATCGCCACGCTGACCGGCTGGCCCGTCATCCTCGTCATCGACGTTTCCGGGGCGGCGCAGTCGGCAGCGGCCGTCGCACTCGGCTGCAAGGCCTACGACCCGCGCATCCGCATTGCCGGCGTGATCCTCAACAAGGTCGCAAGCGCGCGTCACGAGCGGCTGGTGCGACAGGGCATGGAACGCATCGGCCTGCCCGTGCTCGGCGTGCTGCCGCGCGAGGCCAGCCTGATCCTACCCGAGCGCCATCTTGGATTGGTGCAGGCGGGCGAGACGGCCGACCTGCATGCGAGGCTCGATGCGCTGGCCGAGGCGGTCGCGGCGGCCGTCGATCTCGATGCGGTGATCGCCGCGACCGGTGCAACAATGCTGCCGGCCGAAGTCGGCCACGATGCTCCGCCGCTCCCGTGTCCCGGCAGACGCATTGCCATCGCGCGCGATGCTGCCTTCTCCTTCGTCTATCCGCATGTCGAGGCCGGCTGGCGCGCGGCGGGCGCCGTGCTCGTGCCGTTCTCCCCGCTCGCGGACGAGCCGCCGCCGCAGGATTGCGATGCCTGCTGGCTGCCGGGCGGCTACCCGGAGCTGCATGCGGGCACGATCGCTGCCGCCAGCCGCTTCCTCGGCGGCTTGCAACACTTCGCGGAAACTCGACCGATCCATGGCGAGTGCGGCGGCTACATGGTGCTGGGGCGGACGCTCACCGATGCCAACGGAGCGCCCCATGCCATGGCCGGACTGCTCTCGGTCGAAACCTCCTTCGCCAGGCGAAAGATGAATCTCGGCTATCGCCGTGCGGTGCTGGAGGCCGATGGTCCGCTCGGGCTGGCCGGCACCGTGCTGACCGGCCATGAATTCCATTATGCGAGCATCGTCGCGCAGGGAGAGGATCCCCCCTTCGCCGTCGTCAGCGATCCGCATGGCTCGCCGCCGGCCGCAGCGGGAAGCCGGCGCGGACGAGTCACGGGCTCGTTCTTCCATGCCATCGCGCTGGCGGCGTCAACGTGAGTACGCCCCCGGCCTTCGACGCAGCCTTTGCCGGGCAATTCGCGGAATTGCTGCGCTGGCGGCGCGACGTCCGGCGGTTCCGGCGCGATCAGGTTCCGGCAGAGCTGATCGAAACGCTTCTTGCCCAGGTGGAGCTTTCGCCCTCTGTCGGGCATTCGCAGCCCTGGCGCTGGCTTTCCATCATGGAGCCAGGGCAGCGCGCAGCGGTGCAGGCCAGCTTCCGCCGCTGCAATGCCGAGGCGCTCACCGCCTATGAAGGTGACAGGGCGGCACTCTATGCCCGGCTCAAGCTGGAGGGGCTGCAAGAAGCCCCGGTGCAGTTCGCCGTGTTCTGCGACCATGCGACCGAACGCGGCCATGGCCTCGGCCGACTGACCATGCCGGAAATGCTGGACTATTCGGTCGTCGCCGCGATCACCCAGTTCTGGCTGGCGGCGCGCATCCATGGGCTCGGGGTCGGCTGGGTCTCGATCCTCGAACCGGCCGAGATCGCCGCCGCGCTCGATACCTCGCCGGACTGGAAGCTGATCGCCTATCTCTGCGTCGGCTGGCCGACCGAGGAATGCGACGTGCCGGAGTTGGTCCGAGCCGGCTGGGAAACACGCTGAACCCTCAACCTGCGGGCCGCCAGAGGCAGGCTATGTCGCGGTTCAGCGCTGCGGCCGTCATCATGGCCATGAGCGCGAGGCCCGCGACGAGCCCCGCCGCTCCCGACCAGCCGATCGCTGAAATCACCCAGCCCGCCGCCACCGGCCCGAGCACCTGACCGAGGTTGCTGCCCTGCATCAGCATGCCGATCGTGGCCGGGACCAGATCGGGACGCGGCGCGATCGCGGCCCCCGTCGAGAGCAGCGTCGCCGGGATGAAGCCGCCTGCCATCGCGAACAGGATGCAGCACATGAAGGCGCCCGTCACCGGCAGCAGCGGCAGGAAGACGAAGAGCGCGGCGACGCCCATGACAAAGCCGGCGGCGGCGAGAAGCGCGGTCCGGTTGACGCCGCGCCGCAACAGCAAACCTGCCAGCAGATTGCCGACGATGTTGCCTGCGGTGGCAAGTCCGCTGAGCAACCCAGCCAGGGCCAGCGAGCCATGCATACGCTCGATCAGCAGGACAGGCAGAAAGCTGAGCACAGCGAAGAACATCACCGCATAAAGGGCGAAATGAAACGCGAGCAGCAAGGGCGCACGCCGGGCAAACATACCGGCGACATCCGCCGCGAGGCTGCTCCATGACACACGCTGACCGACCGACCCGGCGGGGATCCTCAGCACCACCGCAATCGCGGCCAGGACGGCGACGGCCGAGCCGGCGAGCCAGATCGCCCGCCAGCCGCCGAAGAGCGGTCCCAGCAGCATCGCCAGCGCCATACCTGCCGGCATGAAGCAGCTCCAGAACGACATGGCGGTCTCGCGGCTGCCCGCGCCGACGCAGCGACGCAGCAATGCCGGCCCCGAGACGCTGACCATCAGGAAGCCGATGCCTTCGACGAGGCGGCAGACCAGCAACGGGCCGAGGCCGGATGTGCCGGCGCCGAGGGCGCTGCCGAGAGCGAGCAGGCCCAAGCCCAGCAACAGGATGCGCCGATCGCCGAAACGCGTCGCGAGCGCGCCAATCGGCACACCGCCGAACAGACCGAGCACCGCGAAGATCGAGCTGACCCAGCCGAGCACGCTCAGATCGTAGCCCGTTTCCGCCTGCAACAAGGGGATCGCGATGGCCGCCTTGCCGATCTGCAGCGAAGCGGCGATGCCGGCGCCGACGACGCAAGCGACGAGCCACCAGTCGGTTGCCGGGATGGCAGGGCTGGTTCTCTGCGGGGCGAGCATCGCTCCGGACATATCTTCCGTTCCACGCAACACATGCACCTCCTGCGCAAAGACGGTGATGCCTCTTCCAGCCCATCGACAGAAGTGAGATAATTCGCATCGAACCGATCCATGGAATCGATCATGCTGGATGCGCTGTCGCTCGATCAGATGCGCATGTTCCTGACTGTCGCCGAGGCTGGCAGCTTCAGGGCCGCCGCGCTCAAGCTCGGCCGTGTGCAATCCGCCGTCAGCCACGCCATCGCCAAACTCGAAGACACGCTGGGCGTCGCCCTGTTCGATCGCCGCGGCCATCGACCTGTCCTGACCCCGGAGGGCAAGGCGCTGCTCGTCCATGTCCGTGACGTGCTGCTGCGCGTCGACGCGATGCGGGCCCGGGCGCGAGGGGTGAGCGGCGGCGTCGAGCTGGAACTAGGCCTGACGGTCGACGTGCTGTTTCCGCCGCGGCTGGTCGGCGCCGCCCTAGCCGAGGCAAGCGAAACCTGTCCGTCCGTCGCGATCCGCCTCTCGGCCGAGGCGCTGGGCGGCCCGATCACGGCCCTGCTGGAGAAGCGCAGCCAGCTTTCGATCATCGTCGGCGAGAGCTTCCGCGATCCCCGCATCGCCATGGAGGCCCTGACCTCGATCGACATGATCGCGGTTGTCGCGGCCTCACATCCGCTCGCTCGCGCTTCCGGCCCGCTCGACGCGGCGGCGCTGGCCGACCATCTCCAGATCGTGCAGTTCGATCGTTCACCCCTGACCGGGGAACGCGATATCGGCGTCATCTCGCCACGGACCTGCCGCGTCGGCGGGCAGGACATCAAGCAGGCCATGATCCTGGCGGGGCTGGGCTGGGGCCGCCTGCCGGGCTGGCTGGCGGCCGAGGATCTGGCGAAGGGACGTTTGGTCCGCGTCGGGACCGGAGCGCTGGGCCGGCGGGCGCAGCTCCCGATGGAGGCCTATCTCTGCCATCGTCTCGACGAGCCGCTCGGCCCGGCCGCCTGCAGCTTCGCCGCTGCGTTGGCCCGGCTCTGCGCCGGGCCGCAAGATCGGCCAGAGCCGGAATCTGGCGTCAGAGCGCGACCTTGAACTCGCCTTGCGTCTTGGTCTTGATCTCGTCGAGCGTGATGCCTTCGGCGAGCTCGATCAGCGCCATGCCGCCGCCATTCTCGTCGATGGCGAAGACGCCGAGATCGGCGATCACCATGTCGACCACGCCGGCGCCGGTCAGCGGCAGGTCGCAGGCCTTGAGCAGCTTCGGCGATTCCGAGCCGTCCTTGTTCCTGGCGACATGCTCCATCACCACGACGACCTTCTTGACGCCGGCAACGAGATCCATGGCGCCGCCCATGCCCTTCACCACCTTGCCGGGGATCATCCAGTTGGCGAGGTCGCCGTTCTGGGCGACCTGAATGGCGCCGAGGATGGAGAGGTCGATATGGCCGCCGCGGATCATCCCGAAAGAGTCGGCGGAGGAGAAATAGCTCGTCGTCGGCAATTCGGTGATGGTCTGCTTGCCGGCGTTGATCAGGTGCGGGTCCTCCTCGCCCTCATAGGGAAAGGGGCCCATGCCGAGCATGCCGTTCTCCGACTGGAGCTGCACCGAGACGCCGTCCGGAATGTAGTTCGAAACGAGCGTCGGGATGCCGATGCCGAGATTGACGTACCAGCGCGAAACGCGACACGGCCTTTTTCGAGATGGCAGACAACTCCAACGCTATAGAAAAAGCCGGCCCGAAGGCCGGCTTTCGGAAAGCGTCACGCCGTTTTGCCTCAGCGACCGCGCAGGATGCCGCCCATGATGGCGCCGCCGAGGATCGAGCCGAAGGCAGCAGCTCCGGCCGAGTCGCCCCCGGTATCGCCGGGCGTGCGCACGCGCCCCTGATAGCCGGTGCTGGTGGTGCCGCGGCGCGGGGTAGTGGAACCCTGATAGGCGACGCCGCGCTCGCGAGCGAGATCGCGCTGGTACATTTCCTCGCCTGTGTCGTTCACGCTGCGGGTGGCCTTGCCGGCCTTGCCGCGATCGGCGGTCTTGCTTTTCTTCTCGGCAGCTGCCTTCGCCTCGTCCGCGAGCAGACGCTGATAGGCCGGCTCGCTCTGCTGACGCAGCGCGGTCGCCTGCAGGGCGGTCAGGAAGCCCGTCTCGGGGATGCTGCGCGACTTCTGCCAGCTCTGGATGGCCTTGCGCTGGCTCGGCCCGAAATCCGCGGCGAGCTTGCCGGGCTGGAAGCCAGCGACGCGCAGGCGGGTTTGCAGCTCACGGCGACCCTTGGCGTCGAGCTTCATCGCGGTTTCGGTCTGGGCGGTGCCGGTTTCCTGCTTCAACGCCTCGTCGGTCGCGCCAGAAGTGGCGGCAGCGGCAGCCGAGGCGGCGTTGGCCGGCGGCGTCGCGGCCTCCAGGCTCGCCAGCCGGTTGCGCGCGAAGGTGGCGAACTGGCCGGAGGGGAAAGCGTCGAGATAGGCCCGGTAATCGGCCGTCGAATTGCCACGCTCGGCCGCTTCCCAGGTCTTGATGTCGACCTGGCTGCGATCGAACACCGGAGCCGCCGGCATGGCCGGCGCAGGAACGGCCGCATTGATCGCCTTCGCAGCCGTGGCCGACGCATCGGTCGGGTCGGCGGAAGCGAGCTTCAGGGTCGGGTTGAGCTTGAACTCGCCGATGATCGAGGAGTTGGTCCAGGGCTTCTGCTTCTTGCCGGTGGCTTCCCAGACGTCGGCGCGAACGCGGTCCATCACGGTGGTGATCGAGACCTCGGGCGTCTCGATGTGCTTCAGCAGCGCATCGGTGAAAGGGCTGTGGCCGTCGCGTTCGCCGTCCAGCGCGGTCGCGCGCGGGTCGGTGGCGAAGGCGATCAGGATGCCCGAAGCGGATTGCGTCTCGATCGGGGTCAGGCCGCGGGTAACGGCGCGCGACTTGGCGGCGAGCTGGGCGGCGAAAGGATTGTCGCGGCAGGCGTCGAGAATGACGATGTTGACCCGCTCGTCGCGTTGCATCTGGCGCAGGACGAGCTGGACATTGACCGCGCGGAAATCGAGATCGGCTTCAGAGCGCAACGAAGCGTCGACCGGGATGAGATAGTTCTCGTCGCCGACGGCGATGCCGTGGCCGGCATAATAGACCAGCCCGGCCTTGGCGCCGTCGAGCTTCTGGGCGAACTGGCGCACGACATTGGTCATGTCGTCCATCTTGAGATCATAGCCCTCGACGACCTCGAAGCCGAGGCGCTTCAAGGCCGCGGAGACACCCTTGGCGTCCCGCATCGGGTTGGCCAGCGGGGGCACGGCCGTATAGGCGCTGTTGCCGATGACGAGCGCGACGCGGCGCTCGGGAACCGCGGCTCCGGCCGTGGAAGCCAGCACCGCACCGCACGTTATCAGCGCAAACGCCGCGGCTATTCGAACACGGAACGCCGAAATCCGAGTCGCGAAGCTCACGACAACCTCCCCAGCTCAATCATGTCGCCTGCGCAGCCGATTGCGGCCCCTCGCGCGACAGCACGGTTAAAAGATCGAAATAGCGGTGGTCGAAGACAAGCCGTATTTCTACCGCAATGGCTTCAGCCGGTAAACAGCTTCTCCTTTGTCGCAGAACACGACCGATCGGTTCAAAGGAAGCACTGCGCCCGGCAAGGGTGAGAGCCTGCGCGGGTGAGGCCGCCGCGTCGTCCCCCATTTGCAGGAGGAGCGATATCAGACAAAGGGATAAGATCGGCGCCGAAGCGTATTCCGGGCGGCGCGAAGCGTTGACTTATGCCCTGAGCGCGGTACAGCATGCCATGCAAGGGGAAACGACAAACCAAGAAAGATTGGGCTGATGAAGGCTGATATTCGGCATGCCTGAAGATATTATTCTATCGACTTCAGGTTTGACCAAAGAGTTTGCCGGCTTCACGGCGGTCAGCGGCGTCAATCTGAAGGTAAAGCGCGGATCGATCCATGCGCTGATCGGGCCGAACGGCGCCGGCAAGACGACCTGTTTCAATCTGTTGACCAAGTTCCTGCCGCCGACACGCGGGACGATCGCCTATAACGGCCGTGACATCACCGGCGAGAAGCCGGCCGAGATCGCCCGGCTGGGGCTGGTCCGTTCATTTCAGATTTCGGCGGTGTTTCCGCAGCTCTCGGTCAAGACCAATGTCCGCATCGCCCTGCAGCGCAAGCGCGGCGATTCCTTCGATTTCTGGCGCTCCGAGCGCAGCCTGAAGAACCTCGACAGCGAGGCGAAGCGGCTGGTCGAGGCGGTCGGCCTGACGCCCTTTCTCGACCTGACCGCCGGCGAGCTTTCCTATGGCCGCAAACGGGCTCTCGAGATCGCGACGACGCTGGCGCTCGACCCCGAGATGCTGCTGCTCGACGAGCCGATGGCCGGCATGGGCCGCGAGGACATCGAACGGATCGAGGCGCTCATCCGCAAGGTCTCGGCCGAGCGCACCATCCTGATGGTCGAGCACAACCTCTCGGTCGTCGCCTCGCTCTGCGACCGCATCACCGTGCTGGCGCGCGGCCAGGTGCTGGCGGAGGGCGACTACGCCACCGTCTCGAAGGATCCGCGCGTCGTCGAGGCCTATATCGGCTCGGGAGGCGGCCATGGCCATCACTGAAGCCGCGAGGGCGCCGGCGAGCGCGACCTCGACCACACCGCTCCTGAAGGTGCGCGGGCTCGAAGCCTGGTACGGCGAGAGCCACGTCCTGCACGGCATCGACTTCGATGTCGCGCCCGGCGAGGTGGTGACGCTGCTCGGGCGCAACGGCGCCGGCAAGACCACGACGCTGAAGTCGATCATGGGCGTGATCGGCAAGCGCAAGGGTTCGGTGGTGCTGGAGGGCACCGAGACCATCGGCCTGCCCTCGCGCGCCATCGCCCGGCTCGGCATCGGCTTCGTCCCGGAAGAGCGCGGCATCTATTCTTCGCTCTCGGTCGAGGAAAACCTGATGCTGCCCCCGCAGGTGCGCCCCGGCGGGCTTTCGCTGGAGCGCATCTTCACGCTGTTCCCCAACATCAAGGAACGGCTGAGGAGCCAGGGCACCAAACTCTCCGGCGGCGAGCAGCAGATGCTGGCGATCGGGCGTATCCTGCGCACAGGCGCGCATCTGCTCCTGCTCGACGAGCCGACCGAGGGCCTCGCCCCCGTCATCATCGACCAGATCGGCCGCACCATCGCGGAACTGAAGCGGGAAGGCTTCACCATCATCCTGGTCGAGCAGAACTTCCGCTTCGCCCAGACGGTGGCGGACCGACACTATGTGGTCGAGCAGGGCAAGGTCATCGACATGATCCCGAACCCCGAACTCGACGCCAATATCGACAAGCTCCACCGCTATCTCGGGGTGTGACCCGCGCACGGCCCGCAACAGAAAAGCGCCGGTAAATGCCGGTATCCTCAAGAGGGAGAACCCTGATGAAGCTCAAGACGTTCCTCGCGACAAGCGCGCTCGCCGCATTCCTGGCGAGCCCTGCCCTCGCACAGCAGATTTCCGTGAAGGCGGGCGTGCTCAACGACCGCTCGGGCATCTATGCCGACCTCGCCGGCGAGGGCTCCGTCGTCGCCGCGCGCATGGCGGTCGAGGACTTCAAGGCGGCCGAGAAGGGCATCAAGGTCGAGATCGTCTCGGCCGACCATCAGAACAAGCCGGATGTCGGCTCGACCATCGCCCGGCAATGGTACGACCAGGACGGCGTCGACCTGATCCTCGACGTGCCGACCTCCTCGGTCGCTCTGGCCGTCAGCCAGATCTCGAAGGAAAAGAACAAGATCAACATCAACTCCGGGGCCGGCAGCTCTGACCTCACCGGCAAGGCCTGCAACGCCAACACCGTCCACTGGACCTACGACACCTATGCGCTGGCGCAGGGCACCGGTGGCGCCATGGTGAAGGCCGGCGGCGATACCTGGTTCTTCCTCACCGCCGACTACGCATTTGGCCACGCGCTGGAGCGCGATGCGACCGAGATCATCAAGAAGGCCGGCGGCAAGGTTCTCGGCTCGGTGAAGACGCCGTTCCCGGGCACCGACTTCTCGTCCTTCCTGCTGCAGGCGCAGTCGTCGAAGGCCAAGGTCATCGGCCTCGCGAATGCCGGCAGCGACACCACCAACGCGATCAAACAGGCGGGCGAGTTCGGCATCGTCGCCGGCGGGCAGAAGCTCGCGGGCCTGCTCGTCTTCGTCAGCGACGTCCATGCGCTGGGCCTGCAGGCGGCGCAGGGGCTGGTCCTGACCGAATCCTTCTACTGGGATCGCGACGACCAGACCCGCGCCTGGTCGCAGCGCTTCGCCAAGCTCAATGGCGGCAAGATGCCGACCATGGTGCAGGCGGGCGTCTATGCCGGCCTCCTCCACTATCTGAAGGCGGTCGAGGCCACGAAGAGCAAGGACACCGCCACCGTCATGGCCAAGATGAAGGAAATGCCGACGGACGATCCGCTTTTCGGCAAGGGCAGCATCCGCCCCAACGGCCGCAAGATGCACGACATGTATCTCTACGAGGTCAAGAAGCCTTCGGAATCGAAGGGCGAATGGGATCTCTACAAGCAGATAGCCGTGCTGCCGGCCGAACAGGCCTTCCAGCCGCTCGCCGAAACCGGCTGCTCGCTCGTCAAGTAAGACGCGCCCGGCACGACACCGCCATCCATCGGGCTTGCCCGAGGGTGGCATCGAACGGAAGCTCCGGCTTCCCGGACGGTCGGGCGAAGCCCGGCCGTCACGGACATCCGGCACCTCGCCTCGAGGAAAATCCGTCCCGAGGCCGTGCCCCGACAGCCGGACTGGCCTTCCCAACAACGATCTGAGCGACGCATGTTCGAGCTTTTAGGGATTCCACCGCAGGCGCTGTTCGGCCAGGTTCTTCTGGGCCTGATCAACGGCTCGTTCTATGCCATCCTCAGCCTCGGGCTGGCGGTGATCTTCGGGCTGCTCAACATCATCAACTTCGCCCATGGCGCCCAGTACATGATGGGGGCCTTCGTCGCCTGGATGGCACTGAACTATCTGGGATTGAACTACTGGGTCGCGCTGGC
>JARYGW010000147.1:0-13144 GCA_033792295.1 Allobosea sp.
GCGCATAGCCCTTGCCCCAGTGGCGCGCCGCGAAGCGATAGCTGAGCTGGACGTCTTCCGATTCCTCGCCGTCCGGGATCAGCCCGACATAGCCGGTGAAGACCGCCGGGGCCTCCTTGGCGAAGACGGACCAATAGCCGAGGCCGCGCGCGACATGGGTGAAGCTGCGCGCCGCGACCGCATCCCGCCCCATCGCCGGATCGTCGACCGACGCAATATGGCGCATCACCTGCGGGTCGGCGTTCAGGCGGGCGATGGCGTCGAGATCGTCGCTCCGGCGCGGCCGCAGCCACAATCTCTCGCTTTCCAGTTCGGGTAGCATCTGTCGCCTCTGTTTGATGTGGGGCGCGGCCACGGAACTCTGGTGCACCGGTACGCGGCATCCCATATCGTGCCGGGCGCCGAACCGAAACGCGCCGGGAGAATGGGAATGCTGCTTCGTCGTTGGATCCTGGCTGCGCTGGCCGTCACTCTTTCCGGAGCGTTCGTGGCGCCTGCCACGGCGCAGGAGGATCTCATCTTCAAGAAATCCACCGTCTGGAAGGCGCTGACGCCGGACGACAAGCTCGCCGTCTATGGTGTCGACGACCCGCTGGTCGAGGGCGTCGCCTGCCACTACACCGTGCCGGAGAAGGGCGGCGTCAAGGGCATGTTCGGCGTGGCCGAGGAGGTCTCGGAGGTTTCGCTGGCGTGCCGGCAGATCGGGCCGATCAAGTTCAAGGACAAGGCCGATCAGGGCGATGTCGTCTTCCGCGAGCGGCGCTCGCTGATCTGGAAGAAGATGCAGATCGTGCGCGGCTGCGACGCCAAGCGCAACGTGCTGGTCTATCTCGTCTATTCGGACAAGCTGATCGACGGCTCGCCGCAGAATTCGACCTCGACCGTGCCGATCATGCCCTGGGGCAATACCGGCGAGGCGCCGAAATGCGCCGACTGGATCAGATAGGCGAGGGGATCACTCGCCGCAGGTGATGCTGAGCGGCTGCTCTGCGGTGGCGACCGGGGTCGGCCGGGTCACGGTGCCGGTGAAGTCGCTGCGGTCGGCGACGCCGAAGGCGACCGCCTTGCCGAAGCCCTGCGATTCGCACCAGGCATTGGCGACGATCTTGCCGCATTCCGACTTCGTCGAGATGCAGTCGGCGATGCCGTAGCCGTCGCTGGCGGGGATCAGGAAGGTGCGCTGCTCGCTGGGAGCGGCGACGGGACGGCTCATCGGCATGATCGAGAGCGAGATGCCGGCGACGGCGATCCCGAGCAATCCGACGAAAGCCACGGCGCGGCGCATGTGCTGAGATTCCTGAGGGCACCGGGCGGGGAGCCCGAGAATCGGGAGCATGGTTCCAGCCGGTTAAATTTGAATGAACCGTGCGAGGCCGGTGCAATGTCGGCCGGTGCGATGCTGCGATGCAACAGCGAGGCGCCCACTTGACGGAAAGCTCGCGGGAAGGCAATCAGTTTTTCCCATGACGCGAGCCGCCATCAACAGCCGGATTTGCATTATTTGCCGCTAGCCCTCGCTGGCCGGCTGCTCACGTCCTCGTCCTGAAAACGAACCGACAAAAGCGCCCCGGCCAGCGGCCAGGCCGTTTTTCGTGTTTCGCCGTTTCGTTCGTTCTAGGATTTCGCCCCGATGTCGCCGACCCTGAGGCTCTACAACACGCTGACGCGGACGAAGCAGGACTTCGCGCCGATCGATCCGTCGAACGTGCGCATGTATGTCTGCGGCCCGACGGTCTACGACTACGCCCATATCGGCAATGCCCGCCCGGTCATCGTCTTCGACGTGCTCTACCGGCTGCTGCGGCACATCTACGGTGCCGAGCACGTCACTTATGCTCGCAACCTCACCGATGTGGATGACAAGATCAACGCCCGCGCGGCGCGCGACTTTCCCGGCCTGAAGCTGAACGAGGCGATCGCGAAGGTCACGCAGACCACGACGGCGCAGTTCCATCGCGACATCGATGCGCTCGGTACGTTGCGGCCGACGACGGAGCCGCGCGCCACCGAGCATATCGAGGAGATGAAGGCGATCATCGAGCGCCTGATCGCCCGCGGCGTCGCGTATGTCGCCGAGGAGCATGTGCTGTTCCACGTGCCGGCCGTCGCGCATCTCACCAAGGCGCCGAAATACGGCACGCTCGCCCGCCGCTCGCTCGACGAGATGCTGGCCGGCGCCCGCGTCGATGTGGCGCCGTACAAGCGCGATCCGATGGATTTCGTCCTGTGGAAGCCGAGCCGCGAGGGCATCGACCCCGGCTGGCCGTCTCCGGCCGGCATCGCCACGCCCGGCCGCCCCGGCTGGCACATCGAATGCTCGGCCATGTCGATGGCGAAGCTGCTCTCGCCCTTCGGCGGCGGGCTCGCCTGCGACGATCCCGCGAAGAATGTCTTCGACATCCATGGCGGCGGTATCGACCTCGTCTTCCCGCACCACGAGAACGAGATCGCCCAGTCCTGCTGCGCCTTTGGCGGCAGGGAGGGGCAGCCGCTCATGGCCAATATCTGGATGCATAACGGCTTCCTGCAGGTCGAAGGCGAGAAGATGTCGAAATCCCTCGGCAACTTCGTCACGATCCATGAGCTTTTGGCGACGGAGACATTCGGCGGCCGTAAATGGCCGGGCGAGGTGCTGCGCCTCGCGATGCTGAAGACGCATTACCGCCAGCCGATCGACTGGACGGTGAAGGCGCTGGAGGAGGCGGAGAAGATGCTGCAGGATTGGGCGGAAGCCGCCCAGGGTGTGACGGCGTCCCGGCCTTCCGACGAATTGCTCGAAGCGCTCGCGGACGATCTCAACACCGCCCGCGTGCTGGCCGAGCTCCATGCGCTGCGTAAGTCCGGCGATCTGGCGGCGCTTCTGGCCGGTCTCGATCTGCTCGGGATCAAGCTGCCGGAGGTGGCGGCTCCGGCTGCCGTCGATCCAGCGGTCGAGCGCTTGATCGCCGCGCGCCTCGAAGCGCGCCGCGCCAGGAATTTCGCCGAGTCCGATCGCATTCGCGACGAGCTCGCGGCGATGGGCATCACGTTGAAGGACGGCAAGGACCCGGCGACCGGTGAGCCGACGACGACCTGGGAAGTCAAACGATGAACAACAAGATCCGCCCTGCCGGCTCCCTTTCCCTCGCTATCAAGCTCGTCATGCTGGCGATGGTCGTGCCGCGCGTCGTCCGCTTCAAGCTGAGGCGCGGACGATGAGCGCCGCCCGCATCCACCTCTTCGACACGACGCTGCGCGACGGCGCCCAGACGACCGGCGTCGATTTCTCGCTCGACGACAAGCGCGCCGTCGCAGCCCTGCTCGACCGGCTCGGCGTCGACTATGTCGAGGGCGGCTATCCCGGCGCCAACCCGCTCGACACGGCCTTCTTCGAACAGAAGCCGACGAAGCAGGCGAAGTTCGCCGCCTTCGGCATGACCAAGCGGGCAGGGCGCTCTGCCGCGAACGATCCCGGCATCGCGGCGCTGCTGGCGGCGAAAGCCGATGCGATCGTCTTCGTCGCGAAGACGTGGGACTACCATGTGCATGTCGCGCTCGAAATCTCGCTGGAGGACAATCTCGCCGGCATCCGTGAGAGCGTCGAGGCTGCCAAGGCCGCCGGCCGCGAGGTGATGCTCGACTGCGAGCATTTCTTCGACGGTTACAAGGCCAATCCCGACTACGCGCTCGCCTGTGCCCGGACGGCCTATGAGGCCGGTGCCCGCTGGGTCGTGCTCTGCGACACCAATGGCGGCACGCTGCCAGACGAACTCGGCGCGATCGTGCGCGAGGTCGTCAAGGTGGTGCCGGGCGAGCATCTCGGCATCCACGCCCATGACGATTGCGGCTGTGCCGTCGCCAATTCGCTCGCGGCGGTCGAGGCTGGCGCACGCCAGATCCAGGGCACGCTCAACGGGCTGGGCGAGCGCTGCGGCAATGCCAATCTCGTCACGCTGATCGGTGCGCTGAAGCTCAAGGAGCGCTATCGCGACCGCTTCGCGCTCGGTGTCGGCGACGACCAGCTCGCGGAGCTGACCCATGTCTCGCGTGCGCTCGACGAGGCGCTCAATCGCGCGCCGAACCGCCACGCTCCCTTCGTCGGCGCCTCAGCCTTCGCCACCAAGGCCGGCATCCACGCTTCCGCCGTGCTCAAGGACCCGCGCACCTACGAGCATGTCGCGCCGGAGGCGACCGGCAATACCCGCAAGGTGCTGATCTCGGATCAGGGCGGCAAGTCGAACCTCGTCGCGGAATTGGAGCGCATCGGCGTCACCCTCGGCCGCGACGATCCGCGCCTCAACCGGGTGCTGCAGGAGGTCAAGGACAAGGAAGCACAGGGCTACGCCTTCGAAGGCGCCGACGCCTCGTTCTTCCTGCTGGTGAAGCGCATCCTCGGCGAGGTTCCGGATTACTTCGCGGTCGAGCGCTTCGCCGTGAACGTCGAGCGTCGCTACAACGCGCTGGGCGAGCTCGTCACCTTCTCAGAGGCGATCGTGAAGGTGAAGGTCGGCGATGAGCTGCTGATCTCCGCCGCCGAGGGTGACAGCGGCCCGGTCAATGCGCTCGACATCGCCTTGCGCAAGGATCTCGGCCGCTACCGGTCGCTGATCGGGGGATTGCGGCTGCTGGACTACAAGGTCCGCGTCTTCCAGGGCGGTACCGATGCGGTGACGCGCGTGCTCATCGAATCCGGCGACGAGACCGGTGAGCGCTGGACCACGGTCGGCGTCAGCGCCAACATCATCGATGCCTCCTTCCAGGCGCTTGTGGACTCGATCACCTACAAGCTGATCAGGGCTGGCGCGACGGCGTGAGCCGCCGTCCGCTTCGACCGCCGCCATCCCGGATCGGCGCGGCTTCACCGCTTGTCCGGGATGGAGACGTTGGAGGCGGCTAAGGGCTCATTCCGTCAGGCGGATGACGCGGTCCTTGCACAGATCCATATCGGCGTCGCTCGTGGCGTCGTCGTCGAACTTCGCCTGCACGGTGTAGGCGCAACCCTGCGGCTTGTTCAGTTTCAGAGCGATGCTCTTGCCCGGCGCGAGCGGCTTGGCGAGCTTGGCGACGAGGCGCGGCTGCTCGCCGGAGGTGGCGATCTCGAAGCTGCTCAGCGGTATGGTGCGCTGGTTGCTGATGGTGATCTGCGGATGCGGCCGTGAGGCCTGTGCCGCGGCTGGCAGGGCGAAGCCGAGAACGGCCCCGAGGCCGAGACCGAGTGCGGTCAGAGTGCGAAGTGCCATGGTCCTGTCTCCCATTGCCGAGCGTCGAGCGCTCATGAGGCAGGAGACACGCCGCTTTCGACGAGAGCAAGGCGGCTCTTGGGCTGACCTGCTTCGCCTGGGCGCAGGGCCGTCCCCACAAGAAGCTGCATACCTCGGTGCGATTTTACGCCTATATGAGCCGCGTTAACTGGAATCGCTCGAAAATGTCCGCGCCGTCCGCGCCGCCCCCGGCGCCCTTCTCCCGCTCCGTCACGATCCAGCCGGGCTCGGGCTTCTTCGCCACCTTCCGTGCGCTCTGGCCCTATCTCTGGCCGGTCGAGCGGGCCGATCTGCGCGCACGCGTCGTCGCAGCCTTCGCCTTGATGATCGCCGGCCGCCTGATCCTGATGGGCGTGCCCTTCACGTTCAAATGGATCACCGATGCGCTGGCGCAGACCCATTCCAGCATCGAGAACTGGATGCCCTGGCTCGTCGGCGCGCCGCTGGCGCTGACGGTGCTTTATGGGCTGGCGCGGGTCGGCTCCGCCGCCTTCGTGCAGATGCGCGACGCGATCTTTGCGCCCGTTTTCATGCATGCGGTCCGCACGCTCGCGCTGCAGACTTTCGGGCACCTCCATTATCTCTCGCTGCGCTTCCATCTCGAACGGAAGACCGGCGGCCTGACGCGCGTGCTGGAACGCGGCCGCAACGGAATCGAGGAGATGGTTCGGCTCGGCCTCAACCAGCTCGTGCCGGTCATCGTCGAGGTCGTGCTGATCATCGCCGTGCTGCTCGGCCTGTTCGACTGGCGTTATGTCGTGGTGCTGGTCGTGATGGTCGTCGCCTACATGACCTACACCATCAAGGCGACGGAGTGGCGGATCGCCATCCGCTCGGCCATGAACGAATCGGACACCGACGCCAATTCCAAGGCCATCGACTCGCTCCTGAACTACGAGACGGTGAAGTATTTCGGCGCCGAGGCCCGCGAGACCGCGCGCTATGACACCGCCATGGCGCTCTATGAGCGCAACTCGATCAAGTCCTACACCTCGCTTGCCTGGCTGAACTTCGGCCAGGCCATGATCTTCGCGGCTGGCTTGACGCTGTCGATGGTGATGGCGGTGCGCGGCTTCCAGGCCGGCACCAACACCGTCGGCGACCTCATCCTGATCAATTCGATGCTGATCCAGCTCTATTTGCCGTTGAACTTCATGGGCACCGTCTATCGCGAGATCAAGCAGGCGACGCTCGACATCGCCCAGATGTTCTCCCTGATCGGCCGCGATCCCGAGATCCAGGACAAGCCGGGCGCAAAGCCGCTGCAGGTCCCGGCCGGCGAGGTCGTCTTCGAGGACGTGCATTTCGCCTATGTGCCGGAGCGGCCGATCCTCCGCGGCGTTTCCTTCAGCGTTGCGCCCGGCCGCACCGTTGCCATCGTCGGTCCTTCCGGCGCCGGCAAGTCGACGATCTCGCGCCTGCTCTTCCGGTTCTACGAGCCGCAGAAGGGCCGAATCCTGATCGACGGCCAGCCGATCGCCGACGTCCAGCAGGTCTCGCTGCGGGCCGCCATCGGCATGGTCCCGCAGGATACCGTGCTGTTCAACGACACGATCGAGTACAATATTCTTTACGGCCGCCCGGACGCGACGACGGAGGAGGTTGCGGAGGCCGCCCGTCTCGCCCAGATCGACCGCTTCATCCGCACCTTGCCGGAAGGCTATGCCACTTCGGTCGGCGAGCGCGGCCTCAAGCTCTCCGGGGGCGAGAAGCAGCGGGTCGCCATCGCCCGCACCATCCTGAAGGGGCCGCCGATCCTGGTGCTCGACGAGGCGACCTCGGCGCTCGATTCCTTCACCGAGAAGGAGATCCAGGACGCGCTCGACCGGGTAAGCGAGGGGCGCACCACGCTCGTCATCGCGCATCGGCTCTCCACCGTGGTCAATGCCGACGAGATCATCGTGCTCGACAAAGGCGTCATCGTCGAGCGTGGCCACCATCGCGATCTGCTGGCCGCCGACGGCATCTATGCGGCGATGTGGAACCGCCAGCGCGAGGTCGACGAGGCCAAGGCCACGCTCCAGCGCGCGACAGCGGAAGAGGGAGAAAGCGTCAGGGTCACGCTCGCCTGATCGCCGCTTCCGGACACTGGCGTCGTGGCGGCAATTCCGGCATTCTGAGGCCGACGGGAGAGGGGGATGCCATGTTCGATCCGACGACCCTGGTTGGCTTTCACACTTGGCTGAGCCTGATCGCCATCGTCGCTGGTTTTCCGGTGGCGGCGGGGCTGCTGCACGGGCACACCAAACCGGGCTGGACCGGCGTCTTTCTCTCGACGGCCTTCGCGACCAGTGCGACGGGCTTCGCGCTTCCGGCGCCCGGCCTGCTGCCCTCCCACGTCGTTGGCGCGATCTCGCTGGTGCTGATCGCCGCCGCCGGCTTCGCGCTCTACGCGAAGATGCTGGAAGGGGCGTGGCGGCGGATCTATGCGATCACGGCGGTGCTCGCCTTCTACCTCCTCATATTCGTGCTGGTGGCGCAGCTCTTCCTCAAGGTACCGGCCCTGCATGCGCTGGCCCCGACGGGATCCGAGCCGCCCTTTGCCATCGCGCAAGGCATCGTGCTCGTCGTCTTCGCCGTTCTGACCTGGCAGGCGGCCGTTCGTTTCCTGCGCGCGCCCGCAGCGGGCGCTTAGGGTATTTCTGCGTTTCGGAGGACGCGGCGATCTATAGCATCGGACCGAAAAGAGGCATCCTCTTTTCGGAATAATCCGATGCGATGCCAATGAGATAGATTATCGTTATCGCGTCCGGTCGGACGCGCGATGGTCTAATGCCGGGATGGGCCGCGCCGCGGGCTCGGCTTCATGCGCAGCGGCCGGCGTGGCCGCAGCGTGATCTTGAGCGAAGGCTCCGGTGTGCGAGGCGAGACGGGCTCCAACCTGACCGCCGGCAGCAGCGAGGCCAGGATCGCGACGGCTTCCATCGTCGCGAAGGCGCTTCCGATGCAGATCCGCGGTCCGGCGCCGAAGGGCAGATAGGCGTAGCGATGCCGTTCGCGGCCGGCTTGGGGCAGGAAGCGTCGCGGATCGAAGCGATCGGGCTCCTCCCACAGCGTTTCGTGACGGTGCACGGCCTGGATCGGCACATAGAGCACGGTGCCTTCGCCCAGCATCAGCCCGCCGAGCTGGAAAGGTTTCTCGACCTGCCGGGTGATGACGGGCGCTGGTGGATAGAGCCGCATCGCTTCCTGGAATACCGCCTTGGTGAAAGGCAGAGCCATGACGTGTTCGGGCGCCAGCGGCGCGCCGCCCGTCACCGTTGCGATCTCTTCGACCACCGCCTCTTCGACATCGCGATGCTGCGCCAGGAGATGCAGCGTCCAGGCCAGACCGAGCGCCGTCGTTTCGTGCCCGGCGGTGATGAAGGTCAGGAGGTTGTCGACGATCTCGCCGTCCTGCATCGCGCGCCCGGTTTCCGGGTCGCTGGCGGTGAGCAGCATGTCGAGCAGGTCACCGCGCTGTGCCGAGGCGCTGCGCCGCGTAGCGACGAGCTCTGCGAGGCTCTCGCGCAGATAGGCCGTAGCGGCCCGCGCCCTTGCCCGGCCTGGATAGGGCAGCCATTCGGGCATGCCGAGCAGGTTGTAGGCGAAGACGAAGCTCGTCGGTTCGAGATAGTCGGTGATGCTGCGCTCGACCTTCGCCACGTCGAGGTTGGCGCTCCCGGAGAGCATGGTCTCGACGATGATCGCGAAAGTCGTCCGCATCATCTCGTGGCCGATGTCGAGAGCATTGCCCGACGCAAGCCAGCGCGAGCGTGTTTCCGCCGCCGAGCCGAGCATGGCCGGGAGAAAGCCGAGCAGCCGTTCGTGCTGGAAGCCTGCGGAAACCGACTGGCGCTGCCAGCGCCAATGCGCCCCTTCCGCCGTCAGGAGACCGTCGCCGAGGGCCGGGCCAAGCACTTTATGCACGATCTCGCCCTTGTTGAGGTGCCCGGCCTGCCGCACGAGCGCCTCCTGGATCAGCGGCGGGTCGCAGACATAGAGGCTCTGCCGGCCGCCCACACTCGCCAGGACCATCTTCTCGCGGAAGATCTCCGGCGGCAGCGCCGTCAGGGGATTGCGCAGGATCGCGGCAAACAGGCCGAGAGGCGAGCGGCTGGTCTGTGCGATCCCGGTTGCGGCTAGATCTTCCGGCTTGGCGGCAATCGTCATCCTCGGCCCTTCTGTTTCGGCGGCATCGCTACCTAAGCTGGGGAGTGAATTGTGGCGGGACAACGCGAGGGCGTCGCGGCGTCGGCATGCTGGCTGCGATGAATTGATGCGCAGTGAACCGGTGCGAAGGCACCGGGTTCCACGCTCGGCATGCTCATCTGTTCGGGGGCAGGGGCTTGGCTGGCCGCGTTCCGCTCTTTCCCTCGCGGCCCGAAACCCGTAAATCAGCGCTGCTCCCGCGGCTGGCTTCCGCCCCGTGGCAATCGATTCCCGCGTGCCTCGCGCCGCCAAGAACAGCGGAACTCTCCATGTCCCTCGTCGATTCCGTCCGCAAGGTGATCGTGCCCATCCACAAGGAGGGCTATGTCTTCATCGCGATCGGGCTGGTGGCGACCATCATCCTCGCCAATCTCTGGTCTCCCTTCGGCTGGATCGGCGCGATCATCACCGTCTGGATCTGCTATTTCTTCCGCGATCCGGTCCGCATCACGCCGCAGCGGGAAGGGCTTGTCATCTCCCCGGCCGATGGTCGCGTCAGCCAGATCGCCCAGGCCTTGCCGCCGCCGGAACTCGACCTGCCGGCCGAGCCGATGACCCGCGTCTCGATCTTCATGAACGTCTTTGACTGCCATGTGAATCGCGCGCCTGTGCCCGGTCGAATCCTGAAGATGGCCTATACGCCCGGCCTCTTCCTCAATGCCGAGCTCGACAAGGCGAGCGACGACAACGAGCGCAACGCCCTGGCGATCGAGACTCCTGCGGGTCCCATCGGCGTTGTTCAAATCGCCGGGCTGATCGCGCGCCGCATCGTGCCTTTCGTCAAGGAGGGCGACACGCTCGCCACCGGCGAGCGCTTCGGCCTCATCCGCTTCGGCTCGCGCGTCGACGTCTATCTCCCGGCCCATGTCGTGCCGCTGGTTGGCGAGGGGCAGACCGCGATCGCCGGCGAGACGGTGCTGGCCGACCTCTCCGGCAACGAGCCGACTGCCCGCGGCTATCGCGCAATCTGACGGGGGCGGCGGTTGCCGCCGCTAGCTTAGAGCTGCGAAAACGCGTATTTCGGCAAGCATGAGCGACCTCTTTCCTCCTTTCGAGCCCGAGCGCGTCGAGCCGAAGCGTGCCCGCTTCAAATCGATCCCGTTTCGGCTGATCGCGCCGAATCTCGTCACGCTGCTGGCGCTCTGCCTCGGCCTGACGGCGATGCGGCTCGTGGTCGAGGGCAAGCTTGAGACCGCGACGATCTGCATCCTGATCGCCGCGGCGCTCGACGGTGTAGATGGCCGCCTCGCTCGCATGTTGAAGGGCACGTCGCGCTTCGGCGCGGAGCTCGATTCGCTCTCGGATTTCGTGAATTTCGGCGTCGCCACCGGCTATGTGCTGTGGATCTTCGTCCTGCACGACCTGAAATCCTTCGGCTGGATCATCGTGCTGACTCTGGCCTGCGCCATGGCACTCAGGCTCGCACGCTTCAACGTCATGATCGACGATCCGAACCGGCCGGACTGGCAGAAGAACTTCTTCGTCGGCATGCCGGCTCCGGCGGGTGCCATCACCGCGATGCTGCCGCTCTATCTCCACGCCATCGGCCTGCCGGTGCAGGAATACGGCGCGCCCTTCGTCGGGCTCTACATCCTCTTCATCGCCTTCCTGACGATCTCGCGCATTCCCTGCTATGCCGGCAAGACGCTGGGCACGCGCGTCCCGCGCGACATGGTATTGCCGATCTTCGTCGCGGTCGTGGTGATCGCCGGCCTGCTCTTCGCCTATACCTTCGAGATGCTGGCCCTGGTGGTCGTCGCCTATCTCGCGCTGATCCCGCTCAGCGTCGCGCGTTACCGCAAGCTTGAGCGCGAGCATGCGGCGCTGGCTCAGGTGCCGGCCGAAACACCGGAAACCGCGGCCTGACGACGACTCTGCGCAGGGCGGGAGCTTCTACCGCCGTCTGCCTGTGAGGCGGGCCGCATTGGCGCGGGTGCGGCGGGCAAAGGGTTCCAGCGTGCTGTTCGCCACCTTGGCCGCGGCCTCGGTCAGGTCGACCTGCGCCAGCGGATTGAGCGCGAGCCCCCACCAGAACGCCGTCGTCGCGCAGGTTGCGGCGACGCTGCTTTCGACCACGGCCGAGACTTTCTCGACCACGGCTTTCGTCGCTTCACGCTGACCGGAGGAATCGCCGAGCGCGCCCTTCATCAGCAGCGGCATCCGCATGGCGATGGTGAGGCCGGCCTCGGCGTGCATCGCGAACATTCGCGTTGCGAGCGCTTGCGCCTCTGCCCCCGTCGCAGCGGGGCGCAACGGCTTGCGCGATCTCGACATATGGCGAACTCCGGAGAATCGAGCCGGCGAGCGGCAGGACAGCGAAAAAGGGCGCGAAGTGTGCCGTGACCTGAGCAGCTTGGCAATGGCTGGTATACCAGCTGTCCAATCTATCTTGCATGAATGGCGACCGTGATGGCCCCATGGCGGCACGCTTCCTGGCACCGCTGACGTGCGCGATGCGGATTTATCAGCCCGCCGAAATGCTCTAAAGCCTGAACCGACAACCCTCCCGCAAGCCGGAACCCCGCCGAGCCGCCCTTGAGTTTGTTTTCGTCTCCCAAGCAACCCGGCTGGCGTCCGATGCTGGTCCTCGCTTCGGCCTCGCCGCGCCGCCTTGCGCTGCTCGAACAGGCCGGGCTCAAACCGGATGCGCTTCTGCCCGCCGATCTCGACGAGACGCCGCGCAAGGCCGAGCGCCCGCGCGATCTCGCCCGCCGCCTCGCCCGCGAGAAGGCGGAAGCCGCGCGCCAGGGCGCCAAGGCCCGCGCCGATCTCGAAGGCTGCTATATCGTCGCGGCCGACACCGTCGTCGCGGTCGGCCGGCGCATCCTGCCCAAGGCCGAGATCGTCGACGAGGCCGCGGCCTGCCTGCGCCTGCTCTCGGGCCGCGCGCACCGTGTCTATACCGGCGTCGCGCTGGTGACGCCCTCGGGCGCGATTCGCGATCGCATCGTCGAGACGCGGCTGCGTTTCAAGCGCCTGTCCACCGAGGATATCGAGTATTACCTCGCCTCCGGCGAATGGCGCGGCAAGGCGGGCGGCTATGCCATCCAGGGAATTGCCGGCTCTTTCGTCATCAAGCTCGTCGGCTCCTATACTGGCGTGGTCGGCCTTCCGCTCTACGAGACGGTCAACCTTCTGGGCGGTGAAGGCTTCCCGATCCGCTTCGGCTGGATGAACGCCGCCTGACCTCTGCAGATTGTCGGGGTTGCCTCCTTGTGGCGATATCTCGATCCTTCCGCGTGCAGCGCGCCGGCGAAGGCGCGCATCATCTATGTGTCGGCAGTGAACCGATGCCGGGGGAGACAGGGATGACGGGACGTCTGAGAGGCAAGGTCGCGATCGTGGCCGGGGCCGGGTCGATCGGACCGGGCTGGGGCAACGGCAAGGCGACCGCGACGGTGTTCGCCCGCGAAGGCGCGAGGGTCGTCTGCGCCGACATCAACCGCAACGCGGCCGAGGAAACCGCCGCGATCATCAAGAACGAGGGCGGCTAGGCCTTCGCCGTGCAGGCTGATGTCACCAAGGCGGATCAGGTCGCCGATCTGGTCGACCGTGCGCTGGGGCGCTACGGCCGCATCGACATTCTCGACAACAATGTCGGTATCGCCGAGGTCGGCAGCGTAGTCGATCTGCCGGAAGAGACCTGGGAGAAGGTCTTTCGCGTCAATCTCACCGGCGCCTTCCTGGCGATGAAGCACGTGATTCCGGTGATG
>JARYGW010000148.1:0-13130 GCA_033792295.1 Allobosea sp.
TTCTCGGCCAGCGAGCGGTGGAACAGCACCGGCTCCTGCTGCACGATCGCGATCTGCCGGCGCAGGCTCTCCTGCGTGACGCCCGCGATATCCTGCCCGTCGATCGCGATGCGGCCGCCGGTGACGTCGTAGAGCCGCTGCACCAGCTTGACGAAGGTCGTCTTGCCGGAGCCGGAGCGCCCGACGAGGCCGACCTTCTCGCCGCCCCGGATGGTCAGCGAGAAATCGCGATAGAGCGGCTCGGCATGGCCTCCGTAATGAAAGGTCACGTCCTCGAAGGCGATCTCGCCCCCCGTCACGCCCATCGCCACTGCGCCCTTCCGGTCCGGCACGCCATAGGGCAGGTCGTGCATCCAGACGAGCTCCTCCATGTCGTTGACCGAGCGCTGCAGGTTGTGGACGTGCTGACCGACATCGCGCAGATAGCCATGCACCACCGCATAGGCCGTGAGCACGAAGGCGACGTCGCCGGCACTCGCCCGCCCGTTCAGCCACAGCCAGATGACGAGGCCGATGACGGCGGCCCGCAGGATCGGCAGCACGACGAGCTGGCCGGTGCCCGACCAGGTGCCGCGGACCCAGGCGCGCCCCGTCCTGAGGCTCCACTTCGCCACCACCGTTGCGAGGCGCAGATCCTCGCGCGACTCCGCGCCGAAGGCCTTCACCACCGGGTTGCAGGTGATCGAGTCCGCCAGCGCGCCGCCCAGCCTCGTGTCCCAGGCATTGCCCAATCGCGCCGCCGGGGCGACGAAGCGCAGCGAGAGCGCCAGCGTCAGCCCGATATAGGCCAGCGCCCCCACCGCCACGACGAGCCCCATCACCGGCCAGTGCCAGGCCAGCAGTGCCGTCATGCCGAGCAGGATGACGAGCGATGGCAAGAGCGCGATCAGGATCGTGTCGGTCAGCAGGTCGAGCGCCCACATGCCGCGCGTGATCTTGCGCACCGTCGAGCCGGCGAAGTTGTTGGCGTGCCAGTCCGTCGAGAAACGCTGAAGGCGCGCGAAGGCCTCCTGCGCCACGTCGCTCATCGTCTGCAGCGTCATGGTGGTGAGTCCGAGGAAGGCGAAATGCCGCCCCGCCACGGTGACCGCGGCGAGCGCCATCATCGCCCCGAGCGCCCACAGCGCCACCTCCACATTGTCGACGCCGTTCGCGACGGCATCGACGAGGCGGCCGGCATAGACCGGCGTGAACAGCTCGGCGAGCGTGGCAGCGATGGTGACGCCCGCCACCCAGGCGACCTGCCCGGGCCGGCGCGCCCAATGCTGGAAGGTGAAGCCGAGAACGGCCCGGAACGGCTCCCGCCGCCCGGTTTGAGTATCGAGAGACATAGGATCATTCGGCGCCGCGACGGCAGCCGACTCCAAATCAGGAGGAGACGACGACGCGCGGCGGCTCCAGCGAAGAACGAAAAGGTGTGGAAAAAGGCTCAGGAGGCGGCCAGCTGGCGGGCCTCGCGCGAGACCGGCCTAGTGCCGATTTGCTCGCATGGGAGCGACGAAGATGGTGAATCCCATTCAGCCCTCCCTTTCTTGAGTTGGAGCCAAGTCCTAAAAAGATGCCTGAATTTCAGGCAGGGCGCAACCCCACTTCCCATGCACCCGCCGCACGCGGCGCCTTCACCAGATTCAGGGCAAAGGAGCGCCCGTTCACCACAGCTGGACGGCGAGCCGCAGCGCTATCACCAGCACGAAAGCGGCAATGATAGTGCCGAGAACCTGCTGGCGTTTGGCCCGATTCGGGAACTGGCGGGCGAGAATCCGACCGAGCGGCTTGCGGAAGACGAAGGCCGCGATCAGCAGAACGATGACGATATGAGACAAGTCGAGGCTCAGCCCTTCGTGCCCGCGGCGGGCGCCTCGACCAGCGCCCCCGCCTTTTTCCAGGCGCCGAAACCACCGGCGACATGGGCGACGGGCTTCAGCCCCATCTCCTGAGCCGCCTTGGCCGCGAGGGCCGAACGCCAACCGCCGCCGCAGAAGAAGACGAAGCGCTTGTCCTGCTGGAAGACCGGCTTGGCATAGGGGCTTTCCGGGTCGATCCAGAATTCGAGCATGCCGCGCGGGCAATGGAAGGCACCGGGCATGCGCCCTTCCCGCTCCAGCTCGCGCGGATCACGCAGGTCGACGAAGACCACTTCGTTCCGGCCGTACAGCGCCCGCGCCTCCGCTACGGAAAGAGTCTCGATCTGGCCTTCTGCTTCCGCAACCAGGGCCTTGTAGCCCTTCGTGATGGTTTGCGGCATGGCACCGTTCTCCCCGAAATCCGGCGCACCGTGGCGGCTCGCAGGCAGCGCGTCAATGGCAGCGCCTTGCCGGCCCGCGCGCGCCATCGCAAGCTGCTTGCTCCAGCGGCGAATGTAGTGGCAAAGCGACGCCATGATCGGATTCAGCAACCTCGACCTGATGGCGCTCGCGTTCTTCGTCATCTCCTGGATCGGCTATCACTATGCGGTGGAGCGCAGCCCTCATGCGGCCCGGAGCCTGAACATGCGGATGAACCTGCGGCGCGCCCGTTGGGTCCACGAGGCGCTGCGCCGCGAAAACCGAATCGTCGACACCCAGGTAATGAACGGCCTGCAGAACGGCACGGCCTTCTTCGCATCGACCTCGATCATCGCCATCGGCGGTACGCTCGCATTGCTGCAATCGGCGGAACGGGTTGTCGCCATCTTTTCCGACCTGCCGCTCAACGTGGCGCCGACCCGCACGGTCTGGGAGGTCAAGGTGATCGGCCTCGCCATGATCTTCGGCTACGCCTTCTTCAAATTCGCCTGGGCCTACAGGCTCTTCAACTATTGCGTCATCCTGATCGGCGCCCTGCCTCCGCCCGACAGCCCGGACAAGCGCGAGGCGCAGCGCGCCGTCCACGAAACCCTCGAGATGAACGTCGCCGGCGGACGACACTTCAACCGCGGCCAGCGCGCCTTCTTCCTTGCCCTGGCCTATATGGGCTGGTTCCTCGGCCCGGTGACCTTCCTGGTCTTCACCGCCGCGGTGCTGGTCGCGATGTATCGGCGCCAATTCGCCTCCGATGCCGCCCGCGTCTTCAGCTATCCGGAGGAACCGTGATGGCGGACTCTGCAGAGCTCGAGGCGGCGATCCTTGATCTCTTGGCGCGGCAGGAGCCTGGCCGCACCCTTTCGCCCATGGACGTCGCCCGCGCCCTCGGCGGCGATCATCCCGATGGCTGGGGACCGCTGATGCAGCCGCTGCGCCGCGCCGCGGTGAAGCTGATGAAGGAGGGACGCCTCGTCATCACGCGCAAGGGCCGCCCGGTCGACCCCGATGATTTCCGTGGCGTCTATCGGCTCGTGCTGCCCGCCGCGGATTCATCCGCCTGACGGCAGTCGTCACGGGCCGGGGAACAGGGAATCCGTATAGCCGGCAAGGCGATAAGCGACGAGGCCGACCCATTCCTTGAAGCCGTTATCGGTGATTTCCAGCGCGCGTGGCGCGCGGCTATAGGGCCGAATGAAATCATCCGGCTCGCCTTTCGACCAGTAGTCGACCGGAAAGGCCTCGACCGGGAAGCCCGCCTTGCGGAAAACGCCCATCGCCCGCGGCATATGCCAGGCCGACGTCACCAGGAGCCAGCGCTCACCGGGTTTGGGGTCGACGAGGCGGCGAGAGAACACGGCATTCTCGAGCGTATTGCGCGACTTGTCCTCGAGGATGAGCCGGCCGGGATCCAGTCCGAGCCCTTCCATCAGGCGTTTGGCGCCATCTGCCTCCGTCACCGTCGCCTGCGAGATGAGGTTGGCGGCCCCGCCGGCGAACACGACCTTGGCCTCCGGATGCAGCCTGGCCAGTTCCACAGCCTTCGTCATCCGTGAGGCAGAAGCGTTGAGCACGATGTCGCCGCGCGCAAGTCCGATCGCCCCGCCGAGCACCACGATGCCGGTGACCGGCCCCTTGGCCGCATCCTGCTGCGGAAACCGATCCTCCAGCGGCCGGATGACGGCGCGCGGCAACGGGCTGAACGCCATCAGGCCGAGCATGACCAGCGATAACAAGCCGAGCCAGCGCGCCAGCCGCGCGAAACGGGTGAAGGCAAGCAGCGCCGAAAATCCGGCGAGCAGGATGACGAAATTGACTGGCGAGAAGACGAACCAGACGATCTTTGACAGGATGAAGAACATCGGGCTCGCACCGGCAGGAAGGATGACAACGGGACTACCGCGATCACCTTAACAGTGGAATGCTGACGGAGCGTTGATACCCGGTCGCACGCAACGTCAGGTGATCGGCAGCGGCAGCGCCGCCTTCGCAGCCGGGCGGGCGAACAGCGTCTCGTACCAGCGCTGCACATGCGGCCGCGCGATCCGCTCGACCGGCATGTTGAGCCAGCGATGCGCGCCGCAACCGACGGCGATATCCGCGACGCCGAACCGCTCGCCCGTCAGGAAGGGGCGATCCGACAGCTGCGCGTCGAGGATGGCCATCAGCGCCTCGGTCCGCTTCACACCCTCGGTGATCACCTTCGGGTCGGTATAGCCTGCCACCTTGCGCACGGTGCCCCACAGCACGGGGGCGGTTGCCGGCTGAAGCTCGGAGAGCATCCAGTCCATCCAGCGCTCGGCATCGGCACGCCTGGCCGGATCCGCTTCCCAGAGATCCGCGGCCGCATACCGGGCCGCGAGATAGCGCACGATGCTGTTCGATTCCCACAGGCGAAAGGCGCCGTCCTCGAGCACCGGGATCTGCCCGTTGGGATTCAATGCGCGGAATTCCGGCGCGTCGAGCCCGCCGAAAGGACCGCCGACATCCACGCGCTCGAAAACCTGACCGGCCTCGCCGGCCGCCCAGACGACTTTCTGGACGTTGATCGAACTGAGCCGGCCCCAGATCTTCAGCATAGCGACGCTCCGCTCAGGCGAATTCCATGATGACGGCATCGACGGCCAGCGAATCGCCTTCCTTCGCGAGGATCTTGGCGATGGTGACGTCCTTCTCGGCGCGCAGCACGTTCTCCATCTTCATCGCCTCGACCATGGCGAGCGGCTCGCCGGCCTTCACCTCCTGCCCGACCGCGACAGCAATCGACTTGACCAGGCCCGGCATCGGGCAAAGCAGGAACTTGCCGGTATCGGCCGCGACCTTCTCCGGCATCAGCGCCGCCAGCTCCGCCTCGCGCTGCGTGTAGACATGGGCGTCGGCATAGGCGCCGGCATGGCCGAGCGCGACGCCGTTGAGGATCGAGCGGACCTGAGCCGCGACCTTGACCCCGTCGAGCGTACCCCGCCAGACGGGCTCGCCCGGCGCCCAGTCGCTGACGATGCTGACGCTACGCCCCGGGAAAGAGACGATCACGGCCTCGCCCTGCTCCGTCACCTCGCCCTCGAAGCGCTCGCCTCCGAGCGTGACGATCCGATGCCGGTCGAAGGAGACCTTGCGCCAGCCTTCCATCTGCGACGAGACATGGCGCTTGCGCTGGTTGAGCTTGTGATCGCAGGCGATGGCGATCGCAGCCATGCGCTGCGCGGTTTCGCCCTTCGGCTGCGGCAACGAGAAGCCTTCGGGGAACTCCTCGGCGATGAAGCCGGTCGAGAGATTGCCAGCGATCCAGCGCGGATGCTGCATCACCGCCGAGACAAAGGGGATGTTATGGCGAATGCCGTCGATGGCGAAGGCGTCGAGCGCACGCGCCTGTGCCTTGATGGCCGCCTCGCGCGTCGGCGCATGCGTCACCAGCTTGGCGATCATCGGATCGTAGTAGATCGAGATCTCGCCGCCCTCGTAGACGCCGGTGTCGTTGCGCACCACCGCCTCGCCATCCGGTCCCTCGCTCGGCGGGCGGTAGGTCACAAGCCGGCCCGTCGAAGGCAGGAAGTTGCGCGTCGGGTCCTCGGCATAGACGCGGCTCTCCACCGCCCAGCCATCGAGCTTCACATCGGCCTGCGAAATCGCGAGCTTCTCGCCGAAGGCTACGCGGATCATCTGCTCCACGAGGTCGATGCCGGTCACCATCTCCGTCACCGGGTGCTCGACCTGGAGCCGGGTGTTCATCTCGAGGAAGTAGAAAGACTTGTCCTGCCCCGCGACAAACTCGACCGTGCCGGCCGAGTCGTAGTTCACGGCCTTGGCCAGTGCCACCGCCTGCTCGCCCATCTTGCGGCGCGTGGCTTCATCGAGCAGCGGCGACGGCGCCTCCTCCAGCACCTTCTGGTTGCGGCGCTGGATCGAGCATTCGCGCTCGCCGAGATAAATGACGTTGCCGTGCTTGTCGCCCAGCACCTGGATCTCGATATGGCGCGGATCGACGATGAACTTCTCGACGAAGACGCGGTCGTCGCCGAAGGAGGACGCCGCCTCCGACTTGGCGCGTGCGAAGCCCTCCGCCACCTCGGCAGACGAATGGGCGATGCGCATGCCCTTGCCGCCGCCGCCGGCCGAGGCCTTGATCATCACGGGGTAGCCGATCTCGTCGGCGATCGTCACCGCGTGCTCGGGGCTCTCGATGATGCCAAGGAAGCCCGGAACCGTCGAAACCTTGGCTGCCGCCGCCGCCTTCTTCGATTCGATCTTGTCGCCCATCGCCGCGATGGCGCCGGGGTTCGGACCGATGAAGACGATGCCATTGTCCTTCAGCGCCTGGGCGAAGGCCTCGCGCTCGGAGAGAAAGCCATAGCCCGGATGCACGGCTTCGGCGCCGGTCTGCTTGCAGGCGGCGATGATCCTGTCGATCAGCAGATAGGACTGGGCGGCGGGCGCGGCGCCGATATGCACAGCCTCGTCGGCCATCTCGACATGCAGCGCATCGCGATCGGCATCCGAATAGACGGCCACCGTCTTGATGCCCATGCGCCGCGCCGTCTTGATGACACGGCAGGCGATCTCGCCGCGGTTCGCGATCAGGATCTTCGAGAACATGCGCGACGTCTCCCGGCTTCTGGTCAAACTGCAATAGCCCAATAGCCGGGGTGTATGGGACGCCGCAACCGGCGTCCACCGATGCGAAAGTCGGCTATCGCGTCGGACCGAAAGGCGGGGTGTGCCTTTCGGACGAATCCGACGCCTTGACCAATCGAAAGATCGCCCCCGCGTCCAGTGGGACGCGGGGGCGTTATAGATCAGGCCGATGTGCGAGGATGCGCAAGCTCAGCTCGCGAGCAGCACCCGCTGCCCGGCGCCGGCGCTCTTGGCCGCCCCCTTGGCGAAGGCGAAGGAGAGCAGGAGCTCATCGCAATGCTCGGCCTCGCGGACGATCTCGAAGGCGATGCGCTGGGCGGTCGCCGTCGGCCCCTCGCCGGCCGAGAGCGTCGTCACCAGCCAATGCGCCTTGTCGCGATCGATGACGCCGGTCGGGCGATTTTCCCAGACGGCGAAGTCGACGGTGAGCGCCACCAGATAATCCGCGAACGCTTCGCAGCTTTTCGGTACCGCCCGGTCCAGCGCGATCAGAACATCGACGATGTCGCGGGTAACGACGACGTCGTTCAAGATTTCGCGCTGAAGTACTTTGACGTCCTGATCGTCAATAGCACGATGATCCATCACGCGATCGACGAATTCACGAAGCTCATGTCCCATCATGTCTGAACCCCTGTCCGGCGTTGTTTTGTGCCGGTATGTCCCTGTTGTGAGAACACCATGCACCCGGGGGCAGCAGCAGGTGGTTAACGCGCAAATCTGAACGATTATTCAGGTTAAACGAGACTGAGTCGACGTGGTTGCGAGGATGTTACTGGAGCCGAGGAGAAGCCCGGGAATTCACGCCTTCGCCCCGGCGGCCAAGCGCCAGTCCTCGTTGCGCACGCGCTTCAGGCGGCCGTCGCTTTCGCTAGCCCCAACGTCGTCGGCAGCTCCATGATCGTAGACAGCCTGTGCCGGGCGCCCAGCGCGACCAGGCTCTCGACCGGCTGGAACCCCCAGGACACCGCGACCGGAACAGCACCGGCCGCAACGGCCATCTCGATATCGAAGGAACTATCGCCGACCATCGCGGTTCGCGCGGCAGTCACTCCCGTTTCCGCCATCGCGTTCAGAATCATGCCCGGATGCGGCTTCGACGGCGCATCGTCGGCGGACTGGATCGTATCGAACAGCCCCTGCCAGCCATGCCGCTCGACGATGAACTCCGCACCTTTGCGCGACTTGCCCGTGGCGATTCCGAGCTTGAGACCCGGCACGGCCTTGAGCTGCGCCAGCGTCTCCGCGACGCCGGGAAACAACGGCTCATCCAGCGAAGCATCACTCTGTGCCTGCAGGCGCATGGCGCCGAAGACCTCGCGATAGGTCTGCGTCAGAGCATCGTCCGGAGCATCGAGGCCCGCGAGCTGCGCCAGCGCGATGTCGAGCGTCAGGCCGACGATGCCGAGCCCGGCTTCGCGGCCGGGATGCACCCGGCCGCAGCGCCTGAAGGTCTCGTATTGCGCGCCGAGGATGATCGCCTCGGAATTGATCAGCGTGCCGTCGAGATCGAAGATGATGAGATCCATGCCGGCGCTTTAACCCGGATTGCACCGCCGAGCCATGGCCCGGCGATCATGGCCCCGTCCCGTCGGCGTGCCTCCGCCACACATATTTCAGCCCTTGGCCTCGCGGGCACAGGCTTGCACCGCCTTGAGCAGCTCGGCTCCGTCCAGCCCCTTGGTCCGCGCTTCCTTGCGGCATTCGGCCCGCTGAGCGAGATCGGGACGCTTGGCGTTGAAGCAGGCGGTCAATGCCGAGACCCGCTCGGCACCCTCGAGCTTGCGCGCATCGATCTCGGTCTTGCAGGCGGCACGCGCCGCGACCGCGGTCGGCTTGCCGTCCCTTGTCACGCCGTCATGCGCATAGAGTTGCACGCCGGGAAACTTACCCTGCATGCATAGCCGCATCGCCGCGCGCAGATCCTCGCCCGACAACGCGATGTTCTCCGACAAGCAGTCCTGCCGTGCCTTGGCGCGCTCGGCCCGCGGAATAGGCTCGTTCGGCGACGCCGCAGTGGCGGCGGCGACCGCGGGCTTCACCGACGCGGTCTGGGCCTGCGCAGCAGCCGCAAGCCCGCAGACAAAGGCAGAAACAATGACGATGAAACGCATGGACAGCCCCTTCCCCAAGAGAGAACATAATTAGAACAGAAACCGGAATGTTCCGCAACTGTTCTCTTCCGTCGGGGAAACGGCCTATTCGTCCGGCGCCTCGACGATCGGGTCATAGGGGGCATCGTCGAAGCCGAGCAGGTTCCAGCTTTGGCGCATATGCGGCGGCAGCGGCGCGCTGACATCGATGGTGCCCTTGCCGCGCGGATGCGGCAGCACGATCCGCCGCGCCAGCAGGTGAAGCTTGTTCTGGATGCCGCCGGGCAGCTCCCAGTTCAGGATGTTGAAGTATTTCGGATCCCCGACGATCGGGTGTCCGATATGGGTGGTGTGGGCGCGCAATTGATGCGTGCGCCCCGTCACCGGCTTGAGCGAGAGCCAGGCCAGCTTCTGCGCCGCCGTTTCCACGACGGCGTAGTAGGTCACGGCATGCATCGCACCGTCCTCGCCATGCTGCGCCACGGCCATGCGCTGGTCGCCATCATAGGCCTCCTCGCGGGCGAGATAGGTCGAGATGCGCCCCTGCTTCACGCGCGGCACCCCGGCCACCAGCGCCCAATAGACCTTGCGGGCGGCGCGCGAGCGGAAGGTCTTGGCCAACGTCGCTGCCGCGAAGCGCGACTTGGCGATGACGAGGCAACCGGCGGTGTCCTTGTCGAGCCGGTGAACGAGGCGCGGCTTCTGCCCGTCCTTGTCGGTCAGCGCCGCGAGCATGCCGTCGACATGTTTTTTCGTGCCCGAACCGCCTTGCACGGCGAGCCCCGCCGGCTTGTTGAGGACCATGACGTCATCGTCCTCATAGAGCGTGATCGAACGCAGGAAGCCGATCGTGTCGGCATCGGCCTTCGCCGAACGCGGGCGCTCCGCCTGCTGCTCCAGCTTGAGCGGCGGGATACGGACCGTCTGACCGGTCACGAGCCGGTCCTTGCTGTCGGCGCGCTTGCCGTCGACACGCAATTCGCCTTTCCGGACGATGCGCTGGATATGGCTGAAGGAAAGCTGCGGGAAGCGCGCCTCGAGAAAGCGGTCGATCCGCATCTCGTTCTCATCCTGCGTCACGACGAGCTGCTGGACGCCGGTCGAGAGAACCTGAGCGGTCTCGGCCTTGACCTCGGCCCGGGTCCGCTTCGGCGCCTCGGCTGGACGCTCCTGCTTCGCGGCGCGAACCGGCCGCTCCTCGCCTCCAATCTTCGGCCGTGCCACAGCACGCCGCCGCTCGTCATGGCTCGGCCGCTTGCCGCGCGGGCCGTCCGCCGCGCGCGGCCGTCCGCCCCGGCCTGTGGGGACTGTCGTCCGGCCGCCGGCGCCCTTGCCCGGTCCCTTGCCGCCAACCTTCATGCTGCACCCGTCAGAAGCGCAGAGGCGCACGCTATCGCCACGAGGCCTGCGGTGCCGCCCGAAGCAGCGGCGCTGCGGAATTGTGAAGTGGAAATCATCGTCGTGGAATAATGTGCAAGCCAACGGCGCACAAACAAAATCCGCCGCAATCACTCGCTCTCTTGCGCTCCGCGCAAAACGGCGAGGCGGATGACGATGAGACAGCTAGGCGGAACGACGATACTTGCGCGCCGCGTACTCCTTGGGGCGGTCGGCGCCTGCATCGGCGGGATGATCGCGGGTGGTCCCGCCCTCGCCCAGCAGCCTGCCTCGCCGGACTGGCCGACAGAGAAATGCAACCGCTACAGAGCGGCTTACGAGCTGATCCTGAATCGGCAAGGCAAGACGGGGCTCAGCCCGGAATTCATTGCCAGCCACGATGCCTTCCTCGCGGCGAACTGCCAGGCGCGCGCAGAAGTCTGCGCCCGCAGCCCGGAAGAGATCGCGCTTGCCAACAAGCTGACGCTGATGGCGATGAACCGAGGCATGTCCGGCACCTTCCTGCCGTTCTACTGCCGGAGCTGAAGCCTCCCGCGCCCTCAGCCCTTGCGGCGCGCCCGCAGGCGCGGATGCACATAGAGCTCGAAGGCGATGGTCAGGACGATGAAGACCAGCGCGATAGCAAAGGCGATCACCCAGTAGGAGACATCCTCCTGCGAGACGAACCAGCCCGCGATCACCGAGGGAACGAAAAGCAGCAGCCGCGCGACCAGAACCATCACCGGAACCTGTGAGATGACGCCCGCAGAAGCGGTCGAGATGTTTCCATCTGGGGTCAGAAAGCCGCGAAAGACAAGCTGTCCGACAGCCACAGCGCTCGCTTCAACGGCCACGCTCGTGCCTGAGCTTCCCCCAATAGTCCAGCCTCTTCCTGATCTCGCGCTCGAAGCCGCGCTCCGGCGGGTCGTAGAACTGCTGGCGGCCGAGCGCATCGGGCCAGTAGTTCTGCCCTGAAAAGGCATCGGGCTGGTCGTGGTCATAGGCGTAATCGGCGCCGTAGCCCTCCTCGCGCATCAGCCGGGTCGGCGCGTTGAGGATGGTCTTGGGCGGCATCAGCGAGCCATGCTCCTTCGCCACCCGCACCGCCGCCTTGTAGGCGCTGTAGGCGGCGTTCGATTTCGGCGCCGTGGCGAGATAGATCACGCAATTGGCCAGCGCGAGCTCGCCTTCCGGCGTGCCGAGCTGCTCATAGGTCTCCGCCGCCGCCCGCGCATGGATCAGCGCCTGCGGATCGGCGAGCCCGATATCCTCAACCGCCATGCGCACCAGCCGCCGCGCCAGGAAGCGCGGGTCTTCGCCGGCGTCAAGCATGCGCGCGAAGTAATAGAGCGCCGCATCGGGATCGGAACCGCGGATCGTCTTATGCAGGGCCGAGATCAGGTTGTAGTGGCCGTCCTGCGCCTTGTCGTAGATCGGCGCCCGGCGCTGGATCACCTCGGAAAGCCCATGCTCATCCAGGATTTCGCCGGGCTTGGCCGCCCGCCAGATCTCCTCGGCAAGGGTCAGCACGGCGCGTCCGTCGCCATCGGCGAAGCGGGCGAGCGCGAGCCGCGCTTCCGCGGTCAACGGCAATTCCCTGCCCTCCAGAACCTCGGCCCGGCCGAGCAGGAAGAGCAGCGAGCCTTCGTCCAGCGACTTGAAGGTCAGGACACGGGCCCGCGACAGCAGCGCCGCGTTGAGCGCGAAGGACGGATTCTCGGTCGTCGCGCCGATCAGCGTGATCGTGCCATCCTCCATCACCGGCAGGAAGGCGTCGAGCTGGGCGCGGTTGAAGCGATGGATCTCGTCGACGAAGAGCAGCGTCCCCTTGCCGCCGAGCCTGCGCCCGCGCGCCGCCTCGAACACCTTCTTCAGGTCGGCGACGCCGGAAAAGATCGCGCTGATCTGCTCGAAGCCGAGATCGACGAGCCCAGCCAATAGCCGCGCCACCGTGGTCTTGCCCGTGCCCGGCGGCCCCCAGAAAATCAGGCTCCCGAGCGTGCCTGAGGCGACGAGCCGCGTCAGCGCCCCATCCGGCCCGGTCAGATGCTCCTGCCCCGCCACCTCGGCGAGCGTCGTCGGCCGCAGACGGTCGGCAAGCGGACGCGGCCCCGCCTTGTCGAGGCCGGAAGCGGAAAAGAGGTCGCTCACCCCGGGAAGACCGAGGTGATCGTCTGGCCCTTGCGCGAAATCGTGATCTCCCAGGCGCGGCGGCGCTCCTTGAGGATGGTCTCGACATCGCGCGATGTCGCCATCTTCTCGCCGTTGAGCGCCATGATGATGTCGCCCTTCTGGAAGCCGATATTGGCGGCGGTGCTGCCCTCCTCGACATCGCTGACGACCACCCCCTCATTGGCGGTCTCCATCGAGAGTTCCTCCGCCACGGCCGGGGAGAGATTGGTCACCGTCAGCCCTGCCAGCGGCGAGCGGCTGGTGAGCTTCACCGCGTCGCGCGGACGGCTCTCCGGCGCCGCGATGAGCTTGATCGGGATCGAGATGCGGTTGCCGCCGCGCAACACCGTCAGCATGGTCGTGCCGCCGATCGGCCGCGTCGCGAAGCGGTAGCCGAAGGCCTCGGGATCGTCGACGGCCACGCCGTCGACGGAAAGGATCACGTCGGAGCGGCGCAGGCCCGCCTGATCCGCCGGTCCCTTCTCGACCACGCTGGCGACGACCGAGCCTGCCGGCCGATCGAGGCCGAGCCCGTCGGCGACATCCGCCGTCAACGCCTGCAGCCTTGCACCGAACC
>JARYGW010000149.1:0-13076 GCA_033792295.1 Allobosea sp.
ATGGATGGCAACCGCCGCCACATGCACGATACAGAACGCGATCAGGATGTTGCCGAGTTGATCGTGCAGCCACAGCATCCGCTGGTAGACGACGGGGTTCGGGCCGATCGGATGCGGCACCGGGAACAGCCCGAAATAGAGTGTAGGGATCTGGATCGGCGCCGCGGCCGCCATCAGCAGGCCCGTCACGGGCAGCGCCGCAATGCAGAGATAGAGCGCAGCATGAACCACCCCGGCAGCGCGACGCAGCCAGGGATTTTCGTTTTCCGGACCGGGCTGGCGCACTGCGAGCCGCAGGACGAGCCGCAGGAGGACGAAAGCCGCAATGGTCAGTCCGACCGATTTGTGGAGCTGATAGAGTTCGAAGCGCGAGATGAGGTCACGCTTCTCGTCCAGCATCGGACCGGCAACCCAGAACTGGAACAGGATCAGCAGGAAGGTCAGCCAATGCAAGGCGACGCTGGCCGGGTGCCAGCGTATCGGCCTGTCCAGTGCTTCATCGATCGCCTTTCCGTTGCGCGTGTCTGTCGCCACTTCGCCTGAAAATGCTCCGGGCTTCGCGCTCATCGCGCCAACTGGCCCTTGATCTCGATGTCGATCTGATCGTCGACGACATTAACGTCGCGACCGATGTCGTAGACCGGTCGCAGAAAGCTGCCGCTGGCCCGGAACGGCAATGCGTCGCCGCGCCGGACCTTGTCGACATCGCCGTCGATCATCACGCGCACCTGAAACGGATGGGTCATGCCTTTGATCGTGAGGCGGCCACGGATTTCGAGGCCGTGCTCGCCGGTTCGCGTCACGCCGTCTGAGACGAAAGTCGCCGTCGGATATTTCGCGCTGTCGAGCATGCTCGCCCCGGTGATGAAACCGTCGACCAGGGTGGAGCCCGCCTTGATCGAGGCAGTGTCGAGCGTAACCTTGATACGGCTCTTCTCGGGATGATCGAAATCGATCACGAAAGTGCCGTCATAGCGCTCGAAGCGACCATTGGTGACGACCGCGCCGAAGCGATGACCGACGAAACTGATCTGCGTCGCCCCGCGGTCGAAATTCCAACTCGACTGGGCCTGCGCATCGTGACCGAGCATGGAGGCCGCGAGGACGAGAGTGAGGGAGATTGTCCTGTTCATCGCGATACCAGCCTGGTCTGACGGCGCACCCTTGTATGATCCTTTTTCGCGCCGACGCGATGGCGAGAAGCCGCCCAACACGCAAAGGTGAAGCGGCGCGATGACTTGCGAGCACGATCGTCACCGCCGCCCATAAGCCAACCCCGTTCCAACAAAGACCACCCCATCCTCGACTCGGCAGACATGACTGCCGGCCAAAAAGATTCAGGACGGCGAGACCAAGTAACGCCTGCTTAAGGTCAGGAAAGATGTGTAATTGAAAGTTTGCACGGCGGGGTTACAACCACTTCGGGGGGAGGCAATCGAAGATGGCTATTCGGGCGTTTTCACTGGCTGGCTTGGCGACAGCTCTAAGTCTTCTTGCAGCTCCGGCGAATGCCGGTTTTTTTGATGATCTGGCCCGGGCCTTCTCCGGGCCTCCGCAGCCGAGGCAAGCGATCGAGCCCTCGAACCCGCTGCATGTGACGGTGAAGCCGCAGGGGAAGCGTGGGGCGCGTCAACGCACCAGAGCCCCGACAGCAGAAGCCAAGTCGGCGCCTCCGAAGCCTCCCGCCGTCAAGCTCGATCCATCCAGCGATCCCAACTGGTATCTCAAGGACCCCACGATGCGGCGGGGCGATATCGTGATTACGGATCGCGGCGTTCTGGTTTTCTATGGACGCGACGCCGATGACATGCGCCGCAGCGACTTTGCAGCCCTCGGCGGCAAAACCAACGACAAGACGTGGAAAGGTCGGCTGGAAGCTGCCGCGGCCGGCGGCCGGAGATTCTTCGGCGAGGGCCCGGCAGAGAACCGCAAGGCGGTGATCTCCATCGCCCCGCCAAAGAAGGAAGAAAGCAGCGGTCCGATCCGGACCGTCCAGCAATAATAGGCAGGCTTGCCAAGACGGCCGCCGGGGCCATTCCGCCCCGGCCGGAGCGCGGGTCAGCTCAGCTCTTGCGGATCACCCCGTCGAAGGTCGAGCGGATAGCGCGCGCGAGCGCGATCGCCGCCCATCCCTGGAAGATCAGCTCGATGGCGAGGAAGGTGCCGAGCACCCACAGGCTCGAGCCCGGCCACTGCATCAGGATCATGCCCCCGAGGACCAGGGACAGCAGGCCGGAGAGCGCCACCCATGTCCAGTAGGGCAATTGCCGGCTCTGGAAGGCGACGATCAGGCGCAGCACGCCGGTCGCGACCAGGGCAGCGCCGACCAGCAGCGTCAGCGACGCCGTCGCGACCAGCGGATTGACGAAGGTCATCACACCGATGGCGACGTAGAGCACGCCGATCAGGATGTGCCACAGGCGGCTCCTCCAGCCTTGATGACGGAAGGCGTCGACCAGCACGACGATACCGCCAACGAAGATCATCGCGCCGAACCAGATCGCACTTGCGAGGCTGAGCATCGCCACGGCGCCAAGTCCGAGGACGCCTAGAATGATGAGGACGATGCCTTCCGCCATCAGCCAACCCCAGTTCCGCCGAAGCGGGATGAGATGCGTACCGAGGGACGCGGGCTGATGCGCAGAGGTTTCAGAGGGTGTGCTCATGGCGGCCGGCTCCGTTGGAGGCAGCCGCCGACGATCGGGACCGCCTGTCTAACACCGCCATGAGAAACCCGTACAACCGTCGCGTCAATCCGGTCCAGGGCTTCGCGCTTCAATAGACCGCGTGGCCCCCCGAGAGATCGAACATCACGCCGGTCGAGAAGCTGCAGCTCTCGCTCGCCAGCCGGGCGACGAGTTCCGCCAGCTCCTCGACGGTGCCGAGGCGCTTCAGCGGGCTCTTGCCGATCATCGTTGCGACCGCCGCCCCACCTGCTGGCGCAATTCGGCCTCGATGGCGGCCGGCGCGCCAAGCCCCTGGGACCGCGGGCGATCCGCGCCTGCGCCATGGCTCAGGCGAGCTTCTCGGTGACGAGCTTGCGCAGGCTGCGCAGGTCCTTGACGAAGCCACGGATGCCTTCGGCCAGCTTCTCGGTCGCCATCGCATCCTCGTTCATGGCGAAGCGGAAAGCCTTCTCGTCGAGCGTCATCCTCTCGGGTGCCTTGCCGGGCGCTTCCGGCTTGAGCTGGCGCGGCAGCTCGCCGCCGGCAGCAGCCAGTTCGTCAAGCAGGCCGGGACCGATCGTCAGCCGGTCACAGCCGGCCAGCGCCTCGATCTCCCCCGTGTTGCGGAAGGAGGCGCCCATCACCACCGTGTCGATGCCGTAGGTCTTGTAATAGGCGTAGATGCTGCGGACCGAGACGACGCCGGGATCGGTCTCGGCAGTGTAGGGACCACCGCCGGCCTTGACGTGCCAGTCCAGGATGCGGCCAACGAAGGGCGAGATCAGGAAGGCCTTCGCATCGGCCGCGGCTACCGCCTGCGGCAGGGCGAAGAGCAGCGTCAGATTGCAGTCGATGCCCTCGCCCTGCAGCACTTTGGCAGCCTGCAGGCCTTCCCAGGTAGAGGCGATCTTGATCAGGATGCGGTCGCGCTCGACGCCGCGCTCCTTGTAGGCGGCGATGATGGCGCGGGCCTTCTCGATCGTCGCCTTGCCGTCGAAGGAGAGGTCGGCGTCGACTTCGGTCGAGACGCGGCCGGGGACGATCTTGGTCAGCTCCGTACCGAAGCTCACGGCGAGGCGGTCGCAGACGGCCTGGACCGCCTTCTCGCTCCCGCCCTGCTTCTTGCCCCAGGCGATCGCCTCATCGACGAGGTGGGTATAGGCCGGGCTCTCGACCGCCTTGAACAGCAGCGTCGGGTTGGTGGTGCAGTCGACGGGCTTGAGCCGGCGCACCGCCTCGATGTCGCCGGTGTCGGCGACAACGGTGGTCATCTCGCGGAGCTGGTCGAGCTTGGAAGCCATGATCTGTTCCCAGTGTCTTGGTCTTTGAGCGGTCGCCCGCAATGTGGCGCCTCTGACCTGCCATTGCGAGGCCGCCATGGCAATCCGGTCATGCATCGGCGTGACAGGCACTCGCCGGCCATTTACGACACAGCTTTCACGGAACTGTCACGCACAGGGTCTACCGGCAGCGCCATCCCGCAGAAGCGGCCAGAGATGGAGAATATCATGCAGCGCAAGGCATTGAGTGCCTTCACGGTCGCCGCCGGCCTTATCGTCGCGACGCTCGGCGCCCAGGCGCAAGGCGTCGAGGGCAAGCTCGTGCTCTATACGAGCCAGCCCAACACCGATGCCCAGCAGACCATCGATGCCTTCAAGGCGAAATATCCGAAGGTCGACGTTTCCTTCGTCCGTGACGGAACACCGCGCATCCTGGCGAAGCTCCGGGCCGAATTCGAGGCCGGCGCGCCGCAGGCCGACGTACTGCTGATCGCCGATTCCGTGACGATGGAGGGGCTGAAGAAGGAAGGCCGGCTCGAAGCCTACGACAAGGCCGACGTCTCGGCCTATTCCGCCGGCATCCATGACCCGGCCAAGTTCTGGTTCGCGACCAAGCTGATCACCACCGGCATCGTCTACAACACCAAGGCGACGATGCAGCCGACGAGCTGGCTCGACCTGACCAAGCCGGAGGCGAAGAACCAGATCGCCATGCCGAGCCCGCTGAACTCGGGCGCCGCGCTGATCCACACCATCACGCTGACCAGCAATCTCAAGAATGGCTGGAAGTACTACGAGGCGCTGAAGGACAACGGCACGCTCGCCGCCGGCGCCAATGGCGACATCCTGCGTCAGGTCGCAACGGGCGAGAAGCTCTACGGCATGATCGTCGACTTCATGCCGATCCGCGAAAAGGCCAAGGGCGCGCCGGTCGCCTTCGTCTTCCCGAGCGAGGGCGTCTCCTCCGTCAGCGAGCCGGTCGCCATCCTCAGGGGCACCAAGAACGAGGCGGCCGCCCGCGCCTTCATCGATTTCGCGTTGTCGAAAGACGGGCAAGAGGTCGCGCTGAAGCAAGGGTATGTCCCGGCGCGCCCCGATGTCGCTCTGCCGGCCGGCTACCCCGCCCGCGACGCCATCAAGCTGATGCCCTTCGATGCCGCCAAGGCGCTGGCCGACTCGGACGCGGCCCGCAAGCGCTTCGGCGCGATCTTCGAGTGAGCGCTCCCCTTCCCGGACAGCCGGCGCGATGACGCTCGTCCTACGCCAACCGCGGAAGCCGGAGCCCGCCAGCGCGGTCCGGCTTCCGCCATTGTCCCTGCCGAGCGAGGCCGGCCTGCCGGCGCTCGTCGTCATGGTCGCGCTGCTTTTCGGCGGCTTGCCGTTCCTGCGGCTCCTGATCGCGGCCTTCGCGCCGGGCTGGCAGCTAGCACCCACCACAGCCTTCGAGGCGATGACGAGCCGCTCGGCCGTCACCGCGACGCTGCATACGCTCGACACGTCCTTCTTCTCGGCGCTCGGAGCGCTCTCGATCGGCGCCGTGGTGGCGCTCGCGCTGGGCGTCACCGATGTGCGCGGCAAGCGCCCGCTCGCCTTCGGCTTCGTCTTCTCGATGATGATCGCGCCGCAGGTGGCTGCGCTCGCCTTCCTCAGCCTGCTCGCGCCGAACTCGCAGGTGCTGATGCTGCTGGGGCTCGCGCCGGAGCCCGGCACCGCGAACCCGCTGCTCGGGCGCGGCGGCATCATCCTGGTGATGGCGCTGCATCATGCACCGCTCGTCGCGATCACGCTCTGGACGGGCCTGCGCAGCATCCCGCATTCGCTGGTCGAGGCGGCGCAGATGGAGGGCGCGGGCCCTGCGACCATCACGGCGCGCATCATCCTGCCGGTGCTGCGCCCGCAGCTCATCGCGGCGGGGCTGATCGCCTTCGTTGCCGGCATCGGCAATTTCGGCATTCCGGCGCTGCTCGGCCTGCCGGTAAACTACCTCACCCTGCCGACGCTGATCTATCGCCGGCTGTCGAGCTTCGGCCCCGAGAGCCTGCCGGAGACGGCAGCGCTGGCCCTGCTCGTCGGCGCGGTCGCCGCACTCGGCATCCTGGCCGGCATGGCGGTCGCCCGCCGCCAAGGCGGCAAGGTCGAGATCGAACGACCGCTCGAACCCTATTGGCACCTCGGCTCGGCCCGCATGCTCGTGGCTGCAGCGCTCTGGCTGCTGCTTCTGGTCAAGCTCGGCCTGCCCTTCTTCGCGCTGCTGAGCGAAGCGCTGACGCCGGCGCTGGGCGTGCCGCTGTCCTGGCAGAGCCTGACCTTCGACAAATTCGCGGAAGTCCTGTTCCGACAGGCCGTCACCATCCGCGCCTTCTGGAACTCGTTCTGGTTCGCGGCCATCGCCGCGATCCTGCTCTCGCTGACCTCCATCGCCTTCGCCTACGGCCTGGAACGACGCATCGGCAAGCTCAGGCGCGCGGTCGAGCTCATCGTGGAACTGCCCTATGCGCTCCCCGGCGTGGTGCTCGCCATCGCCTGCATCCTGATCTTCCTGAGGCCGTTGCCGTTGATCGGCGTCAGCATCTACGGCACCCCCTTCATCATCCTTTTCGCCTATCTCGCGCGCTTCCTGCCGCTGGCGCTGAAGGCGCCCCTGGCCGCCATGGCGCAGATCGAGGCGCATCACGAGGAAGCCGCCAAGCTCGACGGCGCCGGACTCTGGCAGATGCTGCGCTTCATCGTCGCGCCGATCCTGGCTCCGGCAGCGACCGTTTCGGCGCTGATGGTGTTCCTCGTCGCCTTCAACGAACTGACGGTTTCCGCCCTGCTCTGGTCCTCCGGCACGGAAACGCTGGGCGTCGTGCTGTTCAGCCTGAAGGAAGCCGGGCTCGCCGGAGAGGCCGCCGCCATCGCGATCAGCGCCTCGGCGGTGATCCTCACCGTGATGCTGATGCTGGACCTGCTCGGCCGCCGCCTGCCACAGAACGTCCTGCCCTGGCGCATCTGACGCGATACGCCACAATCCCGGACCGCCCCGAAATCGTGACGGAATATTAAGCCTGCCAGCGCCGTAGATGGAGCATGAATGCTTTGACGACGGCGGCCATGGACACCCCCCCGGGCAAGGACGAGCAGGGAATCCTCGTCATCGAGGACTCGCGGACATTTTCGCTTGCCCTGCGTCAGTTCCTCGAAGCGGAGACCGGGCTGCCCGTCACGACCTGCGCCTCGCTGAAGGATCTGAGCGAGCTGATCGTCGCAGCCCCCGGCGCCTATGCGATCGCCGTCGTCGACCTCAACCTGCCCGATGCGCCACGCGGCGAAGCCCTCGACTGGACCGTGACCCACGGCATCCCGACCGTCGTCTTCACCGCGACCTTCGACCTCGCCACGCGCGGGCGGATCATGGAGCGCGAGATCATCGACTATGTCCTGAAGGACAACGAGTTCGCACTCGGCAATCTGGTCGCGACCGTCAAGCGCGCACTGGACAATCGCCACACGCGGATCCTGGTCGTCGACGACACCCGCACCACCCGCAAGGTGCTGGCCCGCATGCTGGCGATCCAGCAATATGTCGTGGTCGAGGCTGGTTCGGGCGCCGAAGCCCTCGCCTTGCTCGACGCCAATCCCGACCTGCAGCTCGTCGTCAGCGATTACTACATGCCCGACATGGACGGCTTCGAGCTCGCCCACCGGATCAGGCGTCGCCATCCGAAAGTCCGCCTCATCGGCATCTCCTCCTCGACAGACCGCAAGACTTCCGCCGGCTTCCTCAAGGCGGGCGCGCACGACTTCGTCTCGCGCCCCTTCGTGCTCGAGGAGTTGCAGTGCCGCATCGCCTCGAACGTCGAAACGCTGACCCAGATGAAGCGGCTGCAGGAGCTCGCGGCACGGGATTACCTGACCAACCTGTTCAACCGCCGCCATTTCTTCGAGCATGGGCCGACTCTGGTCGAAACGGCCCGGCAGGGCGGGTTTCCGGTCTCGATCGCGCTCCTGGACATCGACCACTTCAAGCAGTTGAACGACCGTCACGGGCATGACGGCGGAGATCAGGTCCTGGACGTGGTCGCCAGCAATCTCAGCCGCCTCGCCGAGCGAGAGACCAATCTGCTCGCGCGGGTCGGCGGCGAGGAATTCGCGATCCTGTTCGCCGGAGCCGATCTCGCCGAAGCCCGTCGTCTCTCCGAGAGCATCCGCCAGGAGATCGCGCGCGCGCCGCTGCAGTTGGCAGGCGAGACGCTGACGCTCACCGTCTCGATCGGCGTCACCGAAATCGGCAAGACCGAAAAGCTCGACGCGAGCCTCAACCGGGCGGACCGGGCGCTCTATTGCGCCAAGCAGGAAGGCCGCAACCGGGTCTGCAGCGCGGCTCCGGAAGCCTGACGGAGCAGTTGCGCCGGGGCATGGCCCTGGCGGAGCAAGATCGCTCGAAAGCTATTCCGCCGCGGCCCGCAGCTCCGGCTTCGGCTCGCCCATCAGCAGCGAACGAGATGCCTTGGCCTCCCTGACGACGAAATCGACGATGGCGCGCACCCGTGCGACGTCCTTGAGATCGGCGTGGACGAGCAGCCAGAAGGAGCGCGAGATCTGCACCGTCTCGGGCAGCACCGGCACGAGCCTGGGGTCGCCCTCGGCCATGAAGTGATGGATGATGCCGATCCCCGCCCCCGCGACGACCGCATTCATCTGCGCGATGACGCTGGAGCTCTGGACATGGGCGCGCAGGCCCTTGGCGACCTCGTCGAGATAATCGAGCTCCGGTGAGAAGATCAGGTCGTCGATATAGCCGATGATGCGGTGCTCGAAGAGATCGTCGGGCTTCGTCACCGGCGGCATCGCGGCGAGATAGTCGCGCGAGGCATAGAGGCCCAGGCGATAATCGGCGAGCTTGCGCGCCACCACCTTGCCCTCCTTCGGCGGAGCGAGCGTGATCGCGACATCCGCCTCGCGCTTCGACAGCGAGAGCAGGCGCGGCATGGCGATGAGCTGGATCTCCAGCCCCGGATAGGATTTCGCGAAGACCGCGAGCCGCGGCGCCAGGAAAGAGGTGCCGAAGCCGTCCGGCGCACCGATCCTGACAGTGCCCGACAGCGCCATGTCGGCGCCGCCGATGTCGCTCTGGATCGCAAGCGCCTCGGTTTCCATGCTTTCGGCCTTGGCGAGGAGGCGCTCGCCATGCGCGGTCAAGGTGTAACCCTGCGGGCGGCGCTCGAAGAGCTTCGCCTTCAGTGCTTCCTCCAGCGAGGTGATGCGGCGCGAAACCGTGGCATGGTCGGCGCCGAGCCGCCGAGCCGCCGCCGTCAGGCGCCCGGAGCGCGCCACGGCGAGAAAGAACCGGAGATCGTCCCAGTCGAAGCGCTCCAAGCCTCCCTCCTCGTATTTGTGTTTTTGCACGGCTGACGTTCCGCTCTCGCTATAGCCGTGCGCAAACGAGAATGGTAGGGATGGAGCAAGATCACCGCAACAGCAATTCGTAGGGAGGGCGCCCATGCGTCAGGTCGGACATTTCATCGGCGGCAAGAACGTCGCCGGCACCTCTGGCCGCACGGCCGACATCTACCAGCCGATGGACGGCTCGGTGATCGGCAAGGTGGCGCTGGCCTCCGCCGCCGAGCTCGATGCCGCCGTCAGGAACGCCGCCGAGGCCCAGCCGAAATGGGCCGCGACCAATCCGCAGCGCCGCGCCCGCGTGCTGATGAAATTCCTCGACCTGATCGCGCAGAACAATGACGAGCTCGCCGAGCTGCTCGCCCGCGAGCACGGCAAGACCATTCCGGACGCCCGCGGCGACATCCAGCGCGGCGTCGAGGTGATCGAATATTCGCTCGGCGTACCCGGCCTGATGAAGGGCGAGTTTACCGACGGCGCGGGCCCGGGCATCGATATCTATTCGATGCGCCAGCCGCTCGGCGTCTGCGCCGGCATCACGCCGTTCAACTTCCCGGCGATGATCCCGCTCTGGAAGCTCGGCCCCGCCATCGCCTGCGGCAACGCCTTCATCCTGAAGCCGTCCGAGCGCGATCCCGGCGTGCCGATGCGCCTCGCCGAGCTGTTCATCGAAGCGGGCGGCCCTCCCGGCATCCTTAATGTCGTCAATGGCGACAAGGAAGCGGTCGACGCCATCCTCGACCATCCCGAGATCAAGGCGGTCGGCTTCGTCGGCTCGACCCCGATCGCGGAATACATCTACAGCCGCGGCTGCGCGGCCGGTAAGCGCGTGCAGTGCTTCGGCGGCGCCAAGAACCACATGATCATCATGCCCGATGCCGACATGGACCAGACGGTCGATGCGCTGATCGGCGCCGGCTACGGCTCGGCCGGCGAGCGCTGCATGGCGATCTCGGTCGCGGTGCCGGTCGGCAAGGCCACGGCCGACGAGTTGGTGAAGCGCCTGATCCCACGCGTCGAGAGCCTCAAGATCGGCCCCTCGACCGACCTCAACGCCGATTACGGCCCGGTCGTGTCCAAGGCGGCGATGGAGAAGATCAAATCCTATGTCGACATCGGCGTGCAGGAAGGCGCCAAGCTCGTCGTCGACGGCCGCGACTTCAAGATGCAGGGCTATGAGAACGGCTTCTATGTCGGCGGCTGCCTGTTCGACAACGTCACCAAGGACATGCGCATCTACAAGGAGGAGATCTTCGGCCCCGTTCTCTCCGTGCTGCGCGCGGACAGCTATGACGAGGCGCTGAAGCTCACCAACGACCACGAATACGGCAACGGCACCGCGATCTTCACCCGCGACGGCGACGCCGCGCGCGACTTCGCCTCCAAGGTGCAGGTCGGCATGGTCGGCATCAACCTGCCGATCCCGGTGCCGCTGGCCTATTACACCTTCGGCGGCTGGAAGCGCTCCGCCTTCGGTGATCTCAACCAGCACGGACCGGATTCGATCCGATTCTACACCAAGACCAAGACGGTGACGGCGCGCTGGCCGAGCGGTATCAAGGACGGTGCGAGCTTCGTCATCCCGACGATGAATTGAACCAGAGCCGCTCCCTTGCTATCATAATTGATAGCAAGGGAGATTCTCATGGGCAATCTGCTGATCCGCGATGTCGAGGACGCCATCGTGCAACGGTTGAAGACCAAGGCCGAGATCAATGGAACATCGCTCCAGCATGAAGCCAGCCTGGCCCTCAAGCGCGGGGCGCCCCTGACCGGCGCGGAGCGCGCCGCGATCCTGGAGCGCTTCGAGCGCGAGCACGGCTTCGCGAAAGTCACGACCACCGGTTCGGATATCGTCCGCGCCGTCCGGGATGGCGACGAAGACGAGGATGAAGCGTGATCCTCGACACCAGTGTGCTCTACGACGCGGTTGTCGACGGTGCCCGCAGCGAAACGGCGCGCCGCTTCATTCGGCAGGCGGAAACCCTTTGGTCCCCGGACCTGATCCGGATCGAAATGGCCGGCGCTCTGACGCGCTCGGTGCGGCGAAAGGAAATGAACGGCGAGGCGGCGCAGGCGGCCTACCGCGTCGCAGTCAGCCTTGTGCCGGACGTGGAAGACAGTACGCTCCTGCTCTCTCGCGCCTTTGAAATGTCGCTCGACTTGTTTCACCCATGCGCGGACTGCATCTTCCTCGCACTTGCGGAAGGCCGTTCGGTTCCTCTCGTCACCTCGGATGCCCGCTTCGCCCGCAAACTCACCGGCACCAGCTACGCCCGCCTGGTCCACCTGATCGAGGCTTGATGCCATGAATGCCTTCGCTCTCACCGAAGACCAGGTCACCATCCGCGAGATGGCACAGGATTTCGCTGCCGAGACGCTGGCCCCCCATGCCGCGCGCTGGGACGAGGAGAAGCATTTCCCGATCGAGGAGATGCGCGCCGCCGCCGCGCTCGGCATGGGCGGCATCTATATCCGCGACGATGTCGGCGGCTCGGGCCTGACGCGGCTCGATGCCGCGCTGATCTTCGAGGCGCTCTCGACGGGATGCCCGACAGTCGCCGCCTATATCTCGATCCACAACATGTGCGCCTGGATGATCGACCGCTACGGCTCGGATGAGCAGCGGCAGCGCTTCCTGCCCAAGCTCTGCACGATGGAGCATCTGGCGAGCTACTGCCTGACCGAGCCCGGCGCCGGCTCGGACGCCGCCGCGCTGAAGACGAAGGCCGTGCTGGACGGCGGCCATTACGTGCTCGACGGGCAAAAGCAGTTCATCTCCGGCGCCGGCGTCTCCGACATCTATGTCGTGATGGCGCGCACCGGCGAGCCCGGCCCGGCCGGCATTTCGACCATCGTCGTCGAGAAGGGCACGCCGGGCCTCTCCTTCGGCGCCAATGAGAAGAAGATGGGCTGGAACGCCCAGCCGACACGGGCCGTGATCTTCGAGAACTGCCGCGTGCCGGTGGCGAACCGCCTCAGCCCGGAGGGCATCGGCTTCAAGATCGCGATGGCCGGGCTCGACGGCGGCCGGCTCAATATCGGCGCCTGCTCGCTCGGCGGCGCACAGGGCGCGCTCGACCGGTCGCTGGCTTATGCCAAGGAACGCAAGGCGTTCGGCTCGGCCATCGCCGATTTCCAAGCCTTGCAGTTCAAGCTCGCCGACATGGCAACCGAGCTGGAAGCCGCCCGCAGCCTGCTCTGGCGCGCGGCGGCGGCGCTCGACGCCAAGACGCCGGATGCGACGAAGCTCTGCGCCATGGCCAAGCGTGTCGCAACCGATACCGGTTTCGAGGTCGCCAACCACGCCCTGCAGATCCATGGCGGCTACGGCTATCTCGCCGATTACGGCATCGAGAAGATCGTCCGCGACCTGCGCGTCCACCAGATCCTCGAAGGCACCAACGAGGTGATGCGGATGATCGTGGCGCGTGGGCTGGTGGGACGCGCGAAGGGAAATTGAGAACAACGTCATTCTCGGGCGGAGCGAAGCCCGGACTCGGGAATCTCCTCGAGGAGATGGTCGGCCCAAGGCCCACCATGACAGCTAGTGAAGGGAGAAAACGACCATGACCAACATCGCCTTCATCGGCCTCGGCAATATGGGTGGCCCGATGGCCGGCAACCTCATCAAGGCCGGGCATAGCGTCAAGGCCTTCGACCTGGTCGAAGCCTCACGCAACGCAGCCGCCGAACTCGGCGCCAGCATCGCGGCATCGGCCAAGGATGCCGTCGCGGACGCCGAGAT
>JARYGW010000014.1:0-1970 GCA_033792295.1 Allobosea sp.
AGAGCGCCTCACGATCGGCAGCCGAGCGCAAGGCCGGCGAGATCATGAACTTCGCGCCCTCGAAGCCCGGCCGGTCCATGTCGGTCTCGTCGAGCACGAGATATTGCGTGCAGGTCTCGGCCCAGGCCTTCTGACCCCGCCCCTGCGCCCGCTCGACCTCCTCGCCCGACTGAGCGCCGGAGACATGAAAAATCTGAATCGGCGCGTCCAGTGCCTCGGCCAGCGCGAGGATGCGATGCGTCGCCTCGCGCTCGACCACCATCGGCTTGGCCCAGGCGAGATGGCGCGGCGCCGTCTGCCCGGCCGCCAGCAGCGCCTGCGTCAGCCAGGCGATCAGTTCGTGATGCTCCGCATGGACGCAGACGAGCGCGCCTGCGCGGCGAGCCGCAGCCAGCGTCTGCAGGATCTGCGCGTCGCCGAGGCGATTGCTGTCATAGGTCATGAAGATCTTGACCGAGCGATGCCCGGCTTCGACCAGCGCCGGCAGCTCCCGCTCCAGCACTTCCGGCGTCGGATCGTTGACCAGAAGATGGAAGGCGTGGTCGATACGCGCCTGTTTCGCCTTTTCGGCATAGGCGGCAACGGCTTCAGCAAGCGAGCCGCCGCGGATCTGCGGCGCATGGCAAACCACTGTCGTCGTTCCGCCCGCCGCCGCAGAAGCCGTGCCGCTGTCGAAGCCATCGGCGATATCCGCGCCCGAAGAAAAGGGCTGATCGAGATGGACATGGCTGTCGACGCCGCCGGGCAGGACGAGCAGGCCTTGCGCATCGACCTCTTCGCGCCCCGGCGCCAGCCCGGCTCCAATCGCGGCGATGACACCGCCGGCAATGCCGATATCGAACGCCCCGATGTCGGTGGCGGTGACGGCCGTGCCGCTGCGGATGACGAGATCGAAATCGCTCATCGTCTTTCTCCCAAGGCGGCCGAGGCCATGAAGCGGCTGCCACCCACAATGTGCAAAACAGCGACGGGGTCAGGATGAAAACGGTACTGCATGTCGCACTCGGCGAACGGCTCTACCGTGTCGAACGCCCCTGGGGCGCCCTGCCCGCAACGCCGGGCCGGATCACCGATCTTTCCATCGGCCAGGACGGGCTCGTCCATGTCCTGCTGCGCCGCGACAGCGCCGTCGATCCCCAGGGGCCATGTGTGGTCACGCTCGCGGCTGACGGCTCCTTTGTTCGCAGCTGGGGCGAGGCGCTCTGCCTCGACGCCCACAAGATCGCGACGACGCCTGATGGCGGCCTCGCCATCGTCGACCGCGACGCCCATCGCCTTCTGTTCTGTGATGCCGAGGGCCGCATGCGGCATCAGATCGGTGAGAGCCATCGGCCCGGCCACCCCTTCAATCATCCCAGCGACATCGCCTTCGCGCCCGATGGCGGCTTCTATGTCGCCGACGGCTACGGCAACGGCCGCATTCATCGCTTCGATGCCGGCGGCCGGCTCAGGACAAGCTGGGGCTCGGTCGGAACGGCACCGGGCGCCTTCCTGACGCCCCATGGCATCTGCGTACTCAGCGACGGGCGCGTCATCGTCGCCGATCGCGAGAACAGTCGCGTGCAGAGCTTCACGGCCGAGGGCGAGCTTCTGGCGGTATGGGATGCTTTCCTCAGGCCGCAGGATGTCGTCGCCGATGCCCGGGACCGCATCTATGTCTGCGACTCCATCCCGACATTGAGCCTGCTCTCGCCGGACGGCGTCCTGCTCGGCCGCTGCAGGCCCGTCCTCAACGGGGCGCACGGACTCTGGCTCGGACCGGCCGGCGATATCTTCCTCGCCGAGACCAGCCCGAACCGCATTACCAGCCTGTTTCCCGTCACACCCTGACACGACGGATCGATCGCGCCTCACGCAGCCGATACCGCCGTGCGGTTCTGCAGCCGCGAGACCAGCCGCACGAAGGGCCAGAACATCAGGAAGTAGACGATCGCCGCCGCGATCAGCGGCGTCGGATTATAGAGCAGTCC
>JARYGW010000014.1:1980-20532 GCA_033792295.1 Allobosea sp.
GCGGAGCGCAGCACTTCCTGCAGCGCGACGGCCGAGGCGATCGAGGTCTGCTTCACCAGTTCGACCGTGTTGCTGATCAGATCCGGCAGCACGTTGCGCGTGCCCTGCGGCACCACGACATGGATCATGCTCTTGTACCAGCTCAGCCCTGTCGAGCGCGCCGCCTCACGCTGCCCCTTCGGCACGGATTCGATGCCGGCGCGGAAGATCTCGGCGAAATAGCTCGAACCGTTCAGCGTCAGGGCCAGCACGGCCGCGGTGAACTCGTTGAGCTTTAAGCCCAGGAACGGCAAGCCGAAGAAGATGAAGATCAGCAGCACCAGCGGCGGGATCGCCCGCATCACATCGACATAGGCGATCAGCAGGAAGCGCAGCAGCTTGCTTGGTACGTCCTGCGCCATGGCGATGGCGATGCCGGTGAGCACGGAGAGCGGCACGGCGACCGCAGCCAGCGCCAGCGTCATCCAGAAGCCCTGCAGCAACAGCGGCCAAACCTGTTTGAGGACGTCGACATTGAAGAAGGTCGTGACGAGGTCGTCCATCATGACCTCGGATGCGCGTAGACGTGCTCCAGCCAGCGCGTGAAGCGCACGAAGGGCAGGAACAGCAGAAGGAAGAGCAGCGCGCCTACGGTAAGCGCCGTCGGGTTCGCCACATTGGACTGGATGCTGGAGGTCACGTTGAGCAGTTCGGGTACCGCCACGACCGAGCCGAGCGTCGTGCCCTTGCTGATGCCGATGGCGCGATTGGTCAGCGGCGGGATCGACATGCGCACCACCTGCGGCAGGATGATGTAGGCGAGCGTCTGGGTGAAGCTCAAGCCCGTCGAACGGCCCGCCTCCCACTGCCCCTTCGCGACGGCGTTGATGCCGGCCCAGAAAATCTCCTCGGAGAAGGCCGAGAGCACGATCGCCAGCGCCAGCACCGTCGCCGTGAACGGCTCCAGCACCAGACCGAAATAGGGCAGCGCGAAATAGGCCAGCACGATCAGCACGAGCTGCGGAATCGAGCGGAAAAAATCGATATAGAAGATGATCAGCCAGTTCAGCGGCCGGATGCCATAGAGCCTGAGGATAGCGAGCAGAAGGCCAAGCGGGATGCCGATCACGACCGTCAGGATCGACATCTCGACCGTGATCAGGAAGCCGCGCAGGATGTCCGGCCAATAGGCGGACAGCAGCCCGAAGTCGAAGAAATAGCGGACGATCTGGTCCATGCGCGCCGTCAGCCGTGGGAGCGCATCACGAAATCGCGGATGCGCTGGTGCTGCGGATTGACCAGGATCTCCTGCGGCGTGCCCTCGGCCAGGATCGCGCCATGGTCCATGAAGACGACGCGGTCGGCGACATCGCGCGCGAACTTCATCTCATGCGTCACCACGATCATGGTCATGCCCATTTCCTTGGTGCGGACCATGACGTTGAGCACCTCGCCGACGAGCTCCGGATCGAGCGCCGAGGTTGGCTCGTCGAAGAGCATGACCTGCGGCTCCAGCGCCATGGCGCGGGCGATGCCGACGCGCTGCTGCTGGCCACCGGACAACTGGGCCGGGTAGGAATCGGCCTTATGGGCGAGACCGACGACCCCGAGATGGTGGCGGGCCTTCTGCTCCGCCTCTTCCTTGCCGAGGCCGACGACCTTGCGCAGCGCCAGGGTGACGTTCCCGAGCGCGGTCTTGTGCGGATAGAGATGGATGCCCTGGAAGACCATGCCAATCCGGCGCCGCAGCAGGTTGAGATCGACCTTAGGACCAGTGATTTCCTGCCCGCCGACACGAATCGTGCCCGCCGTCGGTTCCTCCAGCCGGTTGATGCAGCGCAGGCAGGTGCTCTTGCCCGAACCGGAGGAGCCGACGATCACGACGGCCTCGCCCTTGCCGACCTTGAGGTCGACGCCGCGCAACACCTCGACATCTCCGAAGCTCTTGCGCAGCCCCTCGATCGAGACGATCGTCTCAGGCGACGGGACCGTCACGGCGGGCAGTGCCGTCACTTGCAGTCGGCCTTGCGCTCGGCGGTGTCGTAGCCCTCGAAGCCCGGCGCGCCCGTGCCCGGATAGACCGTCGCGGTGGATGAGCTGGCATCCGGCTTCACGCCAAACCACTTCTCGTGGATCTTCGCCAGCGTGCCATCGGTCTTGATGCACTCCAGCGCCCCCTCGACCTGCGAGCGGAAGGCAGCGTCCTCCTTGCGGAAGGCGATGCCGAAATTGCGGCCGCCGTCGAGCACGAAGGCGACTTCCGCCGCCGGCGTCTGCGTGGCGACATAGCGAGAGACCGGCGCATCGGCGACATTGGCGAAGGCACGGCCGATCATGACCGCCTGCACGGCGTCGGCGTTCTTATTGTAGCGCTGGATCGTGAAGCCGTATTTGGCCTCGTTGTCGGTCAGCCACTTGTCCGAGATCGAGCCGTTGTTGACGGTCATCGCCTTGCCCTTCAGATCCTCGAGACTGGCGATCTTGCCGCCCTTCTTGACGAGGAAGCCCAGGCCCGTCGGCATATAGGGTTCGCTGAACAGCATCTGCGCGGCACGTTCCGGCGTGATGTTGGTCGGTGCCGGGATCATCTCGTAGCGCTTCGAGAACAGGCCTGCGAAGATCGCCGAGAAGTTCGAATCCGTGACCTCGACGCCCGGGCGGCCGAGCTTCTGGGCGAGTGCGACGGACATGTCGTAGGTGAAGCCGGTGGTCTCGCCGGCCGGCGTCTTGAAGCAGAACGGCGCGAAGCCGAGATCGCAAGCGACCTTCAGCTTCTCGTTCTGCGGATGGTCGGCATCCTGTGCCATCGCCGGCATCACGATGAGAGCGGCCAGCGCCACGCCCCTGAAGGCGGCGCGCGCCATCCCGATCGAATTCAATTTCATGCTTCCCGCTCCCGTTATGCGACGGCTACGCCGCGACAGTTGCACCCCTCTTGCAACAATCCGGCCACGTCTGGAGCGAAGCCTAACAGGGCGAAATCATGCCCAGCCAATTATTTGTTGTCGGGTTTCCATAACATGATGTTAAGCGTTCTCGGTCGGCTCCGCATCCTTGTCCTTCGGCATGGGCGGCACAAGGCCACGCAGAATGTCGACGAAAGCGTTCGCCGTACGCGAAAGCGGCTCGAAGCGCGGCGTCAACAGATGTGCGCGGACCCGCGTCTTGGGGGCCAGCGGGCGCGATACCAATTCAGGCCACGTCCTTCCGCGCAGCACGAATTCGTCGACGACGGCGATGCCGGCGCCAGCCCGCACCATCGCGCATGCAACCGGCGTGAAGCGGACCACGGTGCTGATGCGCAGCGGCGCCGATTTCAGCGCAAGCGCCCGCCCGACGACGTCGCCATAGGGCGTCTGCGGCCCGAAGCCGATCAGCGGATAAGGCACGAGATCGGCTGGGCGGATGACACGCAACCGCGCCAGCGCATGGTCACGCGGCATGATCACCATCAGCCGCCCTTCTGTCAGGACTTCCGTGTCGAGCGTCGGCTCGTCGACGGGAAGGATCGAGACGCCGAGATCGGCACGCCCCGCGACCACCTTGGCGACGATCTCGAGCAGCGTCAGCACCTCGAATTCGACGCGCAGGTCCGGAAAGCGCTCACGCAGGCGAGCGATGGCGTCTGGCACCAGCGCCTGCCCCACGCTCGGACTTGCGACGATCCGCACAGATCCGGTGCCACGCTCGCGCAGTTCCTCCGCCAATTCGTTGACCCGGACGACGCCCTGATGGACCTGATCGACCTCCTGGAAGAGACGCCGCGCCTCCGGTGTCGGCTGAACGCGGCCGCGCACGCGCTCGAACAGGCGCAGCGCCAGCCTGTCCTCGGTATAGGCCAGCAGGCGGCTGATCGCCGGCTGCGAAACCGAGAGCAAGCGGGCCGCACCGCTGATCGAACCGGAGATCATGATGGCCCGGAAGACTTCGATCTGCCGGAGATTGAGGCGCATGGCGATAACATCCAATTATGGTTGGCTACATAATAAGCATGATTCATTTCACGCCTAGCGCTCTAAGCTCTATCCCGTGCCGGCAACGACCGGTTCGGGACAGAGCCTTGCGCGAAAAAGTGGGAACCGGTTTTTCGCTTAAGCAATGCTCTCAACTTACGTGGGACGAGGCTGGCCGATGAGACGCTTCCTGACGATGAAGGATGTCGAGGCCGCCGTCGCCGGCGGTTCTGTCTTCGCGGCGGGCGGTGGCGGCACCGCCGCCGTCAACACCGGCAGGCCCGAACTCGTCACGATGGACGAGATTCCCGACGACGCCATCATCGCTACCGCTGCCGCCATCGGCGCGCCGGCCGGTACGACCGAATGGGAGATGTGGGGCATCGACTACGTCAAGGCCGTGCAATTGCTGCAGGAGGCGCTCGGCAAGCCTGTCTACGGCCTGATCATCGGCCAGAACGGCATGTCGAGCACGCTGAACGCCTGGCTTCCGAGCGCCATTCTCGGCGTCAAGGTCGTCGACGCCGTCGGCGACATCCGCGCGCATCCTACCGGCGATATGGGCTCGATCGGCCTCGCCAACAGCCCGGAAGCGACCATTCAGGTCGCGGTCGGCGGCAATCGCTCCAAGAACCAATATATCGAGCTGGTGACCCGCGGCGCGACCGCCAAGGTCTCGCCGATCCTGCGGACGGCGTCGGACATGTCGGGCGGCTTCATCGCGTCCTGCCGCAACCCCGTCTCGGCCGCCTATGTCCGCAAGAACGCCGCGCTCGGCGGCATCTCGATGGCGCTGGCACTGGGCGAGCGCATCATCGCCGCCAAGTCGAAGGGCGGCCCTGCCGTCATCGACGCGATCTGCGACCAGACTGGCGGCTCGATCATCGCACGTGGCCCCGTCGCCAAGAAGGATGTCCGCTACACCAAAGAGGCCTTCGATATCGGCACGATCCAGGTCGGAACCGGCGCTGCCGCCCGCGTCATCCATGTCATGAACGAGTACATGGCCGTGACCGATCTCGACGGCGCCCGCCATGCCTGTTTCCCGGACGTGATCACCACGCTCGATGCCGATGGCCAGCCGGTCAGCGCCGGCCATGTCCGCGAGGGCATGGAGCTTTCGGTCCTGCGCGTGCCCAAGGACAAGATCCCGCTGAGTTCCGGCGTGACCGACCCCAGTGTCTACCCGATCGTCGAGAAGGCGCTCGGCATGAACTTCACCGACTATGCGCTCGGCCGCGAAGCCTAGTCTGCGTCGCCCATTTCCGCACACCCTGCAGGATCAACCGGATACCCCGACCATGAGCGATTTCGATCTCGTCCTCCGCGGCAACGTCGTCCTGTCCGACCGGATCATCGAGGACGGCTATGTCGCCGTCAGCGGCGGCAAGATCGGCAAGGTCGGCTCCGGCACACCGCCTTCGGCGCGCGAGACCCAGGATTTCCGTGGCCAATGGATCATGCCCGGCGTCATCGACGGCCAGGTCCATTCCGGCAGCCAGGCCAACCATGAAGGCATCGGCATGTGCTCGCGGGCGGCGGCGGCCGGCGGCGTCACCGTGATGGTCGACATGCCCTATGACGAGCCGGAGCCGGTCACCAGCGCCAAGCTTTTCAACGAGAAGGTCGCGGTGGTCGAGCGCGACGCCCATGTCGATGTCGCGCTCTATGCCACGATCACCATCGAGAATGGGCTGCATGCCATTCCCGGGCTGGTCGAGGCCGGCGCCTGCGCCTTCAAGTTCTCGACCTTCGAGGCCAACCCGACGCGCTTTCCGCGCATCGGCGACGACACGCTCTACGAGGCCTTCAAGCTGATCGAGCCGACCGGCCTGCTCTGCGGCGTCCATAATCAGGACCAGGAGATGACCCGGCGCAACATCGCGAAGCTGACCGAAGCCGGCGACACCGGCCCGGACGCCTTCCTGCGCGCCCATACCCCGCTGATCGAGAACCTCGCCACCGCCCGTATCTACGAGATCGGTGCAGAGACCGGCGCGCGGGCGCATGCCGTCCATGTCTCGACCTCGCGCGGCTTCGAGATCTGCAACATGTACAAGCGCGCCGGCCACAAGGCGACGGTCGAGAGCTGCGTACAGTATTTCATGCTCAATGCCGAGGAGCACGGCCCGCGCTTCGGCGCCAAGATCAAGCATTACCCGCCGATCCGCCCGAAGGCCGAGAGCGACCTGCTCTGGAGCCATCTCGCTGCCGGCCATTGCGACTTCATCTCCTCCGACCACGTCTCCTGGGGACTGGAGAAGAAGGGCGATCCGATGATCTTCAAGAACACCTCGGGCGGCCCGGGCATCGAGACCCTGCTGCCGGCGCTCTGGACCGGCTGCGAGGAGCACGGCCTCTCCCCGACGATCGTGGTGAAGCAGCTCTGCGAGGGGCCGGCCAAGGCCTTCCTGCTCGCCGACAAGGGCCGGCTGGAAGCCGGTGCCGACGCCGACATCACGGTGCTGGAGCCAGGTCGCTTCATTCATGATCCGAGCAAGAGCCTCGCGGCGGTGAAGTGGAGCTCCATGGAGGGCCGCGAATTCCGCGTCCGCGTCGCCGCCACCTATGTCCGCGGCCAGCTCGCCTGGGACGGCCAGCAGATCCGCAACAAGGCCGGTGACGGCCGCTTCCTGCGCCCGGCGGCCTGAACGCGATGGCGATCGATCAGGATCGGCTCTGGCGGCGCATCGAAGCCCTTTCCCGGATCACCGATCCGGAGCGTCCCTGGACGCGCCGCTCCTTCACCCAGCGCTTCCTCGAAGGGCGCGACTGGCTCGCGGCGGAGTTCCGCGCCGCCGGTCTGGAGACGGAAATCGACGTGGCCGGCAACCTGATCGGCCGGCTTGCGGGGGCAGATCCTGCTCTGAAGCCGATCCTGATCGGCTCGCATTCCGACACCGTGCCCTCCGGCGGACGCTACGACGGCATCCTCGGCGTGCTCGCCGGACTGGAGGTCGCGCAGAGCTTCAGCGAGCGGGGCGACCGCCTGCGTCATACGCTGGAGGTCGTCGATTTCCTCGCGGAGGAGCCCAGCGAGTTCGGCCTCTCCTGCATCGGCAGCCGCGCGCTCGCCGGCACCCTCACCGAGCAGCATCTCGCCCTCGCTCGCCCGGACGGCATGACGCTGCGCGAAGGCATCGCCTTCGTCGGCGGGCGGCCGGAGGCGCTGGCTTCGGTCAAGCGCCCGGCCGGCGGGACCGCCGCCTATGTCGAGGTCCATATCGAGCAGGGCCGCGTGCTCGAGAACGAGCGCATCCCGATCGGCATCGTCACCGACATCGTCGGCATCCGGCGTGAGCGCATCACCGTGACCGGCCGGGCCGACCATGCCGGCGCGACGCCGATGCCGCTCCGTGCCGATGCGCTGGTCGGCGCGGCCAAGCTGGTCGAGGCCGCCTATAAGCGGGCGCTCGCGACCGTGCGGGACAACCAGCCGCTCGTCGCCACCTTCGGATGCATCGAGGTCAGCCCTAATGCCGCCAATGCGGTGCCGGGCGAAGCCATCCTCACGCTGGAGGTCCGCTCCGGCAACGAAGCTGCGGTCAAGGCGTTCGGCGAAGCGCTGGTACGCGACCTGCGGCCCGCGCTGGAAGAACTGCGCCTCACCATCGCTGTCGAGCCGATCAGCGATGTCGCGCCGACCGCCTGCGCGCCGGAGATCCGCGCGGCGATTGCCAGCGCCTCAGCCTCGCTCGGACTCGCCACGTGCGACCTGCCGAGCGGGGCCGGACATGACGGCGTCCACATCGCCCATATCGGCCCGGTCGGCATGATCTTCGTGCCCTGCCTGGAAGGCCGCAGCCATGCGCCGGAGGAATCGATCACGCCCGAGCAGGCCGGCGACGGCGCCCGTGTGCTGGCCGAGACGGTGCGCCTGCTCGATGTGAGCCTGGGCTGACGCGATGGATTGGGCAGCGAGCGATCTGGCGGAGCGCGATCTCTACAAGCTCCTCGTCAACACGGTGCTGCCGCGGCCTATCGCGCTCGTCACGACGGTCGATGCGCGGGGACATGCCAATGCCGCGCCCTTCAGCTTCTTCAACGTCTTCAGCCATGCCCCGCCGCTCGTGGTGCTCGGCATCGAGGGGCGTGACAATGCCCCCTCCCCGCTGAAGGACACGATGCGCAACATCCGCGAGACCGGCAGCTTCGTCGTCAATCTCGTCGATCGTTCGATGGTCGAGGCGATGCAGATCTGCGCCATCGACTTCACCGGCGAAGTCGACGAGATCGAGGCCGCCGGCCTCGAGACCGCGCCGAGTGCCGCGATCGCGGCTCCCCGGCTCGCCGCCTCCCCGGTCCAGCTCGAATGCCGCGAGACCGTCTCGCTTTCGCTGGGTACGCGGCATCGCAACCTCGTCGTCGGCGAGATCGTCCATCTCCATATCCGCGACGGTATCGTCGACGAGCGCCTGCATGTCGACATCGACAAGCTCGACCTCGTCGGTCGCCTGCACGGCGCCGATTGGTATGTCGGCCTGCGCGACCGCTTCCAGGTGCCGCGCCAGACGCTGGCAGGCTGGCACGAACGGACGCGAACCGCCCCGGAAGGAGAGCTGTCGTGAGCGGCACGATCTACGTCATCAATCCCAACTCGACCGAGCGCGTGACCCGGGAGATCGACGTCGCCATAGCGCCGCTGCGCATCGCCGGCGGCCCCGCCATCGCATGCCTGACCCTGGCCGAGGGACCGCCCGGCATCCAGTCGCAGCGTGATGTCGACGGGCTGATCCCGAGCCTGTTGAAGCGCGCCGCCGGGCTGGAGAGCGAGGCCGCAGCCTTCGTGGTCGCCTGCTTCTCCGACCCCGGCATGCATGCGCTGCGCGAGCAGAGTGAGAAGCCGGTGCTCGGCATCGCAGAAGCCGGCGTGCTGACGGCGCTGACGCTGGGCCAGCGCTTCGGCATCGTCGCGATGCTACAGAACTCGATCCCGCGCCATCTACGCTATCTCGGCGCGATGGGCGTGATGGACCGCTTCGTCGGCGATGTGCCGGTGAATCTCACCATCGCCGAGATGGCCGATGACGCCCTCACGCTCGGCCGCATGCTCGCCGTCGGTCGGACCTTGCGCGACACGCATTACGCCGACGTGCTGGTGATGGGCTGCGCCGGCATGGCGCGCTTCCGAGAGCCGCTGGAACAGGAACTCGGCATTCCGATCGTCGAGCCGACGCAGGCGGCCGTGACGATGGCCATCGGCCGCGTCCGACTGGGCTGGGGCGGGCGCCCCCTTCGCAAAGGCTGAACCATGGCTGATCTGATCGCCGAACTCGCCGGGGCTCTCGGCGAGGCGAATGTTCTCGTCTCCGAGCAGGACCAGGCCCCCTTCCTGACCGATTGGCTCGGCAAATATCGCGGTGCCGCGCGGGCCGTGATCCGGCCGGGTTCGGCCGACGACGTCGCCGCCGCAATGCGCATCTGCGCGCGTCATGGCGCGCCGGTCGTCCCGCAGGGCGGAAACACCAGCATGTCCGGCGGCGCGACACCGGATTCATCCGGCACGGCCATCGTATTGTCGCTCGCGCGGCTGAACCGGATTCGTGACATCGACACCGTCAGCAACACGATCACGGTCGATGCCGGCGTCGTCCTCGCCAAAGTGCAGCAGGCGGCCCAGGCGGCCGGACACTTCTTCCCGCTCAGCCTCGGCGCCGAGGGCAGCTGCACCATCGGTGGCAATCTCGCGGCCAATGCCGGCGGCGTCGCCGTGCTGCGCTACGGCACGATGCGCGAACTCACCCTCGGCCTCGAGGTCGTCCTCGCCGATGGCCGCATCTGGGACGGGCTCACCGCGCTGCGCAAGGACAATACCGGCTACGCCCTGCGCGATCTCTTCATCGGCTCGGAAGGCACGCTCGGCATCATCACGGGTGCGGTGCTCAAGCTCTTCGCCAGACCCCATGCTCGCGCCAGCGCCTTCGTCGCCGTCGAGAATACGGCCGCCGCCCTCTCCCTTCTCGCGGCGGTCCGCGACCGCTGCGGCGACAGGCTGACCGCCTTCGAGTTCATGACCGGCGAGTGCTTGTCGCTGATCCTGCGCCATATCGGCGACGCCCGCCTGCCGCTCTCCGCGATGCCGCAGGCGGCCGTACTCATCGAGCTCTCGGACCAAGATGACGAGCCCGCCTTGCGCGAGCGCCTCGAAGCCGCGCTGGCGGAGAGCATCGAGTCCGGCCTCGTGCCGGACGCCGCCATCGCGCAGGACGGCACGCAGGCCAAGGCTTTCTGGCGCATCCGCGAGGGCGTGTCCGAGGCGTTGGTGCGCGAGGGCAAGGCCGCCAAGCACGACGTTTCCATGCCTGTCTCCGCCATGGCCGATTTCGTCGCCGCCGCCGATATCGCCGTCCGGACCGTCGCGCCGGGCGTCCGCCCGATCGTCTTCGGCCATCTCGGCGACGGCAACCTGCATTACAATCTGCTGCCGGCGGAGGGGCAGGCCCCGGAGGCTTTCGCGGCGCTCGCGCCCGAGCTCACCCGTATCGTCCATGACGAGATCGGCCGGCGGCGCGGCTCGATCAGCGCCGAACATGGCATCGGCCAGTTGCGCGTCTCGGAGATGCCGCTGCGCAAGGCGCCGCTCGAACTCGAACTGATGCACCAGCTCAAGCACCTGCTCGACCCGGCAGGCCTGCTCAACCCCGGCAAGCTCCTGCCTGCCGCCACCAGGAACTGAGGACGACCATGGCTCTGCTCGATGAAACCGCTGGGGGTGTCTACGTCATCGCAGTGACGCCCTTCACCGATACCGGCGCACTCGATCTCGACAGCACCGACCGCATGGTCGATTTCTATCTGGAGAAGGGCGCTACCGGCCTTACCGTGCTCGGCATGATGGGCGAGGCGCCGAAGCTGACGGCGGACGAATCCCGCATCTTCGTGCGCCGCGTGCTGAAGCGCGTGGACGGCCGCGTGCCGGTCGTCGCCGGCGTCTCGGCAGCGGGCTTCGCCGCGATGGCCGAGCTCAGCGAGAGCGTCATGGGCGATGGTGCTGCCGGCGTCATGGTCGCGCCGCCGTCCAATCTGCGCACCGACGACCAGATCACCTCCTACTATGCCATGGTGGCCGGGACGCTCGGCCCCAAGACGCCCTTCGTCCTGCAGGATTTCCCGCTGGTCACGCAGGTGCAGATCACCCCTGCCGTGATCCTGAAGATCGTCGCCGCTCACCCTTCCTGCGTCATGCTCAAGCATGAGGACTGGCCGGGCCTCGCCAAGATCTCGGCGCTGCGCGCGGCCAGCAACCAGGGCGGTCGCCGCATCTCGATCCTCGTCGGCAATGGCGGCATGTTCCTGCCGGAAGAGCTTTCGCGCGGCGCCGATGGCGCCATGACCGGCTTCGCCTATCCCGAAATGATGGTCGATGTCTGGAAGGCCCATGCCGCCGGCAACGTCGAGCGGGCGCATGATCTCTTCGACGCCTATTTGCCGCTGGCGCGCTACGAGCAGCAGCCCGGCCTCGGCCTCGCCATCCGCAAATACACGCTGGCCAAGCGCGGCGCGATCGCTTCGGGAACCCTCCGCAAGCCAGGCGGAGCGTTGTCGAAGGCGGATATCGCCGATATCGAACGGCTCATCGCGCGGCAGGAGCGGCGCCTGAAGGAGATCGGCTGATGGATCTGGGACTTGTCGGAAAGCGCGCGCTCGTACTGGGCGCGAGCCGCGGCCTCGGCGCGGTGATCGCGCAGACGCTCGCCGCGGAGGGCGCGACCGTGATCGCCGCGGCCCGCAGCACCGATGTGACGGAAAGCTGGATCGCCGGGTTGCCGGCCGGGCCGCGCGGCCGTGTCAGCGCCGCGAAGCTCGATCTCGCCGATCTTTCCTCCGTCGAGGCTCTCGCGGATCGCCTCGTCGTCGAAGGTGGAGTCGACATCCTCATCGGCAATTCCGGTGGCCCGCCGCCCGGCGAGGCGCGCGACGCCAAGCGCGACGACTGGCTGAAGCATTTCGAGGGCATGGCCGCCAATCTCTTTCATCTCGCGCAGCGCCTGCTGCCCGGCATGGCGGAACGCGGCTGGGGGCGCATCGTCACCATAGCCTCCTCCGGCGTCGAGCAGCCGATCCCGCGGCTTGCCCTTTCCAACGGCATTCGTGCGGCCGTGATCGGCTGGTCGAAGACTCTGGCCTCGGAGGTCGCGAGCAGCGGCGTCACGATCAACGTCGTGCTGCCCGGCCGCATCCACACTGAGCGCGTCGACCAGCTCGACGATGCCGCGGCCGCCCGCAGCGGCGGCACCCGCGAGGCCGTGGCACAAGCCTCAATGGCAGCGATACCGACCGGGCGTTACGGCAGGCCGCAGGAATTCGCGGATGTCGTCACCTTCCTCGCCAGCGACCGGGCGAGCTATGTGACGGGCGCAAAAATCCGTATCGACGGGGGCATGATCCGGGGAATTTGAAGCCGCTTCACGACATAGGGTAAGCGTCCGCTTCCGGCCAGGATGCCAATAACGCGTCCTGGCACCAGACGATGCTTCAGGGTTCAGGCTCAAGCGCGTAGTCAAGGCCGAGAGCTGGTCGGTGTCATCGGGCTTCCGCAGGTCGGCAAGGGCCGTTGGATCGGGTGCGCCGCGTGTTGCGAATGTCGCTGGCTCCTTGAAGTAGTACCCGTGCTCTGGCGGTGAAACGGTCGGTGCGGCAGGCCGCGGCACTGGCCAATCCAGGACTGCTGAGTGAATTGCGGCGTGCCGCCGCCCCCGGGTCCTCGAACTCCACCCGGCATTCGCTTCGAGGCCCGGTTCACCGGCGTGGACCGCGCTCCTGCGCTGCTTTCGACAGTGTCGCCGCAGCGCGGCAAACTACCCGCTTTGCTAGGAAACCCATACACGGTGATGTGGATCTCGTACGTGCCTTAGAGGGAACATCCAAACGACAAGATATTCGAAGCATACCGTCCCTGCGTGCTCAGCTCTGGAGTTCTGCGAAAGAAACGACGCCGGCTTCGACCAGTTGCTTAATCTCCGCTTGCGAGAATCCAGCTTCCTCTAGCACCTCTCGGCTGTGCTCTCCCAGTCTCGGCGCAGCTCTCTCCGGCTTGGGCTGGCTCGCGCTCCATTGCGAAGGGACACGCAACGCCCGCACCAGCCCTTCCGATGGATGATCCACGGTTCGGAAGAAACCCACCTCGGCCAGATGCGGATCGCTAACCAACGTGTCCAGCGTGTGCATCCGGGCGTGCGGAATATCGGCCTCGCCGAGCAGACGCTCCCATTCGGCTGTCGTGCGGGTCACGAAGATGGTTGCAACGCTCTTCATGATCTCGGCCATATGGCGAGTGCGGCTGGCATGGCTGGCGAAACGTGTGTCGTCTTGCCAATCGTGCCGTCCCGCGATCTCGATGAAGCGCTGCCAGTGTCGATCCGTGTAGATGACCACGCAGAGATGGCCGTCGGCGGTCCGGAACGGCCGTCGATCCGGCGCGAGCAGGCGGGCATAGCCGCCACCGTCGAGAGGAGGCTCATAACTCAGGCCTCCCAAATGGTCGCCTAGGACGAAGCTGGCCATCGTCTCGAACATCGGCACGTCGATGCGCTGGCCCTCGCCGGTGCGGTCACGATGGCGCAGGGCTCCGAGGATCGCCGCCAGCGCGTGCAGCCCGACGACGCGATCGGCGATGTTGATGGGGACGTAGCGCGGCGTGCCCTCGCCGGCATCGGCGATCAGCGCCGGCACGGCGCACAAGCCCTGGACGAGGTCATCATAGGCGGGTTTTGCGGCATAAGGCCCGTCCTGGCCGAAGCCGAAGGTGCCGACATAGATGATGTCCTGGCGCGCGGCCGCGACGGCCTCGTAGCTCAGCCCGAGCCGCTCCATCGCCTGCGGCCGCAGATTGTAGACGAGGACATCGACCGTCCGCGCCAGGTCGAGCGCGATCTCCCGGCCGGCTGGCTTCTTGAGGTCGACGACGATGCTGCGCTTGGACCGGTTGGCATGCATGAACATGCCGCCCATCGCGCCGCTGCGGCTGGGACCGACCTGGCGGATGAGGTCGCCTTCGGGCGCCTCCAGCTTGATGACATCTGCGCCCATGTCGCCGAGGATCGAAGTGGCGTAGGGGCCCATGAGCACGGAAGTCATGTCCAGCACCCGCACGCCGGTCAGCGGGCCGCTCATGTCAAACCACCCGCTTCACGGGGCGGATCATAGGCGCGTACAGGCTGGACCTGCCCCTCATATCGTTCGCATTGGATCGTCGTGACCTGTCCACAACTGCCCTGAGCGAGTCGAGAGGTGCCGACATCGCGGGTAACGACATTGGGGTTGCCGTGACCGCACAAGGGTCGATCGCTGCCGTCCTCGATCGGATCGTACCAGGCGCCGGTCGAAAGGTTCGCTACGCCCGGCATCACGCCATCGCTGAGCTGGGCCGCCGCCAGGCAAGCACCGCGTGCGTTGAAGATTCGCACGAGATCGCCATCGGCGATCCCGCGCGCCGCCGCGTCCTGCGGATGCAAGCGGACGACCTCGCGGCCATGCCGCTTGGCCGACTGGCTGTAGGCGCCGAAGTCGAGCTGACTATGAAGCCGGGTCGAGGGCTGGTTGGCGATCAGCGTCAGTGGCGCCGAGGGGGCGGGCTGCTCGGTGGACGGAAGCCAGGTCGGGTGACCCGGGCAATCGTCGTAACCGAAGCCCGCGATCGTCTCGCAGAAGATCTCGATCCGCCCGCTCGCGGTGGGCAGGGCGTTGCGGTCGGGGTCTTCGCGGAAAGCCCGCAGCAAACCGCCATCATCCGGCGCGGACGGCAATGGAATTTCGCCCCGCTCCCAGAATTCGGCGAAGGCGGGCGCCGGCTGCCCTTGCGCCGCGAGCGCTTCCCGAGTCGGTTCGTAGAGATGTGCCAGCCATTCATCGGCCGAGCGACCTTCGGCAAAAGCCTCTTCACACCCTATGCGTTGCGCGAGGCTGCGAAAAATCTCGAAATCGTCGCGGGCCTCGCCCACCGGCTGGGCGATGCGCCGCATCGCGATCAGCCGGGGATCGGTCGCCGCTGCGCCGATATCGTCTCGCTCCAGCGACATCGTTGCCGGCAGAACGATATCGGAGAAGCGCGCCATCGGCGTCCAGGCGCTGTCCTGACAGATGATCGTGTCGACCTGCGAGAAGGCCCGGCACAGCCGGTTCAGGTCCTGATGGTGATGGAAGGGGTTCCCGCCAGCCCAGTAGACCAGCCGGATGTCGGGATAAGTGAGGGTCCGCCCATTGTACGCGAAGGGCGTCCTCGGGTTGAGCAGCATGTCGGCGAGGCGCGCCACCGGGATGAAGTCCTCTACCCCGTTTCTGCCCTGCGGCATGGTCGGGATCGGCACGGCGTTCACCCGCCTGCCGGTATGTCCCATCGCGCCGAGCGCATAGTTGTAGCCGCCGCCGGGCAGTCCGATCTGGCCGACCATCGCGGCGAGGACGGCTGCCATCCAGACCGGCTGCTCACCATATTGCGCTCGTTGCAGCGCGTGCGCGACGGTGATGAGGCTGCGCCCGCCGACCAGCCTGTGCGCGATCTCGCAGATCGTGTCGACACCGACGCCGGTGATCGCGGCTGCCCATTCGGCATCCTTGACGAAGCCGTCGGCGGTGCCGTCGAGATAGGCTGCAAAACGCTCGAAGCCGACGCAATACCGGGCGAGGAACGCCCGATCATGCAGCCCTTCCGCCACCAGAGTCTGCGCGATGCCCATCATCAACGCGACGTCGGTACCGGGCCGGATCGATAGCCAGCGCGGACGGGCTTCGCCCGGCATGTCGTTGCGCAGCGGGCTTACCGACCAGAAGGCACAGCCGCGCGCGGTCGCTTGCGCCATAGCATCCGGCTCGACATGGCGGGTGATGCCGCCGCTCGCGATCATCGAGTTCTTCAGCGGCATCCCGCCGAAAGCGAGCACGAAATCGGTGTGCTCGACGATCTGCTCCCAGGTGATGTTGCGCCGCGACAGATTCTCGAACGGCCCCAGCACATGCGGCAGGATCACCGACGACGCGCCGGCGCTGTAGCTGTTGACCGAGCGGACATAGCCGCCACAGGCGACGTTGAAGAAGCGGTGGATCTGACTCTGCGCATGGTGGAAGCGCCCGGCGCTCGCCCAGCCATAGGAGCCGCCATAGATCGCCTGCGGGCCGAAATCAGTTCCGACACGGCGAATCTCGGCGGCCAGACGATCCAGCACCTCGTCCCAGCCGACCGCGACCAAATCGTCGCGGAAGTCGCGCTCGCGCGGGCCGGGGCCCCCTTCGAGCCAGCCATGCCGGACCATGGGGCGGCGAATTCTCGCCTTGTGATCCAGCGCATCCGTGAAGTTGCCGAGGATCGGCGACGGGGCGGGATCCTCGGGATGGGGCGTCAGCACGAGCCGATCGCCGTCGCGGCGCGCGAAGAAGCTGCCCCAATGGGCACTGTGAGGCAGACCGCGCGGCGGCGGAACGGAGAGATCCATGCACAACTCGCTGAAAGGCGGGCGTGAAACAATCCGGCGATATTGCTGAGCCCGGTTATATCGGTCCAATATGCAGATCGGTGGATTTCAAGAATTCAGACTTCTCAATCTGAGGCATGACCGATGGCGCCTGGCCGACGTCCCAGCAGCGCGATGCTTGAATTGCGGCATCTGCGCTATTTCCTCGCGACGGCCGAGGAGCTGAACTATGGCCGAGCTGCGGAACGGCTCCGCATCGCCCAGCCCGGTCTCAGCCAGCAGATCAAGAATCTCGAAGAGATCGTCGGAACGCCGCTCTTCGACCGGACCCGTCGTTCGGTGAAGCTGACCCTGGCCGGAGAACTCTTCGCCGAAGAGGCACGCAAAGCCCTGCAGCAGACCGAGACGGCACTGCTGGTGACGCGCCGCGCCGGCAGGGGCGAGCTGGGGCGCATCGCCATCGGCTATGTCGGCTCGGCCGCCTATACCGGAGCGCTCACCACGATGATCGGGGAATTCCGCAAGGCCTATCCGGAGGTCGAACTCGCCATTTCCGAGATGGAGATGTCGCAGCAGCTCGACCAGCTCGACCAGGGCAAGCTCGACATCGGCTTCATTCGCCCACCCGTGCCGCTGCCGCTCGGCATCCTCTCGACCCCGGTCCTGTTCGAGGAGATCATGCTGGCGCTGCCCCGGGACCATGCCCTTGCAGATGAGGAGCGGGTACCGCTGTCGGCGCTCAACGGAGACATCTTCATCACGCCACGCCATCCGGCCGGCGTCAGCTTCCATGCGCATACGAACGCGGCCTGCCGCGCCGCCGGCTTTTTCCCCCGGCTTGGCCCACAGGGGCGCGACTTCGTCACCATCGCCAGCATGGTCGCCGTCGGCCTCGGCGTCGCCCTGGTGCCGCAGTCACTCCGCAGCATTCAGGTCCCCGGCCTCCGCTACCGCGCGATCGAGGGCGAGCCGGTGCTGGCCGAGCTTGCCGTCGCCTATCGCCGCAACGAGCCTTCCCCGGTGGCCCGGGCCTTTGCGGCGCATGCCCGCAAGGCGGCTCCCGCCACCGATCAATAATCTCTAGTTATCAAAAATGCGCCGGCTGCATATTGGACTGATTTGAAGAACCAGTCCGATAATCCCCGATCATCAGCATCGGGTTCGTGGCAATGGATTGGCGCGATCGGGCGGGCAGCCCCTTCATCTGCGAGAAGACAGCAGTCACCGCGCATCGCGGCATGGCGGTGACCAACCACCCACTCGCTTCGGCTGCAGCCGTCGAGATGCTGGCAGCCGGCGGCAACGCGATCGATGCCGCGGTCTCGGCTCTCTTCACGCTGACGGTGGTCGAGCCGATGATGGTCGGCATCCTCGGCGGCGGCGTCGCCCTGATCCGGCTGGCGGACGGGCGCGAGATCGTCCTCGATGGTCTCTCGACCGCGCCGGCGGCGACGCGTCCCGACAGTTTCACGCCCATCTCGGACGGGTGGCCCGATTACATGGAGGCCAGAGGCCGCGCCAACCGGGTCGGGCCGAAGGCCGTCGCCGTGCCTGGCACACTCAAAGCCTGGTGCGAAGCGGCCGAGCGCTTCGGCCGCTTGCCGCTGCGCGACCTGATCGAACCGGCGATCCGCCACGCCGAGCGCGGCTTCAGGCTCTCGCCCTATCTGGCCACCTGCATCGCCGAGATCGCGCCGGACCTCGCGCTCGATCCGGGGATCGCAGCCGTCTTCCTGCCCGGAAGCCAACCGCTGCAGGCCGGCGATCTGCTGATCCAGAAGGATTATGCCGGAACGCTGCGCCAGATCGCGGCCGAGGGGCCCGACGCCGTCTATGGCGGTACGCTCGGCCAACGCATCGCGGCCCATCTCGAGCAGGCCGGATCCTTCCTGCGCTTCGAAGATCTCGTGACCTATCGCACGATCGACCGCGAGCCGGTCCGGGGGCTCTATCGCGGCGTCGAGATCGTCGGGCCGCCGCCGCCGTGCTCGGGTGGCGTCCAGACGCTGCAGATCCTCAATCTTCTCGAAGCCTATGACGTCGGGAAGCTCGGTTTCGGTACGAGCGAGACCCTGCATCTGGTGCTGGAAGCGCTGAAGATCGCCGCTGCCGATCGACGCGCCGTCACCGCCGATCCCGATTTCGTCGATGTCCCGACTGCCCGGCTGATCTCCAAGGCCTATGCCGAATTGCGGCGCCCGGAGATCGACCGC
>JARYGW010000014.1:20542-32408 GCA_033792295.1 Allobosea sp.
AAGGCACGGGCCTTCGAGGCTCGCATCCTCTCGAACGAGTCGGCCAACACGACCCATGTCACCACCGCCGATGCCGACGGCAACATCGTCACCTCGACCCAAACGATCAACAGCCTGTTCGGCGCGCGCATCATGATCCCGGGGACGGGGATCATCCCGAACAACTACATGTATCTGTTCGATCCGCATCCCGGAAAGGCGCTGTCGCTCCAACCGGGCAAACGCATCACCAGCGGCATCACCGCCCTGATCGGCAAGCGCGACGGCAGGCCGATCTTCGCACTCGGCCTGCCCGGCGCGCACCGCATCCCGGCCTCGGCGATGCAGGCGGTCCTGAACCTCGTCGACCACAGCATGACGCCGCAGGAGGCGGCCGAGGCGCCGCGCATCTTCACCTGGGGACAGGAGGCCGAAATCGAGCTCGGCGTTCCGGAGGCCGTGCGCGCGACGCTCGCCGGACTCGGCCACCGCGTCTCGGCCGTCGATCACGTCGCAGGGGGCATGGGCATCATCGGCTTCGCGGCCGACGGCACGATGGAGGGCGCCGCGTGCTGGCGCGCCGACGGCGTGCCGATGGGCGTCGGCGGGGGTCCGGCCCGCGCGGGCACCTCGTTCTGGCCGGATCCGCGCCGGGGCCGCAGCTACTGAGCCGAACAGGGATTCGCAGCGAAGCGGGCACAAAGCCCGCCTGACAAAGGGAACGGAGCCAATGCTGATCAATCGACGCGACGCCCTGGCGCTGTCGGCCGGCGCGCTTTTCGCCGCCATGAGCCCGGCGAGGGCACAGGCGAAGAAGACCTTGCGGCTGGCGCCGCACGCCGCCCTGCGCGTGCTCGATCCGGTGGTGACCAACGCCTACATCACGCGCAACCACGCCTTCATGGTCTACGACACGCTGTTCTCGGTCGATTCACAGTATCGGCCGCAGCCGCAGATGGTGAAGGAGTGGTCGCTCGGCGACGACAAGCTGAGCTGGACCTTCGTGCTGCGCGACGGACTCGCCTTCCATGACGGGCAGCCGGTCACCGCGGAGGATTGCATCGCCTCGATTGCACGCTGGGCGAAGAAGGATGTGGTGGGCCTGCGCCTCGCTGCCGTCACCACGGGCATGCGCGCCGTCGATGCGAGGACCTTCCGCGTCGAGCTGAAAGAGCCGTTCGGACCGATGCTGGAGGGCTTCGCCCGCCCCAGCTCCATCCCGCTTTTCATCATGCCGAAGCGCATCGCCGATCTTCCGGCAGACAAGGTTCTCGAAGAGGTCGTCGGCTCCGGCCCGTTCCGCTTCGTTCAGTCCGAATTCCGCCCCGGCGTGAGCTGGGCCTATGAGCGCAACGAGACATACGTTCCGCGTTCCGAGCCGCCGGATGGGCTCGCGGGCGGCAAGGTCGTCAAGGTCGACCGGGTCGAGGTCGTCTGGTTCCCGAGCAAGCAGACGGCGATCAACGCGCTCGCCAAGGGCGAGATCGACCTGCTCGAGAACATGAACGCAGATCAGCGCTCCCTGCTCCAGGGCAACAAGGACGTGGAGATCCGGCGCCGGCCCGGCCCGAACGCCTCGACGATCCGCTTCAACTGGGCGCAGCCGCCTTTTGACAACGTCAAGGTGCGCCAGGCGGTTCAAGCCGTCGCCACCCAGCAGGACTATATGGATGCCTCGATCGGCGACCCGGGATCCTATCAGGTCTGCGCGGCCTTCTTCGGCTGCGGCACCCCGCTGGAGACGGCTGTCGGCTTCCCCGATACCGGCAAGCCCAATATCGCCAAGGCGAAGGCGTTGCTGCAGGAGGCTGGCTACAAGGGCGAGAAGATCGTCATCATCACGCCCGGCGACATCGCTTCCTTCGCCCCGCTCGCGCCGCTGACACAGCAACTCCTGCGCCAGATCGGCATTCCCTCCGAGATCCAGACCATGGAATGGAGCGCCTTCCTCGCGAGGCGCGCCAAGCCCGGGTCCGTTGCCGAGGGCGGCTGGAATCTGGCACATGCCGTCTTCGACCGCATCGACCTGATCTCTCCGCTGGGCAACCTGAACTTCGATGCGCGCGGCAACGGCGCCTATACGGGCTTCGTCGACGATCCCGAGACCGAGGCCCTCAAGGGCCGCTACCAGCGCGAGACGGATCCGGCCACGCAAAAGGCCATCGTCGAGGAGATGCAGAAGCGCGCTTATGAGCTCGTCTTCTATATCCCGCTGGGCACCTATTTCGACTACGAGGCCTTCCGCTCCAGCATATCTGGCTATGTGCCGTCCCCGGTCATGGTGACCTGGGGCGTGGACAAGATCTGATGCTGAAGCTGATCGCGCTCAGGATCGCGATGGCGGTGCCGGTGATGCTCGTCGTCGCCACCATCGTCTTCCTGCTGCTTCGCCTGAGCCCGGGCGATCCCGCACTGATCATCGCCGGCGAGACAGCCGGCCCGGAGGCCCTTGCGCGCATCCGGGCCGATATGGGGCTGGATAGACCGCTTATCGTGCAATATCTCGCCTGGCTCGGCGAGATCGCGCGCGGCCACCTCGGGACCTCCATCCTGTCGAAGATTCCGGTGCTCAGCCTGATCTTCGACCGGCTGGAGCCGACGCTCGTACTGGCGCTGAGCGCGATCCTGATCACGGTGCTCGTCGCCGTACCGCTCGGCGCGGTCGCAGCCTGGCGGCACAACAGCTGGGTCGACCGGGCAGTGATGGTGCTGTCCGTGGTCGGCTTTTCGGTGCCGGCCTTCGTCATCGGGTATGTTCTGATCCTGCTGTTTTCGGTGAAGGCCGATCTCTTCCCCGTTCAGGGCTACGTCAGCCCGTTCGAGGACCCGGTCGCATCGCTGCGGCATCTCGTTCTGCCGTCACTGACACTGGCGCTGGTCTTCATGGCGCTGATCTCGCGTGTCACGCGCTCCAGCCTACTCGAAATCCTCAGCGAAGATTTCATCCGCACGGCGCGCGCCAAGGGCAACGTCGAGCGCCGCGTGCTCTGGCGCCATGCAATGCCGAATGCAGCGGTGCCGATCATCACGGTGATCGGGCTCGGCATCGCATTGCTGATCAGCGGCGTCGTCGTGACCGAAAGCGTCTTCAACCTGCCCGGAGTCGGCCGGCTGACGATCGATGCGATCCTGGCTCGCGACTATCCCGTGGTGCAGGGCCTGATGCTGTTCTTCGCGCTGATCTATGTCGGCGTGAACCTCCTGATCGACCTCGCCTATGTGATCGTCGATCCGCGTATTCGCTATTGAGGCCCGCCATGTCGGCAACGGAACGGGCCAATATCCCTTCGCAGCGCAATCGCTTCCTCGAAGCGCTCCTGGTGAATCGCATCGCCCTGCTCAGCGGCGTGCTGTTGCTGGTGATCGTGCTCTCGGCCGTACTCGCCACCGCGATTACCGGCGACGATGCTTTCCTGATCCGTCCGCGCCAGCGGCTGCGTCCGCCCGGCGCCGAATTCTGGTTCGGTACCGATGCGCTCGGGCGCGATGTCTTCGCACTGGTGCTTCATGGCGGCCGGATCTCGCTATTGGTCGGGCTGCTTGCCGCAGTCGCTGCGGCCGCCATCGGCACTGCGATGGGACTCCTGACCGGCTATCTGCGCTGGCTCGATCCCATCGTCATGCGGATCATGGACGGGATCATGGCGATCCCTGGCATCCTCTTCGCCGTGGCGCTGGTCTCGCTGGTCGGACCCAGCCTGATGACCATCGTGGCCGCGATCACCTTCGCGGAGATTCCGCGCGTGACACGGCTGGTGCGCAGCATCGTGCTCAGCGTGCGCGAGGAATCTTACGTCCGTGCGGCCGAAGGGCTCGGCATTCCGCCGATGCTGGTGCTCGTCCGCCACATCCTGCCGAGCTGCCTCGCGCCCTTGATCGTCCAGACGACCTATATGTTCGCCGCCGCGATCCTGTCGGAAGCCGTTCTCGGCTTCCTCGGTGTCGGTTTTCCGCCCGATGTCCCGAGCTGGGGCAATGTGCTCGCCGAGGGGCGCGCCGTGTTCCAGCGCGCGTCGTGGACGATCCTCGCGCCCGGGCTGTTCCTGGCTGTGACCGTGATGGCGGTGAACCTGCTCGGCGATGGGCTGCGGGATCGCCTCGACCCGCGCCTGTCCCGTGCCGCGAAGGTGTCGTCATGACCGTGCCCGAACCGATCCTTCGCATCGAAAACCTCAGCATCGCGCTGCCTGCCGGCCTCGATCGTACCTATGCCGTTCATGGCGTCTCGCTCGACGTTCATCGTCGGCAGATCGTCTGCGTGGTCGGCGAATCCGGCTCCGGCAAGTCGGTGACGGCAGCGGCCGTGATGCGTCTCTTGCCCGAGAAGGTGCTGCGGATCACCGGCGGGACGATCCGCCTGGAGGGAGTGGATATCGCCGCCGCCTTGCCGGCGCGGCTGTGCGAACTGCGCGGCAACCGCATGGCGATGATCTTCCAGGAGCCGCTGACGGCGTTGAACCCGGTGATGCGGGCCGGGGAGCAGATCGCCGAGGTCTTGCGAATTCATCGCCCGGAGATGGGGCGGGACTGGGTCAATGCCCGCGTCGCGGAGCTGATGGCGGATGTGCATCTGCCTGATCCGGCGAGGCTCGCGAAAGCCTATCCCCACCAGCTTTCCGGCGGCCAGCGCCAACGCGTGATGATCGCCATGGCGCTCGCGCTGGAACCGGCCCTGATCATCGCCGACGAGCCGACCACCGCGCTCGATGTGACGACCCAGGCCCAGATCCTGCGGCTGTTCCGCGAGCTTCTGACCAAGCACGATAGCGGCGTGCTGATGATCACCCACGACTTCGGCGTCGTAGCCGATGTCGCTGATTACGTCGTCGTCATGCGGCAAGGCGAGATTGTCGAACGGGGCGCGCCGGACAAGGTCCTGACGGCGCCGGAGCACCCTTATACCCGTGCATTGATCGACGCCGTACCACGCTTCCGCTACCGGACGCAGGCTGAAGCGAGCGAGCCGCCCGTTCTGGCCGTCGAGGACCTGTCCCTGACCTACCGCAGCACGAGCTTCCTCGGTATCCGACGGGAGACGCGCGCGCTCGATGCGGTCTCCTTCCAGCTCGCGCCGGGCGAGACGCTTGGCGTCGTCGGCGAGTCCGGCTCCGGCAAGACCAGTCTCGCCAAGACGCTGCTGCGTTTCGAGACACCGGATGCCGGCCGCATCCTCTTCAAGGGACGCGACGTCGCCGGCCTGGCCGGGGCGGAACTCAGGGAGATGCGCCGCCATATCCAGATGGTGTTCCAGGACCCGTACAAATCGCTCAATCCACGCCGCCGCATCGGGCAATCCCTGATCGAGGGTCCTGTCCAGCACGGCACGCCGCGTGGCCAGGCCCTGGCGCGCGCCGAGGAGCTGATGGAGCTCGTCGGGCTCCGAGGTGACGCGCTCAGCCGCTTTCCCCACGAATTCTCGGGCGGTCAGCGTCAGCGCATCTGCATCGCCCGTGCGCTCGCGATGGCGCCTTCGGTCATCGTCGCGGACGAGGCGGTCTCGGCCCTCGATGTTTCCGTGCAGGCCCAGGTGCTGCGGCTGTTCGAGGGCCTGCAGAAGCGGCTCGGCTTCGCGATGATCTTCGTCACGCACGATCTGCGCGTGGCGTCCAATATCTGCGACCGGATCGCGGTAATGCAACGCGGGCAGATCGTCGAGATCGGCCTGTCGCGGCGCGTCTTCGAACAGCCGGAAGCGTCCTACACCTGCGAATTGCTGGCGGCGGTGCCTGGCTTCGCGCGTGAGGCCGCAGCCGGCAGATAGGCATGCGCGTCAAGCGGGAATGGTTCGCCTCTCAACCCGCCCCCGCGCTTCATCGCTGTTTGACGGGGTGCTGAAATGAGGTTCCGAGAAAAAGCTCCCGCCTACGCCGCGCCGTCCGGTTGGAATGTGCTGCTGCCGAAGCGCATGGCGCGAGAACGGGTTCCGAGCGGGCGTCGTTTCAGAAGCGTGGTCGTCGGTGCAGGCTATACCGGCCTGGCTGCTGCGCGAAGGCTGGCCGAACTCGCGCCAGGTGACGAGATCCTCCTTCTGGACGCGGCGACCATCGGCGAAGGGGCCTCGGGCCGGAATTCCGGCTATCTGCTGATCAACCCGGGCGAGCCGAGCGCCAGCGCCGCCGGCTTCGCCGGCGAGTGGGCCGTTCGGCAGATGGCACTGGTCCAGGCGGGCGTCGATTGGCTGCGCGAACTTGTCGCTACGCATGCGATCGACTGCAGTTGGCAGGAAGCCGTGCCGGCCATCACGACTGCGGCGACGCCGCGCGGCGAAAGATCGCTTGCCGCAACGCGCGAACGTTACGAATCCTGGGGCATCGCGACCGAAGAATATTCCGCCTCGGAACTGCGGCGGATCTTTGGGACCGGCTATTATCGCTATGGGATCCGGTCGCTCACCCGCGCCCTCGTCCAGCCGGCGGCTCTTCATCGAGGCCTCGCCGACAGTCTGCCGGCCGGGGTGACACTTCTCGAAAATACTCCCGTGCATGCGTTGAGCGATGAAGCGCCTTTCACGGTCGAAACGAGCCGTGGCGAGTTTGTCGCGGACAGGGTTTTCATCACCAACAACCTGCACGCGCGCGCCTTCGGCCTCGGTCGCGACCGGATGGTCGGCATCTACACCTATGGCGCATTTACGCCGGAGCTCGATCGAGACCAGCTGGAGCTTCTCGGCGAAATAGCCGAGTGGGGTGCCCTGCCGGCGCATCGTATGGGCACCACGATGCGCAAGATAAAGACACGCCTGCTGATCAGGAGCGGCGATTCCTACGAGCGGGAGCTCGAACCCGCGGCCGTCCGGGCGATGCTGACCGAGCATTATCGAAACCGCTTTCCCGCGATGAAGGCGCATGAGCTGGAGCATGTCTGGGGCGGCCTCACCGCGGTGACGCATAACGGCGCCTTCCTGTTCGGGGAGGTTAAGCCGCGGCTTTTTGTTTCGGTTGGGTGCGGCGGAGCAGGCGTCACGCGTGGCACGATTCAGGGAAAGCTCCTGGCCGAGCTGGCCTGCGGTCTACGATCTCAGCTCCTGAGAGATCGGCTCGTCCAGAACGGCCCCGACTGGCTGCCCCCGGAGCCGTTGCGAGGCGCCGGGGCAAAGCTGCAGATTTGCTGGGAGCAATGGATCGCGGGGGCCGAACGCTGAACCCAGCAGATCATTCGAATCCGTCGACAACGATTGGCAGCGTAGAACATCCGGTTCCGCGTAGCTAATCGATGCCCGGAAGTGGCGCGTCTCGCCTCGGCGAAGCCCTCAGCCGACACTTGGGATGCCTGCCATAGGGCAACCCGGCAACGGGGTTTGAGGCCAAACGCGAAGCGCTCGGCTGCCTGTTTGCACTCGATCTCATAGTCATTATCGGGTTGACCCAATAAGCGCGACATAGATCATCGCCTCACGTAAGAGCCGATGATCCGTTTCGACCGGCATATGCGATGGTCGATCGCTACGAAGCTTTCGGGAGATCGGCGAAGCGGTCCGTCACCTGGGCGTAGGCTCGATAGACCTCATCCGCGCCATCAGATCCGTCGACGGGCGGATGCTGAATCTGGCGGAAGATCTCGTGCTTGACGAAATAGCGCCATGTCACAGGCAGCTTGGCGAGAATGTCGGTCAACACCCCGTAGCGCGCTTCAGTCCATATCGCCTCGAAAGCCAACCTACCCGGGCCGTGTCCAAACTCGGCTTGATCGGCGTCGCTGCGCAACTGTTTGCGCAACTGGGCGGTCGCCGTCTGGTCGGCCCCGCCATCGGCCGCGATGACGACACCGTAATCACTCTTCGCCCGCTCGACCGAAACCAATCCTCGCCGAATGTCGGTGAGTACCTTCTCCACGGGCCGGTCCAGCGGCGAGCCGTAGCCCCCTGCCCCCGGCCCCTGGATCAATATGACGTCGCCGGGATCGCATTTCACCAGATCCTGGGATCCAAGCTCGATGGCGCCCGCTGTGTCCGGATTCTTGACGAAGCGCGAGACGGCACCCGAGCGTCCGCCGCGCAGCCCCCAGGCCGAAATGACGGAGCGGTCCCGGTTGCGGGCGGTCACCATGGACTGGGGCTGGTCGAGCTGGAGCTCCATCTCGAGGCCGGTACCGCCACGATATTCGCCTGGGCCGCCCGAGTCCGGCACGAGACCATAACGCTTGATGCGAACCGGGATCTCGGCCTCGCTGATTTCGACCGGCGTATTCTTCAGAAAGGAGAGATTGGCTCCGCTGCCGTCCGCGCCGTCGCTAAAGGCGCTGCCGCCAGCGCCGCCGCCGACCGGGCCGACCGAGGCCATGATAGGCCTGCCCGACCGCGTGCTGGTCTTGATGTTCATCAGCGTGACGGAACTCGCCGGAGATGCCGGCATCCGGTCTGGCAAGGCACGACAGAAAGCGCCGAGGGTGACCGTCTGGGCCAGGGTGCAGGCCAGAGTGCGCATGCCGACCGCGACCGGAGACACGGCGTTCATGATGGTCCCTTCCGGCAGGATTGCGCGCGTCGGCCGCATGAGACCCGCGTTCAGCATCATCGTCGGATCGAGGCAATAGAGCGCGTAGACTGTGCCCACTGTCACCAGGGAATGGCGTTCCTTGCCGCCGGTCGGCATGTTGTGCGAGGTCGCAAGCTGCGGATCGGACCCGGTGAAGTCGAGGGTCAACGTATCGCCATGCACCTTCAGGTTCACAGCGACGCGGACAGGATAGCCGCCCGCCTCGTCCTCGTCGGCATAGTCGGCGAAGAAATACTCGCCATCGGGGATCGTGCTGATGACGGCGCGGGCCTGATTGTCCGCGTAGTCTAGCAACTGATCGAGACCGGCCACGAAATTGTCCTTGCCGAATCGGTCGAGGATTTCGTGGATCTTGCGCTCGCCGACATTGGCGCAGGCGATCTGGGCGTTGAGGTCGCCCCAGTTCTGCTCCGGCAGGCGGACGTTATGGGCGATGATGTCGAGCAGGTCCTTGTTGAGGACGCCGCCGCGCATCAGCCGCATCGGCGGGATGCGCAGGCCCTCCTGCTGGATCTCGGTCAGCGTGCGCGACAGGGTCGCCGGCACGGCACCGCCGACATCCGTGTTGTGGATGTGGTTGCCGACGAAGCAGACGATCTCGCCGTCGCGGAAGACCGGCTTCCACATGTGGATGTCGGGCGTATGGGTCGCGACGTAGCCGGAATAGGGATCGCTGGTGATGCAAATGTCGCCCTCTTCGTAGTCGAAGAGCTTGATGACGTCGCCATAGTCGAGACCGGTGTACCAGGTCGCGCCGAAGGTCTTCGGCGAAGCCACGGTCAAGCCGTCACGGGTCAGCACCTGGCAGGAGAAGTCCTCCGTCTCCTTGACGAAGGTGGAGTAGGCCGTCCGCATCAAGGTCCAGCCCATGCTCTCGGCCGCGGCGGCGCAGTAGTTCGCCAGGACCTGCAATGTGGTGTTGTCGAGCTTCACGGCCGGGTCTCCGGAACGATGCGAAGGTTGGCATATTCGTCGACGCTGACGGTCATGTTCGGCAGGACGACGGTGGTGCAGTCGTCCTGAGTGACGACGGCGGGGCCCGCGAAGCTCTGGCCGGGCTTCAGATCGCTGCGGGCAAAGACCGCCACGCTGCGCAGCGCCCCGTCGAGCCAGACCTCGGCATGGCGGCGTGGGCTTGCGCCTTCCGAGACCAGCGCGTGACGCTTGAATTCAGGGCGGGCGGTGCGCCCGCTGATGACGAGGCGCAGCGAGATGATCTGCACCGCTGCGGTGGGATCGCTGTGGCCGTAGACACGCTCGTGCTCGGCATGGAAGGCCTGCGCCATGGCCGCGGTGTCACCGGCAACGATCGTGGCCGGATCCAGCGGGGTGTCGAGCTCGAAGGACTGGCCGCGATAGCGCATCTCCGCCGAGTAGATCAGGTGGCTTTCGCCGGAATAGCTCTGATCCTCGTGCAGCCAGTCTTTAGCCTTGGTCTCCAGCCGGGCGAACTCGCCGCGGATCGTCGCCCCCATGTCGGGAAGGAGATCGCTGTAGAGCGTCTTGATGAAGTCGTTCTTGATATCGGCGATCAACCCGCCCAGCGCGGACAGCACGCCCGGAGTCGGCGGCACCACGGTTTCGCGCATGTTGAGCTCGCGCGCCAGGAAGCAGGCCATCATCGGGCCGGCGCCGCCGAAGGCGAGGCAGGAGAAGTCGCGCGGATCGATGCCGAAGCGCGAGACCAGAGCGCTGACGTCGGTATACATGCCGGAGACGGCGATGCGGATGATCGCCTCGGCGGTTTCCTCGATCGTGCGGCCGAGCTTCGTCGCGAGTTCGCCGACGACAGAACGTGCCTTCTCCCGGTCGATGGTGACGGCCGAATAGCCGATCTCGGAGAGCCCGACGAGGCCGAGTGCCGCGAAGGCGTCGGTGATCGTGGCGCGTTCGCCGCCGCGATTGTAGCAGGCGGGGCCGGGACGGGAGCCCGCGCTTTCGGGGCCGACCTTGAGCACGCCCTGCGCGTCGACCCAGGCGATCGAGCCGCCGCCTTCGCCGATCGAGGAGACCGAGACCGAGGGGATGTAGATCTGGAACTCGCCGATCAGTTCGCCGACGCCATATTGCGGCTGGCCGTCGACGATGACCGCGACGTCGGCCGAGGTGCCGCCGATGTCCAGGCTCATGCAGTTCTTGATACCGGAGACCTCGGCGACATAGGCGGCGCCGATAACGCCCGAAGCGGTGCCGGACAGGATCATCTGCACGCACTCGCTCTTGCCCTGCTCGGCGGTCATGACGCCGCCATTGGACTTGGTGAGCCGCGGTTCCGGCGTGACGCCTGCCGTTTTCAGCGCCGACTGCAGAGAGCCCAGGTAATGCGAGACGCGTGGCTGCACATAGGCGCCGATCGTCGCGGTGATGGTGCGCTCATATTCGCGGATGATCGGCCAGGTCTCGCTCGAAGCGAAGACCGGGATCTCGGGGGCGAGCCGCTCGACGATCGCCTTGACCGCCTCCTCATGTGCGGGGTTGCGATAGGCGTGCAGAAGCGAGACGACGATGCCCTCGCAGCCCGCGGCCTTGGCCCCTTCGATCGCGCGGCTCACGCTCGCCTCGTCCAGCGGGCGATCCTCGGTGCCGTCGGCGAGCAGGCGCCCGCCGATGCCGAAGACGAGGTCGCGCGGGATCAGCGGATCCGGGCGCCTGGAAAGCAGGTTATACATGTCGGGGATCTTGAGACGCGCGACCTCGAGCACGTCGCGGAAGCCCTCGGTGGTGAACAGCGCGAGCTTCAGCCCCTTGCGCTGGATCACCGTGTTGATGCCGACCGTCGTGCCATGGGTGAAATAGGAGACCTCGGCGGGGGTGATGCCGTAGCGCTCGCCGATCAGCCTCAGGCCTTCCATGACCTCCGCCCCCGGCTGGTCGGGACGGGAGAAGGTCTTCAGCGTCTTCAGGCTCTGCGTCTCTTCGTCGAACAGCGCGAAGTCGGTGAACGAGCCGCCGATATCGACGCCCACACGATAACCCATGGAAACCTCCGGATGGTCTCGGGCGCGAGCGCGCGCTTCCGGCGTCGCGCTCGCGGATCAGAAGGGACTGCCGAAGCCGGCAGTCCCGCGACGCTCAGCGGCCGATGTCCTTGTTCCAGGTCTCGACCCATTTCGGCATCGCCGCGAGGATCTCGGCGAAGGGCGGCCAGCGCACGTCCTCGAGCTTGGGCATGCGTGCCTTCTGCTCCGGCTTGTACTGAGCCTTGGTGCTGGCGACCGGGTATTGGATCGCGGCGGCCCAGCAGGATTGCGGCTCGGGCGAGAACAGGAAGTCGATGAACTCCCAGGCGGCCGGCGAGCCGTTCTTGACCTTCTGGACGACCGTCGGGCTGACGACGCCGCCCGGCGCCGGATAGTAGAAATTCAGCGACTTGAAGCCGCCGTCGCGGGGGG
>JARYGW010000150.1:0-13062 GCA_033792295.1 Allobosea sp.
ACCAGCGTGACGGGCCGCGACGGGAACTTCGCCTGGGCGATGGCTGGCGCGGCGATCAGGCCGGCAGCCCCCGCCGCGGCACCCTTCAGCACACTGCGTCTGTCGATGACGGTCATGTCCAATATTCCTCCGCTAAATCGATTTAGAAAACGAGCGCTCCTCACCGGCGGCGGGGCTCTCTTGGCAACGCGGTCATCACAGCCGATCGTATGGCTCGTGACAACCGCTCATTTGGGCAGGGTCTAGATACCGCAGATGAGCGGCAGCACCGCCCCCGAGACCTTCTCCACCACGGCGCCGGTGCTCAGCTCGGAGCTGGCTGCGGCAGGCGGCAGCGACAGCCCGGCCTGGCTCAGCATGCCCTGTATCGCTGCCGAATCCGCCAGCGCATAGGCGCGCTGTGGCGCAATGCCGGCGACGAGCTGCTTGTCCGACGGATTGGCGGTGACCAGCCCGACGAGCCGGCCCTGCCGGTCGAAGGCGGGGCTGCCGGCCTGGCCGGGCTGCAGCGGCGCCGTGACCGTGGCGCCGGAACCGATGCGCGCGAGCTGCCCCGGCAGGGTGACGGCGGTGCGCTTGCCGGCATCATCCCCGAACGCGACCAGGACCAGCGCCTCGCCAGCCCCTGGCGCCTGCCCGGCCAGGGCCGGGAGCTTGGCAGTCCCTGCCCCGTCGAGGTCGAGCAGCACGAGCCCGCTGGCATCCTTGGCCCGCGGTTTCGCGGCACGTCCACCGGCGCGGAGGCTGCGGCAGCCATCGACCGCCACGGCTGCGCTCAATGCGACCTTGTCCGAGAGCAGCACGGCAACGCCATAGCGCTCGTTGCTGCGCGCAGCGGGCTGCGTCAGCGGTGGAGCGGAAGCTGGCCCGGCTGCACTCGCCACGGGCGTTCCCGCGACCGGTGCCGGCCCGGCCGGGAAGGGGTCGAAGCTGGCCGCGATGGCGATGACGAGCTTGTCGACGGTAGGGGCCAGCGCCTTGTCGTAGCCGATCGAGAAGCCGCGCAGCCCCTGCGGGCCGGCCGACAACCGCCGGTAGAAGCGCCCGGTCGGCGTCTCGCCGGTGACGACGAAGAAGTCCGGGCGGAGCAGCTTGTAGGTGATCTTGCGGGCGCTGTTCGGATTGACGGCGGTCGCCTTCTCGAACAGCGCCGCGAGATCGTCGCCGGGCGGCGAGGCGGAGGTGTCGAGCGTGACCTTCTCGTCGAGGCTCTGCCAACGGCTGCCGCCGGACGGCGTCACGTCGCGCTTCGGCAGGAGCTTGCCGGGAATGCCGATGCGCACGCCGGTCTTGTCGTCGTCGACCAGCCGGAAGCCGGCCGCGTCGCGCGCCGCCTGAGCGGCCTTTGCGAGCGCAGCCCGGTCGGCCGGGGCGAGGATGCCGTCTGCCGGCCCGCGTGCGCCCTTCAACGCATTGATCGCCTTGAAGGTCAGCGGACCGAAGGAGCCGCTGACCGCACCGTTGAACTGGCCCGCCCAGATCAGATCGGTCTGGATCGCCTTGCGTTCCGCCTCGGACAAAGCCTCGAAGCGCGCCTGCGCCGCCGCCATCTGCGGATTGGCGGTCGAAGCAGGGGCCTGCGCCAGAGTGTCCGACAGCGATGCCACCAGCAGCATCAGCCCGAGGGTGGCTGCGCCGGTACGCTTGATTCGCGGTCGATTATCTCGGGCAGGCAGCATGATCTCGTCCTCTCGGGCAGGCGTAGCGGCTGCATTGAGCGTCAGAACGCGTGGCGCTGCAACCGTGAGACGGCAATTGAAAGCGGTAAAGAAAATCGAACCGAAACGCATAAGCCGGCAGCACGGATCGGTGCACCCTTCACTCGCATGACTTGCACCCGATTCCCGCGGTGATAGCCTGCCGCCGTTCAGCACCGTCATCGGTCCGAAGCCTTCGCCAGCCAAGCTGGAGTCTCCGGCCGACGAAGAGGATCGACGATGAGCCTGCTTTCCCGCCTCCTGCTCGCGCTCTGCCTGACCTTCGCGGCGGCACCGGCCTTCGCCCAGAAAGCCTATGTCCGCAACGATCTCGCTGCCGACGGACAGAGGCTGGAGGAGCGGCTGAAGCGCGAGGTCACGGCCGGCAACCGCTCGGTCGTCGATCTCGTCCGCGCCGGCGACATCGTGCTTGGGCGCGGCGATGCGCGCGGCGCCCTGCCGCTGGCCAATGCCGCCGTCGTCGCGGATTCGAGCAACGCCGCCGCCTGGCGCCTGATGGCACGCGCCGCCATCGGCATCGAGCCGCGTGATTATCGCGAGCGCTGGGAACTGCGTGAGCGCGCCATCACGGCCGCCTATCTCGCCTATCAACGCGCCACCAACCGCACCGACGAGGCCTCCTCCCTCGGCGTGCTCGCCCAGACCTTCGAGAAATACGAGCTCTGGCGCCCGGCGCTGACCACCTATCGCCTCAGCCTGAACCTCGCCACCAACGCCTCGCTGCAAAGTGCCTACGAGAGCCTGCGCGAGAAGCGCGGCTTCCGCCTGCTCGCCAACCAGGTCGATTCCGACGCCGCGAGCCCACGCGCCTGCTTCGAGTTTTCCGAGCCGCTCGCCCGCGGCAATGTCGATTTCGCGCCTTATGTCGCGATCTCGGGCGGCTCGGGCGATTTCGCCGTCAGCGGCGAGGAGCGCCAGATCTGCGTCGACGGCCTGCGCCATGGCGAGCGCTACGCCATCGTCATCCGCCAGGGCGTGCCTTCCGCCATCCCCGACGAGACGCTGCTGAAATCCGCCGATTACGAGATCTATGTCCGCGACCGCACCCCTTCCGTGCGCTTCACCGGCAAGAACTACGTGCTGCCGCGCACCGGCCAGCAGGGCATTCCGGTCGTCTCGGTCAATACGAACAAGCTCGATCTCGAGGTGATGCGGATCGGCGACCGCAACCTGATCAACTCGGTCCATTCCGAGGACTTCCTGAGCCAGCTCGGCTCCTGGTCTGCCAAGCAGATCGCCAGCGACAAGGGCCAGAGCGTCTGGACCGGCACGATGGACGTGAAGCCCGAGCTCAACAAGGACGTTGTCACCGCCTTCCCGGTGGTCGAGGCGGTCGGCACGCTGAAGCCCGGCGTCTACGTCATGTTCGCCAAACCCTCCGGCGGTGCCGCACCGGCGGCAAACGACGACAGCAGCGATTCCTATGACGACGGCACCACCCGCGCGACGCAGTGGTTCGTCGTCTCCGATCTCGGCCTGACCTCCTTCTCCGGACCGGACGGCGTGCATGTGCTCGCCCGCTCGCTCGCCGACGCCAAGCCGATTCCGAATGCCGAACTGCGCCTGATCGCCCGCAACAACGAGGTGCTCGGCACGGCCAAGACCGACGCCAACGGCTATGCCCGCTTCGACGCCGGCTTGGCCAAGGGCGAGGGCGGCAATTCGCCCGGCCTCGTCACCGCCGCGCTCGGCGAAGACTACGGTTTCCTCGACCTGAAGCTGACGGCCTTCGATCTCTCCGACCGCGGCGTGAAGGGCCGCGTCGCCCCCACCGGGCTCGACGCCTATCTCTACACCGAGCGCGGCGTCTATCGCTCGGGCGAGACGGTCTATCTCACCTCCCTCCTGCGCGACGCCAAGGGCGCCGCCGTCACCGGTCTGCCACTGACCATCGTCGTCAAGCGCCCCGACGGCGTCGAGTACCGCCGCCGCCAGGTCGAGGACCAGGGCGCGGGCGGCCGCGCCCACTCGGTCCAGCTCATTTCCGGCGCCGCCACCGGCACCTGGCGCATCCTCGCCTATGCCGACCCGAAGGGGCAGCCCATCGGCGAAACCTCCTTCCTCGTCGAGGACTATGTCCCCGAGCGGCTGGAACTGACCCTGGCGCCCAAGGCGCCGGTTCTCCAGGCGGGCGAGCCGGCCGAGCTCGACGTCAATGCGCGCTATCTCTACGGCGCGCCGGGCTCCGCGCTCGACGTCACCGGCTCGATGACGCTGCGTGCCGCCGGTGCCAGCGCCATCCCCGGCTTCCAGGACTATCAGGTCGGCCTCACCGACGAAGCCTTCGAGCCGGTCCAGACCGAGTTCGAGGAGAGCACCACCACCGACGCGGCCGGCAAGGCGACGATCTCGAACCCGGTCCAGCAGGCCGAGACCAACCGGCCGCTCGAAGTCGAGATGACGGTGCGCGTCGGCGAGCCCGGCGGGCGCGCCATCGCCCGCTCCGTCACCGTGCCGATCGTGCCCAAGGGCGCGGCCATCGGCGTCAAGCAGACCTTCAAGGACGGCGAGCTCGGCAACAACCAGACCGCGACCTTCGACGTCATCATGGCGACCGGCGACGGCAAGCGCATCGCGCGGCCGAACGTGAAATGGGTGCTCTCGAAGGTGCGCCGCAACTACCAGTGGTTCTTCAAGGATGGCCGCTGGAACTATGAGGGCGTCACCACCACGCGGCGCGTCTCGGACGGAGAGGTCGCGGTCTCCGCGACGGAGCCCGCCAGGATCGCGGCGCCGGTCCAGTGGGGCAATTACCGCCTCGACGTGACCTCCGACGGCGCCGAGGAAGCAGCGACCGCCGTTTCCTTCAGCGTCGGTTATGAGAGCGACAAGACGGCCGATACGCCGGACGTGCTCGACGTCGCACTCGACAAGGCCTCCTACGCCAATGGCGAGAACCTGCAGGTCCGCCTCTCGCCGCGCTTCGCCGGCAAGGCGACGCTCGCGGTCGTCAGCGACAAGCTCGCCGATATCCGCACCATCGATATTGCCGAGGGCGGCACCACCGCCAATATCCCGGTGAAGTCGGAATGGGGCGCGAGCGCCTATCTCGTCGTCCTCGCCCACCGTCCGATGGACACCGCCGCCAAGCGCCTACCCGGCCGCGCCATCGGCCTCGCCTGGTTCCAGATCGGCAAGGATGAGCGCACGCTGACCGTCGATCTCGGCGCGCCCAAGCTGGTGCGTCCGCTCTCGACGCTCTCGCTGCCGGTCAAGCTCGCCGGCCTCAAGGCCGGCGACGAGGCCTTCGTCACGGTCGCGGCCGTCGATGTCGGCATCCTCAACCTCACCCGCTACGAGAGCCCCGACCCCAGCAGGTTCTTCTTCGGCCAGCGCCAGCTCGGCCACGATTTGCGCGACCTCTACGGCTACCTGATCGACGGCATGCAGGGCACCCGCGGCACCATCCGCACCGGCGGCGACGCCGCGCCGCAGATGGACGGCGAGAAGCCGACGCAGGAGCCGCTCGCCCGCTATTCCGGCGTGGTCAAGGTCGGCGCCGACGGCACGGCGAAGATCGACTTCGACCTGCCGGCGTTCAACGGAACGGTTCGCGTCATGGGCGTCGCCTGGTCGGCCGGCCGCACCGGCCAGGCCAGTGCCGATGTGATCGTGCGCGATCAGGTCGTCGCCCAGGCGACGCTGCCGCGCTTCCTCGCCATCGGCGACCAGTCGCGCTTCCATCTCCAGATCGACAATGTCGAGGGACCGGTCGGCGCCTATACCGTCGACCTCGACGTCAAGGGCCCGGTCCTCGTCGCGGCCGATGCGACGCATCGCACGGTGCAGCTCGCGGCGGGCGCCAAAACGCAGATGACGATCCCCGTCACCGCCGCCGGCCTCGGCCGCGCCGAGTTCGACGTGCGCGTCTCCGGGCCCAACGGCATCGGCACGGTGCAGAACCTCGCGGTCAAGGTGCAGCCCTCGGCCGCGACGCTGGCGCGCCGCATCGTTCGGGCCATTCCCGGCAATGGCGGGGCGATCACCGTCTCCTCCGACCTCATGGCCGATCTCGTGCCGGGCTCGGGACAGGTCTCGGTCTCGGTCTCGCCCTTCGGCTCGCTCGACGTGCCGGCTCTGCTCAAGGCGCTCGACCGCTATCCCTATGGCTGCACCGAGCAGACCGTCTCGCGCGCCCTGCCGCTGCTCGCGGTCAACCAGCTCGCCTCGATGGAGAACCTCGCGCTCGACGACAATGCCGACGAGCGCGTGCAGAAGGCGATCGAGCGCGTGCTCGCCCGCCAGGGCGGCAACGGCTCCTTCGGCCTGTGGAGCGTCGGCGGCGAGGACCTCTGGCTCGACGCCTTCGTCACCGACTTCCTGACACGGGCGCGCGAGCGCAAATTCGACGTGCCGCAGGTCGCCTTCAACATGGCGCTCGACCGCCTGCGCAACCAGGTCGTCAACACCGGCGACATCAACAAGGAGGAGGCCGCCGGCATCGCCTATGCGCTCTATGTGCTGGCCCGCAACGGCCGGCCGGTGATGGGCGACCTGCGCTATCTCGCCGACAACAAGCTCGGCGATTTCGCGACCCCGCTCGCCCGCGCCCAGATCGGCGCGGCGCTCTCGGCGCTGGGCGACCGCACCCGCGGCCGCACCGCCTTCGGCAGCGCTCTCGGCCTGCTGCAGCAGGCGAGCGACGACGGGCTCTCGCGCCCCGATTACGGCTCGCGCCTGCGCGACGGCGCCGGCGTGCTCGCCCTGATCGCGGAGTCGAACGGCGAGCGCGCCGATGTCAGCCGCGCCGTCTCGATCCTCGACGCGACCCGCAACAGCGCCCGCTACAGCTACACCTCGACGCAGGAGCAGATGTGGATGGTGCTGGCGGCGCAGGCGATGTCGAAGGAGGCTGAAGGCATGTCGCTCACGATCGACGGCACGGCCCGCAAAGGCGCCTTCTACCGCACCGTCTCGGCCGAGGCGCTGGAGGGCAAGCCGCTGACCATCGCCAATCCGGGTGCAGCCAACGCCCAGGCGGTGATCACCGTCGCCGGCATCCCGACCACACCGGAGCCGGCGCAGAACCAGGGCTTCGGACTGGAACGGGTCATCTACACGATGAAGGGCGAGCGAGCCGATCCGGCACGCCTGCGCCAGAACGAGCGCTATGTCGTGACGCTCACCGTGTCGGAAGGCGCTCCGCGCTTCGGCCGGCTGCTGCTGGTCGATCCGGTGCCCGCCGGGCTGGAGATCGAGAACGCCAACCTGACCGAGGGCGCCTCGACCGCCGGCCTCGACTGGCTGAAGCAGGAGGTCGCAGCCGCGCATACCGAAGCGCGCGACGACCGCTTCGTCGCAGCCTTCGAACGCTCGGGCTCGAAGAACGACAAGCTCGTCTACACCGTCGCCTATATCGCCCGGGCCGTCTCGCCCGGCCGCTACGTCGCGCCGGCCGCCGTGATCGAGGACATGTACCGCCCCGACCGCTTCGGCCGCACCGGCTTCGGCGCGGTGGAGATCACCGCGGCGCGGTGATGCCCGTGAACGCGCAGCTCGAAACCGGAAACGAAACAGGGCGCCCTCTCCCGGCCGGAAAAAGGGCGCGGCGACGCTTTCGCACGTTGAAGATTGCAGCCGGCACTTTCGCCGCTGCTGTCCTTGCCGGCACGGCAGCCCTCGCTCTCTACGTCCGGTCCCTGCCACCGCTCGATCTCTCGACGGCCAGCAATCGCTCGACCGTGGTGCTCGACCGCGAAGGCAGGCTGCTGCGCCCCTTCCTCACCACTGACGGCCGCTGGAAGCTCCCCGTCACCAGTGACGATGTCGACCCGCGCTACCTCGCCATGCTCAAGGCCTATGAGGACAAGCGCTTCGACACGCATTCCGGCATCGATCCGCTCGGCATGCTGCGCGCCGCCGGACAGATGCTACGGCATGGGCGCGTCGTCTCGGGCGGCTCGACCTTGACCATGCAGGTCGCCCGCCTGCTCGAGCCGCATGACGAACGCACGCTCGCCGCCAAGCTCCGGCAGACGGTGCGCGCCATCGAGCTGGAGCGGCGCTTCGGCAAGACGCAGATCCTCGACCTCTATCTCAACCTCGCCCCCTTCGGCGGCAATCTCGAAGGCGTGCGTGCCGCGAGCTTCGCCTATTTCGGCAAGGAGCCGAAGCGGCTCTCCACCGCCGAGGCCGCCCTGCTCGTCGCCCTGCCGCAATCGCCCGAGACGCGCCGGCCCGACCGCTTCGCCGAAGCGGCGCGAAAAGCCCGCGCCCGCGTGCTCGCCCGCGTCGAGCGCGCCGGGATCGCGACGGCCGGCGAGGTTGGCGCCGCGCGCGAGGAGGAGATCCCGACCGAGCGCCGGCCCTTCCCGAATCTCAGCCCCCATGTCGCGGAGCAGGTCGTGGCGGAGACACCGGCGCAGCGCGTCCATCGCCTCAGCCTCGATGCCCGCCTGCAGAAGAGCCTGGAAGGCCTCGCCCGCGAGCGCAGCCTCGGCCTCGCGCCCCAGGTCTCGATCGCGATCCTCGCCGTCGACAACGAGACCGGCGCGGTCCGCGCCTCGGTCGGCGGCGTCGACTACTTCGCCGCCGAGCGCGCCGGCTCGCTCGATCTGACGCGCGCACTGCGCTCGCCCGGCTCCGCGCTGAAGCCTTTCATCTATGCGCTCGCCTTCGACAACGGCATCGCCCATCCCGAGACGATGCTGGAGGACCGGCCCGCCCGCTACGGCGCCTATGTGCCGGAAAACTTCGACATGACCTTCCAGGGCATGGTCAGCGCCCGCAAGGCGCTGCAGCTCTCGCTCAACGTGCCGGCGGTGGAGCTGCTTGCCGCGCTCGGGCCGCAGCGCTTCCTCTCCCGGCTGCGCGATGCCGGCATCAGCATCGCCATGCCCAAGGAGGGCGGCGCCCCCGGCCTCGCGGTCGGTCTCGGCGGACTCGGCATCACCTTGCAGGATCTGACCCGCGCCTATGTCGGGCTGGCTCGCGGCGGAGAGATGCTGCCGCTGCGGTTTCGCGAAGAGGTACCGGCCGGCGACACGCCACCGATCCATCTCGTCGAGCCCGTCGCCGCCTGGTATGTCGCCGACACCCTGCTCGGCGCGCCGCCGCCGCTCAACGCCGTGCCGGGCCGCATCGCCTACAAGACCGGCACCTCCTATGGCTATCGCGATGCCTGGGCCGTCGGCTTCGATCGCAAGCACACCATCGGCGTCTGGGTTGGCCGGGCCGACAATGGCGCGGTCCCCGGCCTCGTCGGCCGCGTGGTCGCCGCGCCGATCCTGTTCGATGCCTTCGCCCGGCTCGGCATCGACCCGCGCCCCTTCGCACAGCCGGCGGATGCGATCGTGGCCAGCACCAACCACCTGCCCCCACCATTGCGGCATCTGCGGCAGGACGTGCCCAAGACCGTAGCGGCGATCACCACGCCCGCGCTCAAGCTCGCCTTCCCGCCGGACGGCGCCCGCATCGACCTCGCCGCCGACAGCCTCGACGGACAGGGCCAGATCAACCTCAAGGCCTCCGGCGGCGCGCCGCCCTTCACCTGGCTGGTCGACGGCGCGCCGGTCACCGCCCCGCTGCGCCGGCGCGAAGCCGCCTGGCAGCCGCCGGGCAAGGGTTTCATGCGGATTTCCGTGATCGACGGCACCGGTGCGAGCGAGAGCGTTTCGGTCAGGTTGCAATAGCCCGCCTCCTCGCATCCGCATCGTCATTCCGTAGGTGCCACGGCACGCACGGGATGACGGCGGCGATGGCGGTGTCAGGCGTACGCACCGAAAGCCCCGTCCAGGCCTGGCCTGCGGGGTTTTCGGGCTTTGACATCCGAGGGGATGCGCGGAGCCTGGCGGCGTTCGCAGTCGACGGCTGCGTGCCGATGTCGAGTCGATGTCGAGAGTGTCGAACAGCGACGACCTCGCGCTGCCCGGCTCCGCGCACGGGTATCTGGGGGTCCGCTTCGCTTGGACGCCCGGCGAGGGCGGAGGCCTGCCTGTTCGGCCTGTGCGAAGTCGGCACCTCCGCGCCTGACGAGCCCGCAACGGCTCGGGGCGCGAAACCCGCAATCCCAACCGGCCCACGATGCCTCGCGAAGCCCCCTCGGTCGGCTGGGACGGGGCGAGGATAGGCATGAGGTGCAAGGGCGGGGATAAGTTCGGCCTCCCTTCTTCCCTTGGAGGAGAAAGGAGGATGCGGCCGCGTCGCGCCCTTATTCCGCCGGTTGCGGATGCGCGCCGTGAGACGCCGCCTCTTCATGCGCACCATGGCGCGAAGTATGGACCTTACGGGCCAAATAGCTATAGGCCACCGGCACCACATAGAGCGTGAGCAGCGTGCCGAAGGTCATGCCACCGACGATCACCCAGCCGATCTGCGAGCGGCTCTCGGCACCCGCGCCATGCGCCAGAGCCAGCGGCACGGCACCAAGCACCATGGCGCCGGTCGTCATCAGGATCGGCCGCAGGCGCAGTTCCGCCGCCTCGACGAGGGCGTCGATCATCTCCTTGCCCTCCTCGCGCAGCTGGTTGGTGAACTCCAGGATCAGGATGCCGTGCTTGGTGATGAGGCCCACCAGCGTGATCAGGCCGATCTGGCTGTAGACGTTCATCGTGCCACCGGAATAATACAGTGCCGCCAGAGCGCCGGTCAGCGAGAGCGGCACCGAGACCATGATCACCACCGGATCGACGAAGCTCTCGAACTGCGCCGCCAGCACCAGATAGATGAAGCCCAGCGCGAGCAGGAAGACGACGAAGATGCTGGCGCCCGATTGCTTGAACTCGCGGCTCTGGCCGGAATAGTCGATCTGCACCGAGGAAGGCAGCACGCGCGCCGCGCCATCCTCCAGCACCTTGAGCGCGTCGCCCAGCGAATAGCCCGGCGCCGGGATCGCGGTGATCGTCGCCGAACGGAGCTGGTTGAAGCGCACCAGCTCCTTCGGCGCGACATTCTCCTCGATCTTGACGAGGCTGGAGAGCTGCACCACCGCCCCGCCGCGCCCCATCAGATAGATCGACTTCAGCGCCTGCGGGGTGTTGCGCTCCGTGCCCTCGACCTGCAGCACGACGTCGTACTGCTTGCTGTTCATGTTGAAGCGCGTCACCTGCCGGCCGCCGAGCAGCGTCTCCATGGTACGGCCGACGATATCGACATTGACGCCGAGATCTGCGGCGCGTTGCCGGTCGATCGAGACCTTGATCTGCGGCTTGTCGAGGATGAGGTTGGTCTCGACATTGGTCAGCACCGGCGAATTGGAGACCTCCGCCATAAGCTGGTCGACATAGGACTTGATCTGGGCATAGGACTCGGACGAGCGCAGCACAAACTCGACCGGCTTGCTGTTCGCCTGGCCCTGGCCGAGCGAAGCCGGGTTGGTCGCGAACAGGCGGATGCCGGGGATCTGCGACAGCCCCTTGTTGATCTCGGCCACGAGATCCTGCTGCTTGCGATGCCGCTCTTCCCAGGGTTTGAGCCGCGCGAAGCCGATCGCGCGCGTCACGTCCGGGAAGCCGACGATGACCAGATAGGTTTCCACCTCCTGGATGTTCTTGAAATAATTCTCGACCTGCCGGGCATAATCCGCCGTGAAGGTCATCGTCGCGCCCTCCGGCGCCACGCCGATCGCGTTAATCGTGCCGCGATCCTCGACCGGCGCGAGCTCCGAGCGCAGATGGGTGAAGAAGAAGTAGCCCGCCCCCGCCACGCCGATGGCGAGCAGGACGACGAGCGGACGCACCGAGAGCGCCGCGCGCAGCGAGGCCTTGTAGCCGCGCGACAACGCGTCGAAGCCCCGCTCCAGCACGTTGTAGAGCCAGTTGTGCTTGTCGTGGTGGCGGAGAAGCTTGGCGCACATCATCGGCGTCAGCGTCAGCGCGACGAAGCCGGAGACCAGCACCGCACCGGCCAGCGTCAGCGCGAACTCGATGAAGAGCTTGCCGGTGCGGCCCGTTGAGAACGCCATCGGCGCATAGACCGCGACCAGCGTCAACGTCATCGCCACGACGGCGAAGGCGATCTCGTTGATGCCGCGGATCGCCGCCCTGGTCGGCTGCATGCCGTCCTCGATATGGCGGTGAACGTTCTCCAGCACCACGATGGCGTCGTCGACGACGAGGCCGATGGCGAGCACCATCGAGAGCAGCGTCAGCGTGTTCACTGTGAAGCCGAGCGCATACATCAGCGCGAAGGAGCCGATCAGCGACACCGGGATCGTCACCAGCGGGATCAGCGTCGCCCTGAACGAGCGCAGGAAGATGAAGATGATCAGCACCACCAGAACGATCGCCTCGAAGATCGTCTGGAAGACCGCCTTGATCGAGCGGTCGATGAAGATCGAGGTGTCGTAGGACTTGGCGATCGACATCCCCTGCGGCAGGTCCTCGATGATGCCCGGCAGGGCCTCCTCGATCCCGGCCGAGACGTCGAGCGGGTTGGCCGTCGCCTGCTTCACGATGCCGATCGTCACCGAGGGCGTGCCGCCGAACCAGGCGGCGTTGCGCTCCTCGCGCGCGCCGAGCTCGACCTTGGCGATGTCCTTCACCTTGACCGGGAAGCCGTTGACGTCCTTGACGACGATCTCGCGGAATTCCGCCGGCGCGGTCATGCTGGTCTGCGAGAGCACCGTGAATTCACGGTCATTGCTCTCGATGCGGCCCGACGGGATCTCGATGTTCTGCGCCCGGACCGCGGCCTCCACATCCTGCACGCTGATGTTGTAGGCGGACATGCGGGCGCGATCGAGCCAGATGCGCATCGCGTATTGGCGCTGGCCGAGAATGCGGACCTCCGCCACGCCCGTGACGTTCTGCACGCGGTCGGAGATGAAGCGGTCGGCGAAATCGGTCAGCTCGAGCGGCCCGTGCCGCGAGCTGGTCAGCGAGAGGTAGAGGATCGGCTGCGAGTCGGCCTCGACCTTGGCGATGACCGGCTCGTCGATCTCGTCGGGCATGCGGCTGCGCACGCGGCTGACGCGGTCGCGCACGTCGGAAGCCGCGACGTCGGGGTCGACATCCGGCCGGAAGCGCACCTGGATGAAGCTGCGCTCCTGGCGGCTGGTCGAGGACAGGATCTCGATACCCTCGATGCCTGCGATCGAGTTCTCCAGGATCTGCGTGACCTGCGTCTCGATGATCTCGGCCGAGGCACCGCGATAATCGGTGCGTACCGAGACGATCGGCTCGTCGATATTCGGATATTCGCGAGCCGTCAGGCGGCCATAGGAGACGATGCCGATCAGGATCACGAGAAGGCTCAGCACCGTCGAGAGGACGGGCCGGCGGACGAAGAGTTCGAACAGGCTCATGGCGGGCCGATCCTAGAGCATTTTCGAGCGAAGTGGGTACGGGTTCGCGTGAAGAAAATGCGACAAAACAAAGAGATAGAGTTTTCGCCGTTCGGAGAAACG
>JARYGW010000151.1:0-13007 GCA_033792295.1 Allobosea sp.
AGGATGCGGCTGATCACGCGCCGCTCGCCGTCGCGGAACTCGGCTTCGCCGCGTTGGGCGAAGATCTCCGGAATCGACATGCCGGCCGCCGTCTCGATCTCGGTATCGGCGTCGAGAAAGCCCATGCCGAGCCGGTTCGCCAGCCGCCGGCCGACCGAACTCTTGCCCGAGCCCATCATGCCGACCAACACAACGGCACGACCGCCGAGCGCGCTGCGCAGATCGGCGGTCTCCGGGGCATGTATGGTTGCTATGGTCATGCTGGCTCGTGTCCTCGGCCGGGATGTAGCATCACCGGCAGCGTCCGTCATGCCTCTGTCACGCCTGCGGTTCCGTCATATGCAGAGACTTTTACGGATCGCTGTGGCGCGTATGCCCTTGCGCCGGCCGGGCGGCTTCGCGGATAACGGTCAAACGTCGACTGATATGTTCGAGCGAGAGCGAAAGTTCGCCTGACGTGCCGACCCTGTTCCGGTTCCTGTTCTTCATTGTCGTCATTGCCGGACTGATCTTTGCGGGCATGGTCGCGCTTGTCACTTTCGTCGAGCCGGTCCAGCGGGAGATGGTCGAGTTGGTGCCGCCGGCGAAGCTGCAACCCAAGACCCCCTAGATGAGCCGGATTCCGCGCCAGCGCCTCAACGCCTTCCTCGACATGCTGGCGGCCGAGCGCGGCGCGGCGCGCAACACGCTCGAAGCCTATGAGCGCGATGTCTCCGACTATCTCGTCTTCCTCGCGGGCAAGCCGCTGGAGCAGGCGTCTTCCGGCGATATTCGCGATTGGCTCGCCGATCTCGCGGCGCGGGGGCTGAAAGCCTCCTCAGCGGCGCGGCGGCTTTCGGCCGTGCGGCAGTTCCACCGCTTCCTCTATACGGAGGGGCTGTCGGGCAGCGACCCCGCGGCAGCGATCGAAGGACCGCGACAAGGCAGGCCACTGCCCAAGGTGATTTCCGTGGGCGCAGTCGATCGCCTGCTGAGCGTGGCGCGGGAGGCCTGCGAGCGGGACGGATCGACGCCGACCGCCCGGCTCAAGGCGCTACGGATGCGGTGCCTCGTCGAGATGCTCTATGCGACAGGATTGCGTGTCTCGGAGCTGATCGCGCTGCCGCTCTCGGCCGCGACGACCCGCGAGCGCTTCCTGATCGTGCGCGGCAAGGGTGACAAGGAGCGGCTGGTGCCGCTGAACGAAGCTGCCCGCCTGGCCGCTCGTGCCTGGCTCGACGCGCTGAACGCGGCCGGGCAAGGCGATACACGCTGGCTCTTTCCCTCGGATGGCGAGAGCGGCCATCTGACCCGCCAGGCCTTCGGGCGCGAGCTCAAGACTCTGGGCGGCGCGGCAGGGCTGTCAGGCGCATCCCTGAGCCCGCACGTGCTGCGCCACGCCTTCGCCAGCCATCTACTCCAGAATGGTGCCGATCTTAGGGTGGTGCAGGAACTGCTCGGCCATGCCGATATCGCGACGACCCAGATCTACACCCATGTGCTCGACGAGCGGCTGAAGAGCATGGTGCGCGACCTCCACCCGCTGGCGGATGAAGGGTGAGCGCTTCGCGGAACCCGGACTAGCTTTCGACGCAGCGAATCTGCTGGACGCGTTTGGGCATCTCGCCGACGGCCGGGATGAACTGTCCGGTGATCGGATCGAGGATCATCAGCACGCCCGTCGCCACGGCGAAGAAGGCACCGTGCAGGTGCAGCTTGCCCTTTTCCTCCAGGATCTTCACGCAAGGGAAGCTGCGCAGGTTGATCAGCGACTGCTGGATCGAGGCGAGCTCGAGCCGGTGCAGATAGTCGTCGAAGTTCTCGTTGCGGCCGCGCCCACCGGTGCGCTCGGCGGCAGGGCCGATCAAGGTAATCCACTTGCCGATAAAATCACCCGGCGAGAGCGCTTTCTGGCTGTCGTCGGCGAAGGCGCGGATGCCGCCGCAGCGGCCATGGCCGAGCACGACGATATGCTCGACCCTGAGCGCCTGCACCGCATATTCGAGCGCCGCCGAAGTGCCGTGGAGATTGTCGTCGGGCTGGAAGGGGGGCACGAGATTGGCGATGTTGCGGGCGACGAACATTTCGCCGGGCCGCGCATCGAAGATCACTTCCGGCGAGACGCGCGAGTCGCAACAGCCGATCAGCATGATCTTCGGCGTCTGGCCATGTTCGCCAAGCGCTTCGTATCGGTCTTTCTCGCGCACGAAGCGATCATCGAGGAAGGTACGGTAGCCTTCCGTGAGCCGCTGGGGAAAGGGCGTCGCAGGCTTGTCCATGCGCTCTGTCGAACAGGAAACCGGGGCGGCCGTCAAGCGGAATGCTGCGTTGCGGTATCCGGCTTATGGATCAGGTCTTGGTGAAATGCGCGCGCAGGCGTGCAGCCAGAGCTGCTGGGTCGCCCTGCACGGCGACGGTCTTCAGCCGCGCCGTGGCGCCGCCGGCGATCGCGATTTGTGAGCGCGGCAATCCGATCTGCTTGGCGAGCAAGGCGATCAGGGCCGCGTTCGCCTCTCCTTCGCTCGGCGCGGCCCGAACGCGCGCTTTCAGGACGCTACGGCCATCGGCGAGGGTCTCGAAGCCGTCGAGCGCGTCGCGCCCGCCACGCGGCGTGAGGCGGACCGCGAGGGCCAGGCCGTCCCTTGTCTCCCGCCACGGCCAATCCGGCTCGGTTCGGTCGCCGCCGGTGGAGAGGGTGCTCATGCCTGCTCTCTCATGCGTGCCCTCTCATGTCTTGCCCCCTATGTCCCGTTCGCGCCTTGTCCATTCGTCATGACAGCCTCTAGGCTGCCCCCAAGGCCGATCCGGCATACCGCCTGCAAGGCCGCGCGCGCAATGGAGAGCCCGCCTTGACCGAACCCTGCGACCTGAGCGCCACCGCCGCGCGCGCCCTGATCGGAACCCGGAAGCTTTCCGCCCGCGAGCTGCTCGAAAGCTGCATTCGCCGCATGGATGCCGTCGACCCGGCCGTGAACGCCATGGTCGCGCGCGACGACGAGGCTGCCCGCAAGGCTGCCGCCGTCGCAGACGAGGCGACGATGCGCGGCGACAGGCTGGGCGCGCTGCACGGTCTGCCGGTCGGCATCAAGGATCTGGAGAACGTCGCGGGGCTGCGCACCACCTATGGCAGCCCGCTCTATCGCGATTTCGTGCCAGAGCAGGACCAGCTGATCGTCGCCTCGGTGCGCCGAGCCGGCGCGATCATCGCCGGGAAGACCAATACGCCCGAATGGGGAGCGGGCGCCAATACCCGCAACGCCGTCTATGGCGCGACCGGCAATCCGTTCGATCCGTCGAAGAGCGCCGCCGGCTCGTCCGGTGGCTCGGGCGTGGTGCTGGCGACGAACATGGTGCCGATTGCGACCGGCTCCGACACCGGCGGTTCGCTGCGCAATCCGGCCGCTTTCAACGGCATCGTCGGCTTCCGCCCATCGCCTGGGCTGGTGCCGAGCGAGAAGCGGCAACTCGGCTGGAATCCGCTCTCCGTGCTCGGGCCGATGGCGCGCAATGTGCCGGATCTGTGCCTGCTGCTCTCGACCATGGTCTCCGACAACGCGGCCGATGCGCTGGCGACCACGATCCACGGCAAGACGGTCCGGCGGCCGGAGGACTTCGCCAGGCCCGAGGCGATCGACCTCGCCTCGCTCAAGGTCGCGCTGACCCCGGATTTCGGCTTCGCGCCGACCGAGCGGCTGATTCGCGACACCTTTGCCGAAAAGACCGGGGCCTTCAGTCACCTCTTCCATGCGGCTGAAGAGGCGACGCCGGACTGCGAGGGGACCGACGAGGTGTTCGAGATCCTGCGGGCTGTCAATTTCCTTGCCAGCCATCTCGACAAGGTGCGCGACACGCCCGAGATGGTCGGTCCCAATGTCCGCGCCAATGTCGAGGAGGGGCTGGGTTACTCCGCCCTCGATGTGACCCGCGCCATGAAGCAGCAGACGGCGATCTACCAGCGCTGGCAGCGCTTCTTCGACGATTACGACGTCATCCTGTCGCCGGCCGTCACCTTGAGCCCGCGGCCCTGGACCGAGCTTTTCCCCGCCGAAATCGACGGCAAGCCGACGCGAACCTACTTCCACTGGCTCGCGCTCGCCTATGCCGTCACCACCGTCGGCCATCCCGCGATCTCGCTGCCGGTCGGGCTCGACCGCAACGGCATGCCCTTCGGCCTGCAGATCGTCGGACCGCGCGGCGGCGACGCCAAGGTTCTGGCGGTGGCGGCGGCGCTGGAAGCGGCACTCGCCGGAGATCCGCTGACGGCGCGGCCGGTGCCGGATCTCGGCAAGCTCGCCAAGGCGCGGCCGCTCAGCGAGAGCCCGAACTTCATGGGTTTCGCCTGAGATTTCCGCTGGCTTCGTTCAAGGCGAAGCTCATCAATCACCAACCACAAGAGGGGAGAATGTAGATGAGACGTCGTGACTTTCTGATGGGCACGGCAGCGCTTGGCGTTGCCGGCCCGATGTTGCCGCAGCAAGCTGCGGCGCAGGGCTCCTCCACGCTGATGAAGTTCGTGCCGCAGGCCAATCTTTCGGCGCTCGATCCGGTGTGGACGACGGCAACCGTGACCAACAATCACGGCTACTACGTCTTCGACACGCTCTACGGTACCGACGAGAAGCTGAAGCCGCAGCCGCAGATGGCGGAGGGGCACGAGGTCTCCGCGGATGGCAAGACCTGGCGCATCAAGCTGCGCGAGGGGCTGACCTTCCATGACGGTTCGCCGGTGAGAGGCGTGGACTGCGCGGCGAGCCTCAAGCGCTGGACCCAGCGCGACCCTTACGGCCAGTTGCTCGGCCGCGCCGTCGAGGAATGGGGTGCGCCCGACGATCGCACCATCGAGATCAAGCTCAACCGCCCCTTTCCGATGATGCTGGACTGCCTGGCGAAATCCGACCAGCCGCCGGTCATCATGCCCGAGCGCCTGGCCAAGACCGACGCCAACACGCAAGTGACGGAGATGATCGGCTCCGGGCCGTACAAGTTCGTCGCGGCGGATTACGTCTCGGGCAGCCGCGTGGCCTATGAGAAGTTCGAGGCCTACAAGCCGCGCAGCGAGCCGCCGAGCCGCAATGCCGGCGGCAAGGTCGCACATTTCAAGCGGATCGAGTGGAACATCCTGCCGGATCCGGCGACGGCGGGGGCGGCGCTGACGCGCGGCGAGGTGGATTGGTGGGAGCGCCCTCTCACCGATCTGCAGTCGATGCTGGCGAGCAATCCGGACATCAAGCAGGAGGTCATCGACAAGGCGGGACGCGGTTCGATCATCCGCCTCAACCACCTGCAACCGCCCTTCAACAATCCGAAGGTGCGAGCCGCCGTCCGCATGGCGGTCAAGCAGGAAGACTATATGCGAGCCACCCAGGGGGACGATACCTCGCTCTGGCAGACCTGCCGCAGCCTGTGGTGGCGGGGCACGCCCTACTACGACGGTGACCAGGAAGACCTGATGCCGCAGAGCCTCGATAAGGCAAAAGCGGCGCTCAAGGAGTCCGGCTACAACGGCGAGAAGGTCGTCATCATCAACCCGACCGACTTCCCCGATATCGGTCCGTTGGGCGAGGTGACCTTCGAGCTGCTCAAGCAGCTCGGCATGAATGTCGAGATGGCGGCGAGTGACTGGGGTACCGTCGTCCAGCGCCGGAGCAGCCGCGAACCGGTCGAGAAGGGCGGCTGGAGCATCTTCCATACCACCGGCTCGGCCACGGGTTGGGGCAATCCGGCTCTATCCTCGCTGGTGCGTGGACAGGGCGAGAAGGGCTGGTTCGGCTGGTGGAAGAGCGACAAGGCGGAGGCGCTCGCGGAGGCATGGCTCTACGCTCCCGACGAGGCCGCACAGAGCAAGAACGCCAAGGAACTGGGCAGGCTGGCGCTGGAAGAGGTCGCGACGATCCCGCTCGGCCAGTTCGTCAGCCGTACAGCCTATCGCAAGGATATGACGGGAATGCTCGCCGGCTCGGCGCCCTACCCGTGGGGCCTCAAGCGCGGCTGAGCGCAGTCATCGCGCAGGAGGGCGGTCGATCTCGGCCGCCCTCTTTTTTGATGTCGCTTCAGCGCTTCGCTGCGACGGCCGCCGACCAGGGTGAGGCCGCGTCGCTCGATCCTTCGGCGCCGTCGCGGTCGACCCGGATGAAGTTCGGGCAGGCGAAGTTGATCGGCAGCACCCCATGCTCGACGAGCGTTGTCGGCCCCGCCGCCTCCAGCGCGGCTATGGTTTCGGCCGGGAGGTGAAGATCGGCATTGGTCGAATCCGGGCCGGAGACGTCGATGCGCGGTTGATGCGCCGTTCGCTCGGTATCCATCCCGAAATCGAGCTGCCAGGCCAGTGTCTGGTAGACGCTGGCGAGGATGCGCCGGCCGCCGGAGGATCCCGCCGCAAGACGCGGCCAGCCGCCATCCTTGGGCGTGACCACCACCGGCAGCATGTTGCAGAGCGGCCGGGCGCCCGGAGCGATGGCGTTGGCGCTGCCAGGGCGCGGATCGAACCACATCATGCCGTTGTTCATCAGCACGCCGGTCGAAGGCAGCACGACGCGGCTGCCCATCGAGGAGAGCAGCGTGGTCGTGACCGCGACGAGGTTGCCCTCCCGGTCGACCACGGTGAGATGGGTCGTGCAAGTATCGCCCGGTTCCTTTGCTGCGGCGGCGCCGAGGCCGGCCAGCCGGTCACCATAGGCTTGCCGCATCACACGCGAGAGTGTGGCGAACCAGGCTGCTGACGGCCCGTCCGCATCGACGGGCGCATCGGTCATGCCGGCGACGACGCGTTCCAGCGTGGGGGCTGCGGTCAGGCCGCCGGCAGTATGGATCAGGTGGCTGTCGCGCCAGGCGATGGTCGGCGATTCGCGCAGTTCGGCGCGGCAATTCGCCAGATCCTCGGCATCGACCACGCCGCCGGCCGCGGCGATGTCCGCCGCAATGCGCCGGGCGATATCGCCGCGGTAGAAATCATCGAGACCGGCCTGGGCCAGGCGTTCCAGCGTCGCGGGTAACTCGCCCAGCACCATAAAGCCCGGCGAGCCCTGATAGGGCGGCACCGGCGGCAGGCCGCCGGGCAGGTAGATGCGTGCGCTTTCCTCGTAGAGCCGTAGCACCGACGCCGAAGAGGAAATCTTCAGCGTCGTGTACCAGTCGGCCGGCAGGCCGCGCCGAGCGAGCGCGATGGCGGGGCTGAGCAGATCGGCGAGAGGCAGCTTCGAGCCAAAGGTTTTCTTCAGCTTGGCATAGCCCGCGACCGAGGACGGCGTGACGAAGGAGAGCGGGCCGTGGATGTTGCGATCGCCGACGACCTCGGGCCAGGTGAAGAGGTCCTTCTTCATCTCGCCGGTGAGGGGATAGTCGGCCGGGTTGGCGCGGCGTGATGCGACCGGGCCGAAGTCGACGACCTGCGCGCGGGTCTCGCCGGCCTTGAGCACGACCGCGAAGCCGATGCCGCCGAGACCGCTGTTCCAGGGTTCGACGGCGGCCAGGGCGAAGCAGGTCGCGACGGCGGCATCGGCCGCGTTGCCGCCCTGTTCGAGGATGGCCACACCGGCTTCAGCTGCTTCCCGGCTCTGCGAGACGACGATGCCGTGTCGGCCGCTGGCGGACGGCTTCGTCAGATGCCAGTTCTGGCTGTGATAGGGTGTGGCGGGCGTATACACGATGCGGCCTCCGAGGTTTTTCGGCGGCAGCATACTGCATGGCGATGGCAGGAAGGTCGAATGCGTCCTGCCTCCTTCGGGGTCGCGCTCCGCGCAGGACCCCGCGTCAGAAGACGTTGGGGTAGATGTAGCGGACGATCACGCTCTGGATGAAATAGATGATCAGCAGCAGGATGATCGGCGAAATGTCGATGCCGCCCATATTGGGCAGGCGTTCGCGGATCGGCCGCAGCACCGGCTCGGTCATGCGGTAGAGCATGTCCCAGACGGTCGCGACGAACTGATTGCGGGTGTTGATGACATTGAAGGCGATCAGCCAGCTCAGAACGGCCGAGGCGATCAGAATCCATACATAGATCTGCAGGGCGAGCAGAACCACGTCGAGAACGGCACGCATCGATCTTCCTTTTTCGGCCAGTCCGGGAGGTTGCCGCAGAATATCGTCGAGACCTGCCGAAAGAGGCAATGGAAGCGATTGACATCCACGCGACGCACGGCCTAGAAGGCCAGCGCCTTGGGGCTGTAGCTCAGATGGGAGAGCGCTGCAATCGCACTGCAGAGGTCAGGGGTTCGAATCCCCTCAGCTCCACCAAGGTTTTTCAAGAACAAATATCATAGCAAATTCAATCGCTTGCAGGAAGCGAAAAAATCCCGCGTACCCCAGCTCGTACCCAATTTCGTACCCGGATTTTTGCCCGAGCAAGCGGCGATGCTATCATTTGCCTCAAGAATCGAACTTCTGATTCTTGGCGAGTTGATAGCGGCATCGAAAAACCCCATCGCTGGCGAGGCCTAGTCCCACCTTTCGAAGGCACTCCATATCTCGGCACGCACCGGCTGCTGCGATCGATGTAGTGTTTCGGCTTGATCCGAGTCGGACATTAGCCGCCCGCTGATCCTGTAACCGCGAAAGGGCTGCTATCCGGCAATTCAGCTCAACGACTAGTCGCTGGAGGGCCTGGCTTCTTCGGAGCGGCGAATCTCAACTGGCTCATTTGATGATGGCCGGAATGCTCCATGCTCCAGCGAAATTCGTCGGAGCGCCGGCCGTTCCCGAGAGGCGAAGTTCTCCACCTAAACCCGAACAACTGATCTTTTCAGCTATTGGCATACTCGGCATCGTTAGAGATCCACCCTTTCGCGAGGAAATCGGCGCGCGGCGGGCAGAACACGTCGAGCAGGATATGATGGCCGTCGCCCAGACCTTCCGTCGTGTGGATGACGCGCGGGGGGATGACCATCAGAGAAGCCGCAGGCGCTTCGATGTGGCGGTCGTCCTGCCACTGCGTGGCATCCGGTCCCCAGGGCACCCGCAGATGGTGAAGGAAATCACCGCGTATCGCGAGCGAGCCCTGTTCGAAATCGGCGTGGTCGTGTGGGCTGAGAGCCGTGCGGTCGCGCAGCCCGTGATACTCAACCCAGTTGATCGAGATGTCGGCAGAGCGGAGCATCTTGAGCCGCGGCTTGTCGGCCGGGGCTTTGAGTGCATCGATGGAATGCAGGCGGATTCCCTGAGCCCGCGACTCGGAGGGCTTGCCCGGCGCTGCTACGGCCGCGTCCGGTATCGCGTAATCCGTGGCATTGGCTGCGCCCATGCCGTCGGCGAGCGCGCTCGCTCCGGAAAGGCGGATCAGAGCTGTTTTGCCTCCAAAGTTGACGATGGTCTCTCCGGCGGGAAGGATCGCGATCGTCCGCCGCGGCAGCGTAACCTCGGAGCCGCCATGTCGCAGGGTCGCGCCCTCGCTATCGGCTGCGATCAGCATCGTTTCACCGGACGATCTGCTGACGAAGGACGCGCCGGCTGTGCCTTCGATCCAGTCGACCACGAAATTCTGGCCGCGCGCACGGCGTAGCGTGGCGTCCTGCCCAAGGAGGTGAGTTGGAGCCTGCGAGAGCTTGGTCAGCGAGCCTGCGCGGATGAGATGGATCTGTGTGTTCATACTGCGTGCTCCGTCGTCAATGCTGCCGCTGCCTCCACCAACCCGCGTGCGCCGGCCAGGATGAAGCTCTGCTCGGAGCCGACGAAGGCCATCGAAATCCCCTTCGTCTGCGCTTCCGCCAGTTTGCTGGTCGAAGCGACGTAGCCAGCGAGAGGCTTGCCGGCTGCCGCCGCAGCCTTGGAAACGATTGCGAGAGCCTCGGCGAGGGCAGGATCGTCCGAGCGCGTCAGACCCTTTGCTACGGCGAGGTCTGCAGCACCGAAGAACAGCGCGTCGATGCCCTCAATCGCGGCAATGGCTTCTGCTGCAGCCACGCCCTCAGGTTCCTCGATTTGGGCGATGACGCAGGGCCCGTCGCGCGCCTCCGCCAGCGTCGCCGCCATGCCCTGCGTGGTATAGGCGGCGGCCCGTGTCGAGCCGGCATAGCCACGGCCGCCATGGCCGAAACGTGCCCAGCGCGCGATGTCCCTGGCCATCTCGACACTGGCGACATGCGGAACGACCACGCCGCCTGCACCCATGTCGAAGGCCTGCATGATCGCCTCGGGCCGTGCGGCCGCAATCCTGACGAGACACGGCAGCGACAAGGCGCGCGCAATCGCGATCATACGGTCCAGCGCCAGCCGATCGAGCGGCGCATGCTCCGCGTCGAGGCAGATAAAGTCGACGCCGGCCAAGGCCAGCAATTCGACGATCTCGATCGCTGGGGTCTTGACGAAGACGCCGGCTTGCATGCGTTCACCAGGGCGCGGCAGTGCTGGCTTGGGCACGATGGGCGATGCAAAAGCTGTCACGGTGGCGACTCCAATGATATCGCACGAATGTGCGAAAATGGACATTGTTGAATTCGCCTGTCAAGAGAGGCCATTTCCCAAGGGCGCATCGCGGCGCCCGGATCGCTTGATCCGAATATCGTTTTACAATTTCGCACAGATGAGCGAAATTGATTTTGTAATGAGGATCACGCCTGTGAACACCCGCGATTCCGCGCCGCTGAGCCGCCCGTACTGGTGGGATGACGTGCCGTCGCTGGCCGTCGCGCTGCATACGGGCGAGCCTCTACCGACAAGCGTCGACGTTCTCATTGTCGGTGGTGGGCTGACCGGAACCTCCGCCGCTCATGAACTCGTTTTGGCCGGCCGCAGCGTCCTCGTGCTCGACGCGGCTGCCGCCGGCTCGGGTGCGAGCTCGCGCAATGCAGGCATGGTCGGGCGCTATCTGAAGTACTCCTTCGGCGAGCTGATGGCCGCCCGGGGCCTCGATGCCGCGAAAGCCGTCTTCGGCGAGATGCAGCGGGTCTATGACGAATGCATCGCCCGGATCCGGGACGAGGGCATGGCTTGCGGTCTGCGGATGCATGGCCGCGTGGTCGGCGCCGTGTCACCCGCCCATCGCGAGCGGCTCTATCGCGAATGGGACCTGCGCGGGCGCCATCTCGGTGAGACCTTTCGCAGGTTGGACGCGCCCCGTGACGAGATCGCCAGCCGCTACTATCACGGCGGTATCCATATCATCGACAACGCCGCGCTGCAGCCGGCGCTCTATACGGACGCCATGCGACGGCGCGCGGAGGCGGCCGGAGCCGAGATCCGCGGCGGCTGCACGGTCACCGGATATGCCAGGGAGGCAGACGGTCGTTTTCGTGTCGCCACCCAATCGGGGACGGTGATCGCAAGGGAGCTGATGGTGGCCACGAACGGTCTGACCGATGGGCGGCTCCCGGCCTTCGCGGACCGCCTCGCGCCGATCAACGCCCTGATGATGGCGACCGAGGAGTTGCCGGGCGAGCTGATCGCGCGCCATTGGCCGCATCGGCGTACCTATCACGACAACCGGCGCAATTCGAACTACATGCAGGTCTCGCCCGATGGCCGCAGGCTCGTCTTCGGCGGCCGCACCGGCCTGCACCGGCGCGCGACGCCTCAGGCGACCGAGGCGCTGCGGCAGGAAATGATCGCCCTGTTCCCGGCCTTGCGCGATGTCGCGATCAGCCATGTCTGGACGGGACGGTGCGCGGTCTCCGCGGACATGTTCCCGCATTACGGCGTCCGTGATGGCGTTCATTTCGCTCTCGGCTACTGCTTCTCGGGCCTCGCCATGGCGCCCTATCTCGGGCGGCGCGCGGCGCGTCTAATTCTCGGGCAGGACAAGGGCGACAGCTTCTTCCGCAGCGACGCGCTGAAGCCGATGCCCTGGCTCGCGCGTCAGGAGGCGCTGATGCCGCTGGCGATGCATTATTACCGCTGGCGCGATCGGCCGGCCCCGCTTGCGGCCTGAGCGGAGCCCAAAGCGCCGCCCGCCCCAACCCTCGACATTATGTCCATGAGAGGAAGACGAGCCATGATCGCAGTGTCGATGACGGTCAATGGCAAGGCCGTCAGCCGGGAGATCGACGAGCGTACCCTGCTCGTTCATTTTCTGCGAGAGAATCTGCACCTGACCGGGACGCATGTCGGCTGCGACACCAGCCAATGCGGCGCCTGCACCGTGCATCTCAATGGCGAGGCGGTGAAGTCCTGCACGACGCTGGCCCTCTCGGCGGATGGTGCCAAAGTGCTGACTATTGAGGGGCTGGCGCGGGGCGATGCACTACATCCGATGCAGCAGGCCTTCGGCGAGCATCACGGGCTGCAATGCGGCTACTGCACGCCGGGAATGATCATGACGGCTCTCGACATGGTGCGCCGGCTCGGGAACGAGCTGGACGAGCAGACCATTCGGCATGAGCTCGAAGGCAGCATCTGCCGCTGCACCGGGTACCACAACATCGTCAAGGCGATTGCGGCAGGGGCACTGGCGATGGACGCGCTGCCGTCGCCCGTCACCGCCCTATCGGAAGGGTGAACCATGTACGCGTTCAGCTATGAAAGGCCGGCTTCCATCGAGGCGGCGGTATCGCTCCTTGCTGACCATGAGGATGCGAAGCTGCTGGCCGGGGGGCAGACCCTGTTGCCGACCATGAAGCAGCGCCTTGCCGCGCCGAGCCTCATCGTCGATCTCGGCGGGATACCGGGCCTGCGCGGCATCACCATCGCGAACGATGTCGTCACGGTCGGCGCGATGACGCGGCATGCCGATCTGCTGGCCGATCCTGCGTTGGCAGGCGCTTTCCCCGGTCTCTGTCGGTTGGCCAGCACAGTCGGCGACCCGGCCGTGCGCAATCGCGGCACGGTCGGCGGATCAGTGGCGAACTTCGACCCAGCCGCCGACTATCCGGCTTCGTTGTTGGCCGTGAATGGCACGATCGAGACCAACCGCCGCAGCATCGCGGCATCCGATTTCTTCCTTGGCCTGTTCGAGACAGCCCTCGAGGAGGGAGAAATCATCACGCGGGTGTCCTGGCCGATCCCGCGACGCTCGGGCTGGGAGAAGTTCGCCAACCCCGCTTCTCGTTATGCTCTCGCAGCGGTGTTCGTGGCCGATATTGACGGTGAGCCCGGCGTCG